>JASHUY010000132.1 GCA_030039755.1 Acidimicrobiales bacterium
GGTCACTCGATCGCGCACCGCTCGATGGAGAAGGTCTTCCCTGCCGACCGGTACTCCTCGGTGGCCATCGCGGGCTCGGCCGGGTTCGCCGTCGACATGGTCCGGCTCTTCCAGACCCAGCTCGAGCACTACGAGAAGGTCGAAGGCGTCACGCTCAGCCTCGAGGGCAAGGCGAACCAGCTCGCCCAGATGGTCCGTCAGCAGCTGCCGCTCGCGATGCAGGGACTCGCGGTCGTCCCGCTGTTCGCCGGCTACGACACGGGCCGGGCCGCCGGGCGCATCTTCAGCTACGACGTGACGGGCGGCCACTACGAGGAGGCGGACTACCAGGCGATCGGCTCGGGCGGGCGGGACGCGCGCACGACGATCAAGCTCGGCTTCCGCGAAGGCCTCTCGCGCACCGAGGCGGTCGAGCTCGCCATCCAGGCGCTCTACGAGGCGGCCGACGAGGACTCGGGGACCGGCGGGCCCGACGTGGTACGCGGCATCTACCCGACGGTGGCGGTCGTGACCTTCGACGGCTACATGGAGGTCCCCGAGCCGGAGGTCGCGGAACGTTTCAAGGCCCTCATCGACCGCAAACAGGTCGAGCGCGACACCGTCCAGCGCGACACGGTCGATCGCGACGCCGTCCAGCGCGACACGGTCGGGCGTACCTCCCGCGGAGGTGAGCGGGCATGACGATGCCCTTCTACGTCGCGCCCGAGCAGGTCATGAAGGACCGGGCCGAGTACGCGCAGAAGGGCATCGCCCGCGGGCGCTCGCTGGTCGCCACCGTCTACGCCGGCGGCGTGCTCATCGTGGCCGAGAACCCGTCACGCTCGCTCCACAAGATCAGTGAGATCTACGACCGGATCGCGTTCGCGGGGGTCGGCAAGTACAACGAGTACGACCAGCTGCGCGTTGCGGGCGTGCGGCACGCGGACACGAAGGGCTTCGCCTTCAGCCGGGAGGACGTCGACGCCCGGTCCCTCGCCAACCTCTATGCGCAGTTCCTCGGGAACGTCTTCACCCACGAGATGAAGCCGCTCGAGGTGGAGATCCTCGTCGCCGAGCTCGGGACGAACGGCAAGCCCGACCAGCTGTACCACATCGCCTACGAGGGCACGATCACCGACGAGGACCGCTTCGCCGTCCTGGGCGGTGACGCGGAGACGATCGCCGAGCGGGTCGGCGCCGACTGGAGCGGCGGCCGCGACCGCGCCGACGCCGTCCGCGCGGCGGTCCGGGCGCTCGCCGGGCCGGACCGGACCCTCGGCCCGGGCGATCTCGAGGTCGCAGCGCTCAGCCGGGACAACGGCCGGCGCGCGTTCCGCAGGATCTCGAACGGCGAGGTGTCCGAGATCCTCTCGGGGCCGGCCACTCCCCGTCCGACGCAACCGACAGGGGAGGGCCAGCGTCCGCGGGGCACGCGTGCCCCGCGCAGCCGGACCTCGGGGGGCGAGGACGACCAGGCTGCCGTCGAAGGCGGGGACGCAGGGCCTCCGCCGGGCTGACGGCCGGTCGCGCCGGGCCGCCACGCTGATCGCGCGGGGCCGTATGCGGCCTCCCTCGGTGCGCCTGGCACTACCGTGGCCTGCGTGGAGCGTCGCATCTTCGGGCTCGAGAACGAGTACGGGGTCACGTTCACCCTGCGTGGCCAGCGACGGCTCAGTCCCGACGAGGTGGCGAGGTACCTGTTCCGGCGGGTGGTCAGTTGGGGGCGCTCGTCGAACGTCTTCTTGGAGAACGGCGCTCGGCTGTACCTCGACGTCGGCAGCCACCCGGAGTACGCGACGCCGGAGTGCGACCGTGTCGGCGACCTCGTCGTGCACGACAAGGCGGGGGAGTGGATCCTGTCGCAGCTCGTCGCGGGCGCGCAGGCGCGCCTGCGCGAGGAGGGGATCCGCGGCGACGTCTACCTGTTCAAGAACAACACCGACTCCGCCGGCAACTCCTACGGTTGCCACGAGAACTACCTCACGGAGCGCAACGACGACTTCAACCGCTACACCGAGGTGCTCATCCCGTTCCTCGTGAGCCGCCAGATCTTCGCCGGAGCGGGAAAGGTGCTCCAGACGGCACGTGGCGCGGTCTACTGCATCAGCCAGCGGGCCGAGCACATCTGGGAAGGCGTCTCGTCTGCGACCACGCGCAGCCGCCCCATCATCAACACCCGCGACGAGCCCCACGCCGACGCCGAGCGCTACCGGCGCCTGCACGTCATCGTCGGCGACTCGAACATGAGCGAGTACGCGACGTTCCTCAAGATCGGCTCGACGAGCATCCTGCTCGCGATGCTCGAGGACACCGGCACGGTGCTGCGCGACCTCACGCTCGAGAACCCGATCCGCGCGATCCGCGAGATCAGCCACGACGTCACCTGCCAGCGCCGCGTCCGGCTGGCAAACGGCCGGGAGATGCGCGCGCTCGACATCCAGATGGAGTACCTGGAGCGCGCGTCGCGCTTCCGGGACCGCCACGGGCTCGGTCCCGAGGAGGAGCGGGCCCTGGAGATGTGGCAGCACTGCCTGAAGGGCCTCGAGTCCGACCCGCTGTCCCTGTGGCGGGAGTGCGACTGGGTCGCCAAGCACCGCCTGATCGACCAGGTCCGCCAGCGTCAGGGCGTTCCGCTCTCGCATCCGAAGGCCGCGCTCGTCGATCTCATGTACCACGACGTCGACCGGAGCCGGGGCCTCTTCTACAAGCTGCAGGCGCGTGACCAGGTGGACCGCACCTGCGCGGACACCGACATCGCCAACGCGATGACCGAACCGCCGCAGACGACGAGAGCGCGGCTCCGCGGCGCCTTCGTGCGTCGCGCCAAGGAACGGCGCCGCGACTTCACCGTCGACTGGGTGCACCTCAAGCTGAACGACCAGGCGCAGCGCACCGTGCTGCTGAAAGACCCGTTCCGTTCGCACGACGACCG
>JASHUY010000133.1 GCA_030039755.1 Acidimicrobiales bacterium
CGGGGAGATCCGTGTCCGTCCGCGGGGAGATCCGGTGGCCGTCCGCGGGGACTATTGGTGTCCGTCCGCGGGGAGGTTCAGTGGCCGTCTACGGGGAGCTTTGCGTGTCCGCCGTCAGTGGTGCGGAGGTGGTGCGACGCTCGAGTAGTCGCTCGCGCTGAAGAACAGAGCACCCACATCCTGGCCACCCGGGCGAGCTCGCGTTCCCGACGGGGCCAGGTCTCAAGGCAAGACCTGTCCGATGAACTCCGAGGGGTCAGGGGCGTCTCGAGCCGGATCGAAAGCCCGAGATCATTCGGCGTAGGGCTCCACCTCCTCGGAGAGCTCCTCTGCCCTTGCGATGTCGGGTGAGGAGAACGCTACGGAGTGCCCCGTCAACGCTGAAGTCAGCGTCACGGGCACGAACCGCGATTGTCCGCCTGACTCGCAGATCGTGCGAGGCGACCAGGTGTCGGCGTCCGGTTGCACAAACACAAATCCTTGTCCGGCGCTCAGCACCTGGATCTCGTGGTTGAGCAGATCGATGTCATTGTGGATGAACTCGACATCGGCTGCGGACAACGTCTCGAGGTACTAGAGGATGCCCGAAGACGGGTGGCACGTTTCAGTGGGAGGCAGAGAAGCAGGAATGAAGTTCGGGTCGCCGACGACGACAACCTTCGCATTCCGCGCGCGCCGATGGACCGCCTGCATCGCGGCAAGAATGCTCCCCTCGGGTGATTGCAGGTGATCGACCGACGTCAAGCACCCGGTCGCAGCCACAAGGCCTGGGGTCGCGAGAGCACCGAAGCCAGCCGCTGCAACGCCGCCGCGCTCGGGACGATCCGGCGTCAGCGTGGTGCGTCGATGTGTGCTGACATCGCACCGACAGAGGCGGCCCGCGCAATGAGCGGGGGGCAGCCCATTCGCCCGGCGATGTCCTTTGCCTCGGTCAGCGCCTCTTCCACCGCCGCCTCGTCGCCGGCACACAAGAGGACCTCGGCGTAGTCGATGAGCCCGTGGGCCAGCTGGTAGGGGTTCCCGACCCGACGAAGTGAGCCGACGGCTTCTGCAACCGCCGACACGGCAGTCGGGGTCACCTCGGGCATTTCGGCGTCGGCTGCGAGGAGCGCAGCGACCAGCCTGCGTTCGGTCCGGAGGACGGGTGGCAGGTGGCCGGTCGGATGGGCGTCGAGCATGGCGGTGAGACGTTCGAGGGTCGCCCGTTCCCCGAGATTGCGAGCGGCGCGTGCAGCGAGCGGCCACGCCAGTCGCATGGCGTCGGCACCGACCCCGAGGGCCTCTGCCTTCTCCAGCGCGCCCACGGCGTAGCCGAGCGCACTGGCGACGTCCCCCGCGCACACGGCTGAAGCGGCATCGAGAAGACCCAGTTGCGACTGTTGCTGTAGGTCCTCGCTCTGGCCGTAGCGGGTGAGCGACTCCTGGGCGGCCGAAGCCCGCTCCCCATCCCCTCGCAGCCCCGCAAACCACCCGTCGACGGCGCGCACGAACCAGTGATCGAGGTGGTCGACCTCAAGAGCGTCACGAAGAACGTCGGCTGCCTCGTCCCACTCGCCGAGCTCCAGCAACGCGATAGCCAGGTTGGCCGAGGCGTAGCTCAGTAGTTCGCGCCGGCCGGTTCGCCGGCAGTTGGCGACAGCCGATCGAGCGGCATGGGTGGCCGCCTCCGGGTCGGTTTTGACGAGCACATCGGCGAGATTGACTTGCGCCCTGCCGAGCGTCGCGTAGTCCCCGACCCGTTCGGCGAGGTGTGCACACTCGCGGTAGTCGGAAGCAGCTTCGGCCAGGCGGTCGGCGACCGAATTGGCGATGCCGCGAGTGGAGAACAAAAGCGCGAGGTGCGCTGTGCCCACCCCGAGCGCCTGTGCGAGGTCGAGAGCCTCGGTGACGAGGCGGTGGCCTTCAGCGGCGTTGTCACTGAAGGTTTCGAGACTGCCAAGGAACCTGAGCGCGGTGACCGTGTCAGCGTCGGGGTCCTCGCGCAGGACCTCGAGCGCCTCATTGAGCGCGCTGCGAGCGGCGTCGTGACGCCCTAGCCGCTGGAGGTCGTATCCCCTCATGGACTGGGCCCTGGCCGCTCCACGACGGTCGCCGAGGGAGAGGTGTCCCTCCCGCGCGGCGTCGGCACGGCCGATGGCCGCCTCGTGGTCACCGACGTCCGAGCTTGCTTGGGCCCCCTTCTCGAAGAGGGCGGGTGCGTGGCCGGAAGGAGCGATGGACGCGGCCTCGGCGTAGCTCTCGGCGGCGCGCCCGAGCGCGCCCGAGCGTTCCGCGCGCTCAGCCGCCCGGACGAGGAAGTGGAGCGCCTGGGCGGTGGTCTCCGCCGCGTCCGGGTCGCTGGGACCCGAGGCCAAGGCGTCGAGGTAGTGGCGGGCGATGGCCTCGGCGATCTCCTCGCCGTCGTTGGCGAAGGTGGATCGCAGGTGCGAGGCGACGGCGAGGTGGCGGGACTTTCGGTCCCTCTTGGAGAGCGTCTCGTAGGCGACCTGGCGGAGCATCTCCTGGCCGAAGCGGTAGGAACCCCGCTCTGGGGAAAGGGGGTCGGCGAGGACGTCGAGGACGTCGCGCCTCACGAGCTCTGCAAGCGCCGCTCCGACGGCGTCGTCGTTCTGCCCAGAGACCGCCGCGAGGGCCTCTTTGGGAAAGCTCGTCCCGAGCACGCTTGCGTCTGCGACCAACGAGCGCACTTCGGGTGCCAAGGCGTCGAGGCGTGCGGCCAAGAGAGCGTGGAGGGAGTCGGGGACGCTGAGCGCGCCGAGATCGCCTGCGAGGCGGTAGGTGTCGGTGTCCTTCTGCACGATCTCCTGGTCGATGAGCGAGCGCACGGTCTCCACGGCGAAGAGCGCGATGCCTTGGGCGCGGGCGGTGATGGCATCACGGGCCTCGGCGGGCATCCCGGGAACCAGTGAGTCGACCAGCGTCGCCATGGACCCCACGTCGAGGGGGTCCAAAGAGAGCGTCGAGCGGTTGCGGCCCACCCCGTAGCCGGCGTCGATCGCCCCATGGCCCGGACGGGCGAAGAGGAGCACGAAGACGGGGAGGTCTCTCGTCCAGTCGACCAAGTGGGAGAAGAAGCCGAGCAGGCTCTCGTCAGCGTGCTGGGCGTCCTCGACCAACATGACGACGGGGGCGACCTGGGCCAACCGCTCGAAGAAGAGCCGCCAGCCGGCGTAGAGCTCGTCCTGGGAGAGGACGATCTTGGTCTCCGACAGGTACGGCACGCCGAGGAGGCGTGAGAGCCGGACCCCCACGTAGTCGCGCTCGGTCGAGTCTCCGACGAATCGGACCAGGCCCTCTTTGAGTTTCGCCGACGCCGCTTCGGTCGGGTCCTCTTCCGCGATCCCGAAGCGCTGTCGCACGATCTCGGACAGAGCCCAGAACGCCACACCCTCGCCGTAGGAGAGGCAGCGCCCCCGGTGCCAGAGCACGGTGTCGGCGAGGCCGTCGATGTACTTGTAGAACTCCCAGCCGAGCCGGGACTTGCCGACCCCGGCGGGCCCCGAGACGACGACGAGGCGCGGGGTCTTCCGATCGACCGAGGCGTGGAACAGGTCCTTCAGCGCCCGAAGCTCGACGTCTCGTCCGGTGAAGGGCGCCTCGAGGCCGTCGGCCCGTTGATTGCCCCCCACCCCCGAGAGCACCCGGATCGCACCGTAGAGCTGCTCTGGCTGCTCCTTCCCCTTCAGCGCGTAGCTGCCTGCGTCCTCCAAGAGGATCGCGGACGCAGAGAGCTTCCTCGTCGCCTCGTCGACAAGGACCGACCCCGGCTGGGCGACAGACTGGACCCGCGACGCGGTGTTCACCGCGTCGCCTGCCACCATGCCCTCGCCCTCGGCCCCAAGGGTCACCGCCACCTCGCCGGTCACCACTCCCGCCCGGGCGCAAAGACCGGGTGCTGCGACCTCTGCACCGAGGACTGCGACGGCGTCGACGAGATCCAGGGCAGCTCGGACGGCCCGCTCGGTGTCGCCTTCTTGGGCGGCCGGCGTCCCCCACACCGCCATCACCGCGTCGCCGATGAATTTCTCGACCACCCCGCCGTAGCGGGTGATGGTCCGCCGGGCCACGTCGAAGTAGCGCGAGAGGATCTCACGGACGTCTTCTGGGTCCTTGGACTCCGACAACGACGTGAACCCCACCAGGTCACAGAAGAGGACCGAGCACATCCGGCGCTCGGCGACGGGTCCAAGGAGCGCACCGCCGGGAGCGGGATCGGACCCATGGGGCACGACCGGTACGTCGGACCCCGCGATGGTGAGAGCACTCCCGCACTGCCCGCAAAAGGCGTCGTCCGGCTCATTTACTGTCCCGCAGGAGGCGCAAACCGAGGGCAGCGAGGTGCCACAGCGCGAGCAGAACCGCCGTCCCGCCCGATTCTCGACTCCGCAGCTAGGACAGGTCACCGCCGGTCCCCCAGAACGCGCCGACTGCTGGAGGTTACCGCAGCCCCTATGGCGGTCCCGTTCCCCTTCAGCCGTCGAGCGTCACCTTCCGACGGCACATCGGGCGGCCCGTGCTGCGTGACCAGGGATTCGCGAGGTCGGCGCGGTGCCAAACCCTCCCATGTCCACTCCTCCGCCGACCCCACCGCGGCCCTGTCGCTGTGGCGCCGAGCGGAGTAGTCGCGTGTCGGTGCGCGGCGCTGAACCGGAGCGGCGGTGATCGACACGACCGACGCGTTCGCTCGTTGGGAACTCCTTGCAGTGACCATCCACACATCGCTATCCTGTTCTCGCGAGATCCGAGTTCCGATCTCTGCTCGGAGCGAGCGGTCTCCAGGGGAAGAAGTTGGGAGCGGAGGGGATCCGCGTGCATCGATCCTCCTGATCGTCGCGCGCGCTCACGTGTTCCCATAGTCGATCACCGTCGACGCAGTCGATTTGCGAAGGCCTTCGATGGCTGTCGACGGAACAGGACGCACCGGTTGGAACCGGGCACGATGACCACGGAGGGGATCATGCACGGAACCCCCACCACGAGCCGCGCAACTGCGCGCACCGACCGGTTCTCGAAGCTCAGGGCCCTCTCGTCGATCCTTGCCACCGGCACTGTCGTCTGCGTCCTGTTCTCAGCGTCGGCGTCGGCTGGTGCGTCGACGAGTCCCAAGACCCCGTCGCAACGCCCCATGCAGACGTCCCACGGTGTGTCCTCGAGCGCGGCATTGCCCAGTGCGGACCAGTCCTACTGGCTCGCGGCCGCCGACGGCGGGGTGTACGCCTTCGGCGGTGCAGCTCACTACGGGACAATGGCGGGCCGTCTGCTCGACGAGCCAGTCGTGGGCATGGCTGCGACGCCCACAGGTGACGGCTACTGGCTCGTCGCCAGGGACGGCAGGATCTTCAGTTTCGGCTCTGCCAAGTTCTACGGATCGATGGGCGGTGAGCACCTGGCCTTTCCGGTCGTGGGTATGGTTGGCGACCCGGCGACGGGGGGCTACTGGCTCGTCGCCGCTGACGGCGGCGTGTTCAGCTTCCACGCCCCCTTCTTCGGCTCGCTGCCCGGCATCGTGCGCGACAGCACCATCGCCCAGCAGGTGGTGGGGATGGCCGCCACGCCCACAGGCCGCGGCTACTGGCTCGTCGCCTCTGACGGCAGGATCTTCAGCTTCGGCTCCGCCCACTCCTATGGGTCCCTAGACGACGAACACCTGGACGAGCCCGTCGTCGGGATGTCTGCGACGACGACAGGCCACGGCTACTGGCTCGTGACGTCTGACGGCAGGATCTTCAGCTTCGGCGCCGCCGCGGGAAAATTCAGGGGGTCGTTCGGCGGCCACGTGCTCAGCGACCCGATCGTGGGCATGACCGCGATGTTCGACGACGACGGGTACTGGATGACCGACGCAGAGGGGCAGGTGACCGCGTTCGGCACAGCGCAACGCTTCGGGTCCGCCGCACCGGTTCCACCCTCGACGATCGTCGGCATCGCGGTCGCAAAGGGAACCGGCTCGTCGACGAGCGTCGGCCCGTCGACGTTGACAAAACCGGTCTTGACAGCGCCAGCCTCGACACCGCCGTCCGTGCCCACCTCCACCGCCTCGTCATCGACCACCTACCCGCCAGCCGCGAGGGGCTACGACATCTCGATCTACCAGTGCGGCGGGCTGCCGGGCGGAGCGCACACGATCGGCATCGTCGAGGTCAACGACTCGGGTGACATGAACCCCAACGCGTGCTTTTCGACAGAGGTGTCGTGGGCCGGCCCGGGGCTCAACCTCTACATGTTCATGATCTACGGGAGGTCGGCGACAGCCGAGCCTGGTTGTGCCTCGGCGCCCGTTCGCACCGCGTGCGACTACGGTTACATCGAGGCGATCAGCAACTACGACTGGGCCATCTCTGAGGTTGGCTCCCGCGCCACAGTGCCATGGTGGCTCGACGTCGAAGGAGCGAACTGGTCGAAGAACATCCGGGCCAACTCGTCGGTCCTCATGGGTGCGATCGACGCACTGCACGCGGCAGGAGTCGCCTCTGTGGGCTTCTACGCGAATTTCACATGGGGCACACTGATGGGTGCCTACGACCCGGAGGGCCCACTGATCGTCCCGTGGTGGCAGGGACCGCCACCGGCGTACAAGTGCACCCACTACCGCGCGCACGCCGCGTCGACAGATGCGTTCGTCCCGTCGGGACGCATCGAGATCGTCCAGTACACAAGCGGCACCTTCGACGACGACTACGCCTGCTCCTAGCGCGTGGCGGCGTCCCTGGCAACCGATCCAATATCGAGAAGAACCGCCATCTCCCCCGAAGCACTGTCGCCTGAGAGCCCTCGACGCGGAAGCACCGCGCCTCCGAATGTCAATGCCATTGAAGCGTGGCGATGAACCTGACCACCGGTTCGGCTTCCTCGTACGCCGCGAATCGTCACATTCGGAGGGCCTCCAGGACCCCTGACCCTTTGCTCGGGGTCAACAAGACGATGCCGGCCAGCGCGACGCGAACGTCCGGGGGGTTTGTGTCGGAGACGACCGCGGTGTCCGGCCCTCCGTAGTACGCGGGAAGACCCTGCGAGTCCACGACCGCGCCGTCGGTCAGGTCGAAGCCCACGAGCACGAACGTGCCCGGGCCCGAACGCTCGGTCGTCGACTCGGGGTCGATCTCTGCCGCCGCCGCCGTCGGGACCGCGATGAAGATCTCGTCTCCCGACAACGCCAGCCCGGGCATACGGTCGAGGAGCTGAGACGACCGTCTTTGTGGAGCCGACCACTTCCACGCCGGCGCGCCGGACTTGGCCATCCAGCACTCGACGTCTGCCGCGTGGCCGACACAGAGGTCCCCTCGGGCGACGGCCACGTCGGGTTCTGCCCCTGTGGCCGGTGTCGGGACGCCACGCAGCACCCAGAGCGGGCGGCCCGTCTTCAGATCGAGGACGGCGACGTCGTAGCCCTCCGCACCGTTCGGATCGAGCTCCCAAGTCCGTGTGGGCACGCCGAGGCGCCCGATCGACGCTTCGCCGATGGCGACGACCCCATCACCGTCGGGCGAGGGCGTCGTCGGCCCGATGACCTCCCGGGCTTGCCACAAGACGGAGCGTGAGGCGTTCCAGGTCCAGGCTCGCCTTCCGGTACGGGGATCGAGCGCTGCGATCACCTCGTGGACTCCACAACGGTAGAGGACGACCGCGGGTCGACCGGCCGAGAGGACCGACGCCCTCGGGCTGAGCGGACCCGTTGTCGAGGTGCGCCCACAGCGCGGGGGGAGAGGGTCGGACCACGTGACGACGCCGCTCGACGCCCTGACGCCCTCGACGGTGCCGTCGGCCTTCGAGACGACGACGCTCGAGCCTTCCGCGACCGCGGGGAGCTCTTGGCCATCGGGATCGAGGGCCATTCTCCAAAGCCTGCGTCCCGTCACCGGATCGAGACCGACCAGCCCGTCGACGGCCGCATAGACCATCCCGGGCGATCTCCCCATCACCTGCGACAGGCCCACCACGACGACGCGGGGATCGGCCGTGAGCCCTTCGACCCCCGACGACCCACGGACGCGCACGGCCGTGACCCAAAGGGTCCGCCCGCTCGACGCGTCGATCGCCGCCACGCAGTCGGACCCGGCCGTGGTGATCACGTCGCCGCCCGAGACGCCTTGCACCGTCCCCACCGAGCCCGACCACAGGGGTGCGGGCACCCCTGCCGTATCCAGTCCGAAGCGTGCCGCAGCCCCGGGCCCGGTGACGACGAGGCCGGCGCACGACTTCGTGCCCCGGTCCTTCGGGAGCTCCCGTAGGGCAGCGGCGAGCGTCGTGGGCGAGGGCTGGGGGATCCGGCCGGAGGCCACACCCAGCGTGTCCGGCGCAGCCACCAGTACGGCGAGCACGGCGACGCTCATCAGCGTTGCGCAACGGCGATGCCGATGCCGATGTCGTGTGTCGGTCGGGGCACCCGCGTCCGTTCGAGGGGGTGGTGCGACATCCCCTCGAGAGAGTCCCGCGGCGAGATCGACCATCACGACCTCCATGACGCCCGAGACTTCTTCTGGGTTGCCTCGCCGGTATCTCCTTGACCGTACGGCCGGGCAGCGGCTGGTCGCGACGCGTCCCGTAACGCCCGGTCGGAAGCGTAGGTGGATCGATGGGTTGAGTGAGGTCCGAGCGGCTCAATCCTCTACACGGATTCGATCCGAATTCGCATGCCCGCCGCCTCTGCCACCCGGCGAATGCGAACCTCATTGGACGTCACGATCACGTCGGCGCCTCGTCGGACGGAACCTTCGACCACGGTGACGTCTACGACGTCGTCGTGACCTGAGCTACCCACCAGTTGCCCTACGCGTCGCGCCTGGTCGGCGCTCATCTCTTCGACGGACAACCGGCCACCATGCGAGACAGGCTGGCCTGTCGCGAACCACCCCGCCACGTCTCGGCGAGCACAGGGGCAGGCACGACCGGTACGACCTCTTCGGCAAGGAAGCCGACGTGCAGGGCCCACATGCGCCGATCGTTGCGCTCACCGGCGATGAGGGCACCGGAGTCGTAGGTGACTCCCGCCACTACGCCGTCCGCTTGATCCGATCCTTGCGCCCGAGCAGCTCACGAGCTCTGGCCAGACCGTCGGCCAGCTCCTTCTCCGTGAGGGGGCCGTGATCGCGTT
>JASHUY010000134.1 GCA_030039755.1 Acidimicrobiales bacterium
CCTTGCCACGGCTGACGCCACTCCCGGCCGGTCCACGAGGGCGTCGCGCACGGACCCACCCACGAGGTAGATGCGGTGCCCCGCGCGACGGAACCGCCCGGCGAGCGTTGCGGTGGCCTCGACGAGGGGGCGAAAGCGCTCGGGGACGCTGGGGGACTGCACGGGGCCACGGTACCGCTGGGCCGCCGTACCGCCGACCTCCACGCTCCCGCCGACCTCCACGCTCCCGACGACCTCCACGCTCCCGACGACCCAACGCTCCAGGTCGACCCCGGTCCGCCACATGACGCGGCGCGACGGCTGCGCTCCAGCTCGGAAAGTAACGTCGTGTGGTGTCGATGAGGAGCCGCCTGGCGCCGGGCATGCCGCGTAGGGTGGCTGCGACCGCGTACCCCTTGCTCCTGGCAATCCTCGCAGTGGCGCTCCCGTTGATCGCAGCTGCGCCCCCGGCAGGCGGGACGCGGGCTCTCTCGAGCGCCGGGACGAGCACGTCGGTGGCGTTCGGCCTCGCCGGCCAGAGCGAATGGGTCGTCGCCCCCCAGACTGGAAAGGCGGGCGGCTCGCCGCAGCCGGGCTCCCCGTTCGATCTCGAGCTGACCGTAGGCCGCGTCCCGTCGGGCGCAAGGGTGGTGACCGTTCTCTACCCCCGGCTCCGCAGCCGATTCGAGTTCAAGAACGTCGTGCACCGCGGTCCGCGAGGTACCGCACTCGCCCGTACCGCACCCATCCCGCTCGCCGGTCTTCCCGCCGATCCCCGCAGCTCGGGTGCAGTCTCCCTCGACCTCTCCGTCGTGCAGTCGGCCACGACCGACAACGGCACCCGCATCGGTCTTTCGTGCGCCCCCCCCACAGGCACCGGCACATGCACAGGCGTGTACCCCGCGGTCGTCGAGCTCCAGAGCTCGAGCGGCACGGTGGTGCACCGCTTCACCACCTTCCTCACCTACGTCGCAGGGGCCAGCGCGCATCCGCTCGAGCTCGTCTGGGTCGTACCGGTCGACTCGCCCGTCTCGCTTGTGCCCCACCCGTCCCGCCCCACAGCCGGCATCGAGCCCCTCACCACCGGCGACGCGTCAGCACTGGAAGTGCTCATCTCGGAGATGCGCGCGTCTGCGGTCCCGCTCACGCTGGACGTCTCCCCTGAGACCCTCCAAGAGCTGAGGCTCGCAGGGCCCAACGGGCGGGCGGCGGACGCGACGCTCGCCGAGCTCTCGGTGGACCAGACGTCCGACGAGGTCCTGGCACCCTCCTACGTCCCGGTCGATCTCGGTGCGCTCGCAGGTGCGGGGGAACCCACCGAGATCGTGGCCCAGATGGCCGCCGGGGCTACAGAGCTCCACCGTCTGGGCGTGGAGACCACCGCAACGCCGTCGGCGTGGATACAGGCGGGTCCCGTGGGCAACGACATCTCGGCCGGGCTCGCGCAGGTCGGCGCCACCCAGCTCGTCCTGCCCGACGCCGATCTCGCACCCACAACCACCGCGACAAACATCGGAACGTGGGCCTCGACCTTCTCGCTCAAGCTCTCACACGGAGGCACGACCAAGTCGGTCTCTGCCGCGGAGACGGACACATGGCTCGACGGACAGTTCACCTCCCTCCGCCACGATCCCGCTCTCGCCGCTACCCAGCTGCTCGCCGATCTGGCGATGGTCCACTTCGAACGCCCCAACACAACAGCGGTGCGCGGAATGGTCGCGTTGCCTCCCTCCGAATGGGTCCCCAACCCGACCTTCGACAGCGTGCTCCTCGCCGGGCTGTCACAGAACCCTGTGGTCGAGCCCGTCACGCTCTCCCAGTTCTTCACCTCCGTCACCGCCGACGGCACTCGCCAGCTGGCCACAACGGGAACCGGTCCGGTCCTCAAACGCTCTCTCGCCCGGGAAGTGTCCGGCGCCCGCGTACGCATCAGCAACTTCGACGACGCCGTCACAGGCCATCCCCCGATCCTTTCCGAGCTCGACGATCTCCTGCTCGCCTCGGAGTCCGACGACCTCCCGGCATCCCGTCAAGCTGAGGGGGTGTCGACCGTGGAAGGAGTGCTCAGGAAGCAGCTCGACCTCGTGACCTTCGCAAAGACCACGTTCACGCTCACTGCACGTACAGGTTGGGTCCCCATCACGATCGAGTCGCGTGCGCCGTACACGGTGGTCGGGACGTTGTCGGCCACCGGCAACAAGTTCGTCTTCCTCCACACGAGCCGGCGGCACGGCATGCACCTCGACCATTCGACGAACCTCTGGCGCGTCGACGTGGACGCCCGCACGTCCGGGGACCTCCCGCTCGACGTGACCTTCGCGTCGCCCAACGGTCAGCTCGTGATCGCTCGCCGCACGCTCACGGTGCGCTCGACGGCGACCTCGGTGGCCGGCATCGTGCTGACCGCGCTCGCGCTCGCGGTCCTGCTCGTCTGGTGGGCCCGCAGCTGGCGGTCCGGGCGGAGGCGGAGGCGACTGCGGCGCGCGGAGACCGTCGGAGACGGAGCGGCCACGCCGTGACACGGGGAACACGTCGGCGCGGCGCACGACGGCCTGCCCACGCTGCTGCGGCCCCCGGTCCCACTGGCGCGACGAGCATGCCGGCGGGTGCCGCCCCTTCCACCGGCGCGCGCCTCCAGCGGGCCGCGCTCTGGATGGCGGCAGGCACGACCGTCTCTCGGTTGACGGGACTCCTCCGCATCGTCGTGCTCGCATACGCTCTCGGCCTCACGCCAGTCGCGGACGCGTACAACCTGGCCAACACGACGCCGAACATGATCTACGACATCGTGCTCGGCGGGATCCTCGCTGCGACCTTCATCCCCGTTTTCGTCGACCGGCTCGCGACGCGCGACGAACGCGACGCGTGGCGGGCGATCTCCGCGGTGACGACCGCCGCCGTCGTCGTCCTCGTGGCGATGACGGTCGTCTTCTGGGTGCTCGCACCACAGGTGGTGGACGCGTACACGGCCTTCGACCACGTGCAGGGTGCCGCGTCCGCCAGCCTCGCGCAGGAGAAGGCCGTCGCGTCGACGTTGCTCCGATGGTTCGTCCCGCAGGTCGCGCTGTACGGCCTGATCTCACTCATGGCCGCCCTCCTCAACACGCGGCGACGCTTCGCGGCACCGATGTGGGTTCCCATAGCGAACAACGTCGTCGTCATCGCGGTGCTCCTCTGGTTCCATGCGCTGGTTCCGAAGCTCCGGTCGCTCGCGTCCCTGCACGCGCACAGCGGTGACGTCGTCCTGCTGGGCCTCGGCACGACCGCCGGGGTCCTCGTCCAGGCGGTCTCGCTCCTGCCCGCCTTGCGCGGCGTCGGACTAGGACGGCTCAGGTGGCGCTGGGAACCCAGGCACGAGGCCGTACGGACGGTGATGCGCCTGGGCGGCTGGACGTTCGGCTTCGTCGTCGCGAATCAGATTGCCCTCTACGTCGTGCTCGCGTTGGCCGTCCGCGCAGGAGGCACAGGCCCCGTCTCGTCGTACACCTACGCCTACACGTTCTTGCAGATGCCTTACGCGGTCGTGGCCGTGTCGATCATGAGCGCCGTCACGCCGGAGCTCGCCGAACGCTGGTCGACGGGCGACGAAGCAGGCTTCCGGCGGCGTCTCACCCGCGGCCTCCGTGCCACTCTTGCCGTGATCCTCCCCGCGGCGGTGGGCATGCTGATCCTCGCACATCCCGCAGTCGCGCTGCTCCTGGGGCACGGTTTCGCCTCCGTCAAGAGCACCGACACGACGGGTGCCGCTCTCGCGATGTTCTCCCTCGGCCTGCCGGGTTTCTGCACCTACCTCTACGTAGTTCGCGTCTTGCAAGCCATGCAACGGACCAGGGTCGCGTTCTACCTCTACGTGGTCGAGAACGGGCTGAACGTCGTCCTTGCGGTCGCGCTCGTCGGCCCCCTCGGCGTGCGCGGCCTCGCACTCTCCCTGTCGATCGCCTACACCGCCGCGGCGCTGTGCGGTCTCGCCGTCCTGCGGAGATGGCTGGGCGCGCTCGGCGGCCCGCACGCCTGGGCGCCGCTCCGGCGCGCAGCCGGCGCGTCGGTCGTCATGGGAGCCGTCGTGCTCGTCGTCTCGAACCTCTCGGGAGCCGCCCAAGGCGTCGGCCTGCTCGTCCGCGTCGTCGCCGCGGTGGCCGCCGGCCTGGCGGTCTACGCCGCGATCGGCGTGGTGCTCGGCGGGCGGCGCCGGCCGCTCGCGCTGCTGACCGGCGAGCCCGTCGGCGCCCCAGGAACGACGGCCACATCCTTCGAAGCCCGCGACGTCGGAGCCGGAGCGGGGCTGGGTGCCGCCTGGGGCGACATCCGCACGCCGGTCAACACCGGTCCCCTGATCCGGATCGTCCCGCCACCCGGCACTCCTACCACCCATTCGACCCCGGCGCTCGATCGCGACCGCGCCGTACGCGCACGGCCCGTTCCTGTGGCCCGCGGCTCGTCCGTCGACCACGGTCGCGTCGAACACGGCGCCGCATCCGTCCGTGCCCACGACGCCGACGACGCCGACGACGCCGACGACGACCCCGGCGATCGTCGCTGGATTGGGGGGACGAGCACGTCGCTGCGCCGGCGACTCCCGCGATAGGTTGCTCGGATCGGCACGACCGTGCCGGTCCTGCCGCCGGTCGGGCACCGGCAGGTGCCACGATCGAGGGGGAACCCCCATTGGCCGCAGTACGGGTCGTCAGCGACAGCGCGTGCGACCTCTCCGCCGAGCTCGCCGGCCGCCACGGCATCGACGTGGTTCCCCTCACGATCCGCTTCGGCGACGAGGAGCTGCTCGACCGTCGCGACCTCTCACCCGCGGAGTTCTGGCGCCGGTGCAAGAGCTCTCCCACGCTCCCCGAGACCGCGGCCCCGCCACCCGGCGCGTTCGCGGCCGCGTACGAGCGCGCAGCGAGCGCGGGCGCCGACGGCGTCATCTGCCTCACGTTGTCGGCAGGCGTGTCGTCCACGTACCAGTCCGCGATGGCGGGCGCCGAACTGTTCGGGGGAGAGCTCCCGGTGGTGGTGGTCGACACCCGTTCGGTGACGATGGGCCAAGGCCTCATGTGCATCGCTGCAGCCGAGCTCGCCGCGACCGGCGCCTCACTCGACGCAGTCGTCGCGCTCGCCCGGGACCTCGTGACCCGCACGCGCGTGCTCGGGGTCCTCGACACGCTCGACCACCTCCAGCGCGGAGGCCGCATCGGCGGCGCGGCGGCGCTCGTCGGCTCGCTCCTCTCGATCAAACCGGTGATCGAGGTTCGCGACGGCGTCGTCGAACAGGAGTCGAAGCAGCGCACGCGCGGCCGTGCGTTCGACTACGTCGCCGCGAAGGTCGCGGCTGACGCGCCGTTGGAACGGCTCGCGGTCTGCGACGGTGCCGCACCCAACATCGACACAATCGTCGATCGTCTGCGCAAGGTCGAAGTGGCCCACGACCTGGTCGTGACCGACCTTGGTCCTGTCGTCGGCACCCACTCCGGCCCGGGATCGGTCGGCGTCTGCTACCAGCTTCCCCGCAAGGGGTGACGGTGCATCATTGGTAGGCTCGCCAGCATGAGCGACGTGCACACGACGACGGTCGGCTCCGCTCCGCCGGACGCAGACGACAGCTCCGCGAGCGGCGCGTCCTCCGTCGGGTTGCCTCCCTTTGTCGGCGCGGCGGCGGCCGAGGCCGCCGCGGAGCTGCCCCGCAGGGCCGCCGACGCGGTCGAGCTCGTCGTAGCCGCGATCCACGACAAGGCGGTGCGCCCCGCGATCCTCGCGGCAAGGGCGGTCGTCTTCGGGCTCGTGGTGGCCGCTCTTGCCCTGGTGTTCGTCACCCTCGGCTCGATCGCGGTGCTCCGCCTCTTCGACGTGTACGTCTTCGGCCACCGGGTGTGGCTCAGCTATCTCGTCCTCGGCGGCGCGTTGACCGTCGCGGGGCTGGCCGCGTGGACCCGCCGCTCGGCACGATCCTCACCTGCCGGTCCGCACTGAGGATCCGATGACCCAGCACGTGAAGGTGCTCATCGCGGGGTCGGGGCCCGCAGGACTGACGGCGGCCGTGTACGCGGCGCGCGCGCAATTGAGGCCGGTCGTCGTCGAAGGCGAGCCCTCCTCGACCGGCGATCAGCCTGGTGGCCAGCTCATGCTCACGACCGACGTCGAGAACTACCCGGGCTTCCCGGACGGAATCCTCGGTCCCGAGCTGATGACCGCGATGCGTTCTCAGGCGGCGCGCTTCGGCGCGGACATCGTCACCCGGAAGGTCACGAAGGTCAGGTTCGACTCGAGCCCGTTCGGCGTCTGGACCAGCGATGCGGCGACGAGGGAGCCCGACTACGAAGCCGAGGTCGTCATCATCGCCACCGGGGCACGGGCGCTCATGCTCGGCGTCCCGGGCGAGGACCGACTCCTCGGCTACGGCGTGTCCACGTGCGCGACCTGCGACGGCTTCTTCTTCCGGGGCCAGCACATCGCGGTCGTAGGAGGGGGGGATTCTGCGCTCGAGGAAGCGCTGTTCCTCACGCGCTTCGCCTCGAAGGTCACCGTCGTCCACCGACGAGACCGCTTGCGCGCCTCGCGGATCATGCAAGAGCGGGCGTTCAGCCACCCCGGTGTCGAGTTCCTCTGGACACAGCAGGTCGCAGAGGTGCTCGGCAACGGAAAGGTCACGGGGGTCCGCCTCCGCCACTCGACGACCGGCGAAGAACGAGAGCTCCCTGTCACGGGTTTGTTCGTCGCGATCGGCCACCGGCCGAACACGGCGGTGTTCCACGGGCAGGTGGAGCTCGACCAGCAGGGTTACATCGTCACCCGCGAGGGCACCGCAACGAGCGTGAACGGCGTCTTCGCCTGCGGCGACGTCCAGGACGAGATCTACCGCCAAGCCGTCACGGCCGCCGGTTCGGGATGCATGGCCGCGATCGACGCCGAGCGCTGGTTGGAGGCACGTGGGTCGTAGGGGGGCGGCTGAGCCGGTGGCTCGGGCCCAGAGAGCCGGGCGCGTACCCGATTGACGGGGCCTGTGCCCCGTCGCCCCGGACCCATACGGCCGCCGGCGAGGCCGGAGAGGGAGAGCGCGGGAACAGGAGGCGGGCCGGCGGCGTTACCCTCTGCTGGCGCTGGATAGTGGCGGGAAGGTCGAAAGTCGAGGAGAGGTCATGAGCGAAGCGTTGGTGGCGCTGTCCGACGATACGTTTGACGAGCATGTCAAGGCTGCAGAGGTGCCGGTGCTGGTCGACTTCTGGGCCGAATGGTGCGGACCGTGCAAGATGATCGCCCCGGTGCTGGAGGAGATCGCGGCGGAGCAGGCGGGAAAGCTCCAGATCGCGAAGTTGAACATCGACGAGAACCTGGACGTGACGCGTCGCTTCGACGTCATGAGCATCCCGACTCTGATCCTCTTCAAGGACGGGGAGCCCAAGGTCCGCCTGATCGGCGCGAAGCCGAAAGGGCAGCTGCTCCAGGAGCTGGCCGCCTACCTCTAGCCGGCGCGGTGACGGATCGCGTCGCCGCGCTCCCCGTCACCGAGGGTGACCGGGGCGACGCCGTCACCGACGTCCAGGCGCGGCTCCTCGCACTGGGTTTCGGCCCCATCAGTGACGCGACGGGGGAATTCGGGCTGGCGACGCGTGCCGCCGTGGAAGCGTTCCAGCGCCATCGGGGGCTCCGGGTGGACGGCGTGTGCGGTGCGCAGACGTGGCAGACCCTCGTGGAGGCGGGCAGCAGGCTGGGCGACCGCTTCCTCTACCGTCGTACCCCGATGTTGCGCGGCGACGACGTCGCCGAGCTCCAGCAGCGCCTTTGCGCGCTCGGGTTCGACACGGGCCGTGTCGACGGCATCTTCGGAGACGCGACGGCGAAGGCCTTGCGGGACTTCCAGGAGAACTCGGCATTGCCGGTCGACGGGATCCTCGGAGGGGCGACGCTCCGCGAGCTCCGACGGGTGGCGGCGCGTGGCGCGGGAGCCCTCCACCTCGTGTCGACGGTGCGGGCCCGCGAGCTGCTCCGCCAAGCCCCGCCGACGCTGTCGAGGCGTCACATCGCCATAGGCGAACCGGGGGGGCTCAGCGCGCCGGTCGCGGCGCTCCGCCGGCGCCTCGTCGCCAACGGCGCGTCGGTCACGACCCTCCACCATCCTGACGGCTCGGCGCAGGCGCGGCAGGCCAACGGGGCCGGAGCCGACGTGTACCTCGCCTTCAGGCTCGAGCCCGAGCGGCCCGGGGCGCTCGCCGCCTACTACTCGGGGTACCGCGACGAGTCGATCGGCGGGCGGCTGCTGGCCGAAGCCGTCCAGCGGGAGGTTCCTCCTGCCCTCGGGGTACCGGACCTCGGCGTCCACGGCATGTCGCTCGCGGTGCTCCGTGAGACCCGGATGCCCGCCGTGACCGTCGAGGTCGGGCCGGCAGCCGTCGTGGTCCAGCACGGGCCGGCGCTCGCGGAGGCTCTTGCCGCCGCACTTGTGGCGTGGGCGTCCGGGCCGTGGGAGTGAAGCCCCGGCCCATTCCGCTTCCCCATTCGAGGTCTCAGCACTTCGTGATCCCGGTGCAGCCGACTTCTCGTGTTCCCGGAGCAGCCCACTTCCGTGACCAGGGGGTGGCAGGCGCGTGACCAGGTGCTGCACTTCAGGACGAACCTGACAATCCACAACGTCATGCACAGCTTGTGGATACTGCTGAAGTGCGGGTTGAAGGTTGAGGCATCTCCTCCCGGCTCTGCACCGGCCGAGGTCAGTGCGCCTGGGGCGGCACGCCCGCCTGTGGCCCCTCGACCATGACCCTGTAGATCCGCTCGAGATCTTCCAACGTGGCGAACTCCACGACCACCCGGCCCCGCCGGTTGTGCAGCTCGACCTTCACCCGGGTGTTCAGGTGCGTGGAAAGCAGGTCCTCGAGCTCGAGAAGGCCCGGCTCAGGCAGCCGCCTGGGCATCACGCGAGGAGTAGTACCACTGGTAGTACTCCCTTCCTGAGGGGTCGCCCGCCCATCACCCTCGCCGCCCGCTCCACCACCTCCGTGCTCCCCGACCTTCACTGCTTCCTCCACCTGCCGAACCGTCAGGCTCTCGGCGAGGATGCGGCTCACGAGCGACTCCTGGAGCGCACGATCGGGAGTGCCCAACAAGGCGCGGGCATGCCCCGCCGAGATGGACCCGTCGGCGAGAGCCCGCTGCACGCCCGCGGGGAGCTGGAGCAGTCGCAGCGTGTTCGTCACCGTCGCACGGCTCTTCCCCAACCTGATGGCCACCTCTTCGTGGGTGTGGCCGAAATCGTCGATGAGCTGCTGATAGGCAGCCGCCTCCTCGAGCGGCCCGAGGTCCTCACGGTGGAGGTTCTCGACGAGCGCCTGCTCGAGGCTGTCGGCGTCTGCGGAGAGCTCGCGCACGAGCGCGGGGATGGTCTGAAGGCCTGCGCGTCGTGCCGCGCGCCAACGCCGTTCCCCGGCGATCAGCTCGTACTCGTCCGTCCCCCCTCCGACCTCCCTCACGAGCACCGGTTGGAGCACGCCGACCTCCCTGATCGAGGC
>JASHUY010000135.1 GCA_030039755.1 Acidimicrobiales bacterium
ACCGGTCCGAACGATGTCATCGGCTCCGTGCGGGTGCGCCGGCCGTTGCGCAAGGCTGCGCTTCTCAGCCTTGCTCGAAGCGGCGCGCCGAAGCCGGGGTGCTCACTCGAGGCGCCGACGGACGGCGCCAGCCTCGACGTCGAGACGCGCGAGCACTCCGGGCACGATGCGACGTTCAGCCATCCCCCCGATGACCGGGAGCGCGACGACGAGCTCGCCCTCCAAGCGACGGAGCGTGGTGTCGACGACCGCCGCCATGCCGGGACCCTCGGCTCGTTCCGCCCCAGACTCGAAGACGGAGCCGACGCCCTCGAAAACGAAGTCGGCGCGTCCGTGCAGCGCGCGGGGATTGGCCTCAGCCGCGAACTCGAGGCGGCCGCCCGAGCTCCCGAACAGGCGCAGCTCTTGTGACCACGTCAACCGTTCGCCTCCGAGCAGGCGGAGCGCCACGGGGTCGAGGCCTCCCATGAATTCGTAGCGCAGGACAAGTCGCTTGTCCTCGGACGACTCCACGGGCTGACCCCCGGGCCTTGTTCTTCGGTCGGGGTCTGTGATTTGAACGGCGCGCACCTCGAGCAGTCGAAGGTCCGGGAGCTCGAGCTCCCGATAGAATTCCGGGTCGCTCAGAACGGCGGCCACCGCCGAGGGCGGCCCGGGGAAACTGTGCTCGGCGCCGAACCGCACCCCGAGAGCGTAGGGGCGTGCAACGGGCGGTTGCGGGACCCGCGCATGGAGGTGTGTGTTCTGAGGTGGGTGGGTCGCCACACGGAGGGTCAGCACAGGGGGACACCGCGCCACGGCGGCGCAGGGGTGCGCCACCCGGCCCCCCTATGGTGGACCGGGTGGCAGGCGAGGACGTCGAGTCAGCCGGAGGGCGTCGGGCGGCGCCGGAGGAGACCCGTGACGAAGCCGGGCGGCAACCGGTGACGGAGCCCCGGCAGAGGCGCCGACGGGAGCAGGTGACGGAGCCCCCGGTGACGGAGCCGCCGGTGACGGAGACCCCGGTGCCGTCTTCTGCCCCTGCCGACCTCGACTGGGGCGCGTTCTCGGACGACCCCCCGTGGATCGTCGATCCCTCCGACCCGGAGTCGCGCGAGGGTCTCGTGGCGCTACGGAACACGACGGCCGCGCGCACGCGGGCGATGGCCCGGGCGCGAACGCTGCCACCGGCGGGCGCTGCGTTGCGGGTCGCCGCGGTACTGGGCCCTGCGCTCGGCGCCTGGTACCTCACCGACCGGCGCCGTGGCCGCACACGATCTCGCATGGGACTGTCGCGAAGGCTCCGGGTCGCGTTCGAGCGACTCGGTCCGACCTACATCAAGCTCGGACAGATCCTGTCTGCGGGGGAAGGCGTGTTCCCCGAGGAGCTCGTCGGCGAATTCCGCCTCTGTCGGGACCAGGTGCCCGCCGAGAGCTTCGAGACGGTCCGACGAACGGTGGAGGAAGATCTCGGGCGGCCGCTCGAGGCGGTGTTCTCCTCGTTCGAGACGGTCCCCATCGCAGCTGCGTCGATCGCACAGGTGCACGCGGCGCGCCTCGTCAGCGGCGAATCGGTCGTGGTCAAAGTCCAGCGCCCCGAGATCGACCGTCAGGTCCGGCGCGATCTCGCGGTGATGGCGTGGCTCGCCCCATTGCTCGTCGGCCGGATCCCGGTCGCGGCGCTCGCCAACCCACCTGCGTTGATCGACCTTTTCGCAGAGACGATCGGGGAGGAGCTCGACTTCCGTCTCGAAGCCGAGAACATGCTCGACGTCTCGCACGTGCTCGCGAGCACGGCGCCTGTCGGCACCAGGCGGGCGCTCGTGGTCCCACGACCGCATCCGAGCCTCGTGACCCGCCGCGTCCTCGTGATGGAGCGTCTCCACGGCTACGCCTGGGGAGACGCGGAGACGATGCGCGCGGCCGGGATCGACACCGCCCTGGTGCTCATGTCCGCGCTCGTCGCGTTCCTCGAGGGGCTGGTGCTGTTCGGCGTGTTCCACGGCGACCTTCATGCGGGCAACCTCCTCGTCTGCCCCGACGGACGCGTGGCGCTGCTCGATTTCGGCATCACCGGCCGGCTCGACGAGCGGGGTCGCCGAGGGCTCCTCCGGCTCGTCATGTCGACCGCGACGAACGACGTTCGATCCCAGGTCGCGGCGATGCGCGAGTTGGGGGCGCTTCCGGACGACGTCGACGTCGACAAGGTCATCGCCGATCTCCGGCTGGACCAACCGGTCGTGGACCCCACCACCATGGACGCGGAACAGCTCACCCGTGAAATCCGCGAGATGACGAAGCTGCTGCTCGGTTACGGGGCTCGCATGCCCAAGGCGCTGATGCTCTTCGTCAAGGACATGCTCTTCATCGACAACGCGATGACGACCATGGCGCCCGACGTCGACGTCCTCGGCCAGATCGTCGCGATCCTCACGCACCTGCAGTCTCGTCATGGCGAACGCATCGCCCGCGACCTCGGCGTGGCTCCCACCGCCCTCGGAGACGTGGAGCTCGGGGGCATCCGCAGCTCGCTCGGGCTGAGCGAGGACGTGGAGCACCTCACCCACCGCGAACTCCAAGCGCGACGGCGCCTCATCAGGAGAAGGCTGCAGCACAGGCACCGGTCCAAGGAGCCCGGCGAACGCTGAGCGCGGGCGGCGGCGGGGGTGACCGGGGGTGGGGGTGACCGGGGGTGGGGGTGACGGGGGCGGGGGTGGCAGGTGGCCAGGGTGGCGCAGGGCGCCGGTGGCTCGGGGCGCGCTGGTAGCTCGGGGCGTCGCCGGTGGCTCGGGAACGACGTACGAGCGGCCTAAGAACTTCCGCTCGTGCCTGAGTCGGCGCCATCTCCCGACGCGGCCGGCGCAGCAGAGCCGGACGCCAGTGCTCCGGACGGACCGGCTTGCGCCTTGAGCGCGGCGAGCTCCGCGTCGACGTTCGAGTTCGCGCTCAGCTGATCCAGCTCTTTCTGGATGTCGTCGGTGCCCCCTCCGACGTCCTCGAGAACTCCTGACTCGAGAAGCTCGTCCGTCGCCTGCGCACGCGACTGCATCGTTGCGATCTTGTCCTGCGCCCGCTCGAGGGCAGCACCGGAGTCGCTGATCGACTTCGAGATACCCGAAACACTCTCGTTCACCGACGTGACCGCCTTCGACGCGGTGTACTCCGCCTTCAAGGTTTCCTTCTGCGTGCGGAAGGAGTTCACCCGCGATTGCAACTGGTTCAACGTCTCCTCGAGCTTCTGCTCCTGTTCCGTCAGTTGCTGGTGCTGCGGCTCCATCTGGTCGATCTGCTGTTGTGCGGCCGCCTTACGCGCCAGCGCCTCCTTCGCAAGGTCATCCCGACCTTGATTGACCGCAGCCTGCGCCTGGTCCTGAAGATGCGCGATGGACTGCTGAAGCTGGCTCTCTTGCAGTTCGATGCGCTTGCGGGATGCTGCGATTGTGACGAGAGCCCGCCTGACCTGCGTGAGCTGCTCGAGCATTTTCTCATAGGACAGGTCGAGCATGTCCGACGGGTTCTCGGCCTGATCCAGTGCCTTGTTCGCCTTCGCCTCGACAATGTCGTGGGCGCGTTGGAAGAGTCCCATGGCCACATCTTGCTCCGTCGGAGGCAGGGTTCGCAGGCGGGTTCCCCGGCCCGTCGGCCGCCGGCCCCTGGGTCTGGCGCCGGGTGGCCTCGCGTGCCGGGCGGTGCCGGGCGGCGAGCCGGGGGTGAGCCGGGCGTGCGGCGGTCGCAGGCGGGCACTGGCGGGGTGCCTCCCCGCTCCAGGCCCCAGGTCAGCCCTCGAAACGGAAGCCCAGATCAGGCGCCGTGAGCACGGCGCGGAACGGCAGGCCCTCCTCGGCAGCCATCGCGGTCACGCTTCCTCCCCGGTCCACCAGCGCGACAAGGAGGACCGGAACCGCCCCTGCGACACGTACCGCCCGGGCAGCCTCGAGAAGCGACGTACCGCGCGTGACGGTATCCTCGGTGACGACCACCCGGTCGCCTGGGTCCAGCGCACCGGCGACGCGACCTCCCCCCCCGTGGTCCTTCTCCTCCTTGCGCACACTGAACGCCTTCAGCGGGCGCCCGCGTGCCGCGGCGAAGGCTGCGGTCACGAAGGCCACGGGGTCCGCCCCCATCGTCAACCCGCCGATCGCCGTAGCGGTGGGCGGAACGAGATCGAGAACCGCCTCCGCGACGAGGAGCATCGCCTCGGGGCGGCAGACGGTCTGTTTCGCGTCGATGAACCAGCCGCTCCGTCTCCCCGACTTGAGCACGAAATCGCCGCGGCGAACCGCGTGAAGGAGGAGGTGCTCGCGCAACGACTCGAGCACGGGTGACCCGAGCGCGGGCAGAGGGTGCGGGCGCCCCTCGGCCGGCATCGTCGGCTCGGTCACATCCGCACCGTGCCAGTCCCGGCGACGATCTCTCCGACGACGACCGCCGGCGGGACACTCCGCATGGCCCGCAGGGCTGAGACGACCGTCTCCGCATGGCTCGCCTCCACGAGGAGGATCATGCCGAGGCCGAGGTTGAAGACGCGGGCCATCTCGTCGTCGGTGACGCGTCCAAGGCGCGCGATCTCGACGAAGACCCGGGGCACCTCCCACGTGCCGCGTTCGACTACGGCATCGGCATCCCGCGGCAACACACGGGAGAGGTTCGCCTGGATGCCGCCCCCAGTCACGTGTGCACACGCGTGGACTGCTGTCGCACACGCACGCAAGGCCGCGAGCACCGCCGGCGCGTACACAACCGAGGGGGTGAGAAGCTCGTCCGCGACAGAGTGCGTCGCGCCGTCCCACGCCGGTCCGTCGAGCGACAGTCCGGCACGCTCCAGCAACACATGCCGGGCGAGCGTGTAGCCGTTCGAGCGGAGCCCCGGAGACGGTAGGGCGACGAGGACGTCGCCGACTGCGACGCGTTGCGGGCCCAGCTCTCGGCCCGCCTCCACGACGCCTACCACGAAGCCCGCCAGGTCGACGTCGTCGGGACCCATCGCTCCCGGATGTTCGGCGGTCTCCCCGCCGACCAGCGCGCAACCCGCGACTCTGCATCCCTCTGCGATCCCCCTGACGATCGACTCGACCCGCTCGGGAACGAGCTTCCCGACCGCCACATAATCGAGGAGGAACAGTGGCTCCGCGCCCGAACACACGACGTCGTCCACGCACATTGCGACGAGGTCCAGGCCGATGGTGTCGAAGCGGCCGGTCGCCTGTGCGACGAGCATCTTCGTCCCCACCCCGTCGGTCGAAGACACGAGCACAGGGTGTGGAAAGCGATCGGTGTCCAGCGCGAAGAGCCCGGCGAAGGCGCCGATGCTCCCGCGCGCTCCTGGCCGCGCGGTGGACGCGACCACGTCACGAATCCGGGAAACGACTTCGTCTCCGGCCGACAGATCGACGCCGGAGTTGGCGTAGGTGGCGGGCTGCCCCACCGCGCCTTCCGGGGTCTCCGCGCCTTCCGGGGACTCCGCGCCTTCCAGGGTCTCTGCGCCTTCCGGGGTCCCGTTTTCCCCGAGCGTCCGGTGCTCGTCGGTCACAGGGCCACGTGCCCCGAGGCGCGCCCTGGAAGAGGATCTCGGTGCTCCTCGGGCCGCAGCGGCTCGGCGCTCTGCGCGCGCTCGGCCTCGCCGATGCCGCCCGCCCCACCGAATTCACCGCTTCCGGCGCGACCAGGACCGCCGACCCCGCCCAACGAGAGCTCGACCGGGACCGCCGTCGGGTAGTTGCCCGTGAGGCAGGCGTCGCACCAGCCGGCATCACCGGCACCGATCGCCGACTTCAGCTCCTCGAGCCCGATGTACGCGAGCGAGTCGACGACGAGATAGCGCTCGACGTCTTCCAG
>JASHUY010000136.1 GCA_030039755.1 Acidimicrobiales bacterium
TCCGGGACCGAGCTGTCGGCCGGCGAGCGCGCGACGATCACGCCCTCGGGGTCCACCGGTCCGGTACGCACCTCGTGCCATCGGGTGCCGTGCACCCTGCGGAGCCTGGCCACGTGCACCACGAACGGGTCCACCTGTACCTCCTTTCCTGCCCGCGGACGGGCAGCGAGTCCGCCTATGCGAGGTCCTGGTCGAAGAAGCCCGGCTCCTCCCCTTCGGGCGCCACCGGCTCGACGGGCGGCGCCGGGGGGGCGGTCGCCTGAAGCTTCTGACGACCCGCCCGGACGGTCCTCGTGATCCGGTCCAACACGATCTCCATCCCCGCGAGCTTCTGGTCGCAGTAGTCCTCCGCCTCGTGACGCAGCCGGCGTGCCTCTTCGTTCGCGTCGTCGAGGATCCGCTGCGCCACGAGGTTGGCCTGCCGGACCACCTCGGAGCGGGAGACCATGTGCTCCGCCTGCGCACGCACGTCCGCCATCAGTGCGTCCGCCTCGCGCGCTCGGTCGGCGAGGAACTCCTCTTTCTCGCGCAGCAGCCATCGCGCCTGGCGCAGCTCGTCGGGAAGGCGGGCGAGCGCCTCTTGCAGCATGTCCAGCAGCTCCTCACGCGAGACGAGCACCGACGCCGACAGCGGCATCGCCTTGGCACCGTTCACCATGTCGACCGCACGCTGGAGCAGGCCTTCGGTGCCCACCTCCTCGTCGGTCCGGACCGAGGTGGCACCGTCGTCGTGGGCATCTTCGAACAGGTCGGTCACGAGGCTACCGGTCCTCTTCCGTCCCCCGACCGCCTGACCGGGTCGCCGGGTCCGTCCCCCGACCGCCGGACCGGGTCGCCGGGTCTTGGAACTTCGCTTCGAAATGCAGCGCAACCGGCTTCGGCACGAACGCGGAGACATCCCCGCCGAACCTGGCGACCTCGCGCAACAGCCTGGAGGCGATGAACGAGTACGGGGCGCTCGTCGGGATGAAGATGGTCTCCACGCCCGAGAGCTGGCGGTTCATCTGAGCCATCTGCAGCTCGTTCTCGAAGTCCGACACGGCCCGCAGTCCCCGCACGATCGTGGACGCGCCCACGTCGTGAGCGACGTTGACGACGAGCGTCGCGACACCCACGATACGCACGCTGCTCAGATGCGCGAGCGAC
This sequence comes from Acidimicrobiales bacterium, assembly GCA_030039755.1. GTDB lineage: Bacteria > Actinomycetota > Acidimicrobiia > Acidimicrobiales > RAAP-2 > JAJYVT01. The sequence goes on from JASHUY010000136.1 coordinate 1,147, forward strand.
TCCTCGAGCATCTCGGTTCGCTCGCCGATCGTGAAGAGCGGCTCGCCCTTCTGCGGGTTGCGCAGGGCGGCGACGACCACCTCGTCGAACAGACGGGACGCACGCTCCACCACCTCGAGGTGGCCGTTGTGGAACGGGTCGAACGACCCCGGGAAGAGGGCCACGCTCACGGGTGCCTCCCACGCGCGCCCGCCGCGGGTGCGTCGGACATGCGGGCCACGGTGACGAGCGTACCGCCGTACCGCCGCGACCTCGCGGCCATCCAGCTCGCCGGCAGCTCGACCTCGGATCCCGACTCGAGCACCGCGACGTCGGCTTCGAGCAAGGCGAGGAGCGTGTCCCAGTCGCTGAACGCGTACGGAGGATCGCAGAAGGCCAGGTCGACGTGCGGGGCGCGGCCGAGCCAGCCGGGAAGCTCCGCGCGCACGAGTGACGCGCCAGGGGAGGCGAGCCCCGTCGCGACAAGGTTCGTCCGGACCGCTGCGAGCGCGGCGGCGTCGTGGTCGACGAACGTCACCGAGGTCGCGCCACGCGAGAGCGCCTCGAGACCAAGGGCGCCGCTCCCGCAGAAGAGATCGAGCACCGAGGCGCCCTCGACGCCGCCCATCGAGCCGAGCACGTCGAAGATCGCCTCCCGCACCCGGTCCGCCGTGGGCCGCACGCCGCCAGGCAGACGGGCTGGGAGCCGACGCCCCCGGCTCGAGCCGGCGATGACGCGCACGCTCCCACGGTACCGCTCCACACTCGCGAATGAGCGCCTTCCCCTGGGCTCGCGGACGAGCGCCTTCCCTGGCAGCTACGGCGGTCTCCCGAAGCCGCCGGATCGCGTCGGGCGTTCGACCTCATCGGCGGCGTCCGCCGTCCTCCGGACAAGTCCTCGCAGGCCCGAGACGCTCAGGACTTGAAGAGGAACGCCTCCTCCTCAGGGGCGAGGAAGAGCCGGAGCTCCTCGGCGAGACCTTCGTGGGCGTCGAGCGCGGGGTCGTCCTCGGTCACCGATTCCGCCACTCGACGCGCCGCGTCGAGCAGGTCGGCGTCCCTGCGCAACGACGCCAGCTTGAGGTCGCTCCTGCCCTTCTGGCGGGCACCGAGGATCGTGCCCTCTCCGCGCAGCTCGAGGTCGACCTCGCCGAGCTCGAAACCGTCGGTCGTCTGCACCATCGCCGCGAGGCGCGCCGCCGCCTCCGGCGTCCCAGCCGGGCCGAGGAGGTAGCACCAGCTGGGCAGGTCGCTCCGTCCCACACGGCCGCGCAGCTGGTGGAGCTGCGCGATGCCGAACCTGCCCGCGTCCTCGACCACCATGACGGTCGCCTCCGGCACGTCGACCCCGACCTCGACGACCGTCGTGGCGACGAGCACGGTCGTGGTGCCGGCACGAAAGCGCGCCATCGCGTCTTCCTTCTCGACGGCGGGCATCTGCCCGTGGAGGAGGCCGAGCGCAAGCCCGGACAGTGGTCCTGCAGCGAGGCGGTCGAGCTCCTCGGTCGCCGAGCGCGCCTGGACACGTTCGGAACCTTCGACGAGCGGGCAGACCACGAACGCCCGGTGGCCCTCGGCCACCTCAGCGCGCACGCGCGCCCACGCGTCCTCTTCCGCGTGGTGCGTCGCAGCCCAGACCGTCTCGACCGGGTACCTTCCCGGTGGCAGCTCGTCGAGCACCACCATGTCGAGGTCGCCGAACAGCACCATCGCGGCCGTCCGCGGGATCGGGGTCGCGGTCATCACGAGGAGATCGGGGTCGGCGGAGGCGTCGGGCCCTTCTGCGCGCGCGACGACCGACGCCCGACCCTTGTCACGAAGTTGCGCGCGCTGTTCCACCCCGAAGCGGTGCTGCTCGTCGATCACCACGAGCCCGAGCGAGTGGAACTGCACGTCGTCGGTCAGGAGCGCGTGCGTACCGACTACCACGTCGACGTCGCCCGACTCGAGACCCTGGCGCAGGCGCGCCCGCTCGGACGCGCCGGTGCGGTTGGTGAGGAGCGCGACCGAGAGGGGTCGCTCCCCGCCGAGCCTCGCCGGGTCGGGCACCGCCAACCCGTCGATGAGCGCGCGAACGGCGAAGAAGTGCTGCTCGGCCAGCACTTCGGTCGGCACCATGAGCGCGCCCTGGTGGCCACCTTGCACCGCGGCGAGCAAGGCCGCCGTGGCGACCACCGTCTTTCCGGAGCCGACGTCTCCCTGGAGCAACCGGTGCATGGGGAGGGGCCCCGCCATCTCGGCGAGGACCGCGGCCATCGCCTTGCGCTGCGCATTCGTGAGCCGGTACGGCAATCCCGCGAGGAACCGCTGGACCAGCGTCCCTCCGTCTCGTGGCGTCTCCGTCACTTCGCGCGGCGAGACCGCATGGCGGATCGCGCGGGCGTCCCTTTCGAGCGCGCGCCGGCGCAGGACGAGTGCGAGCTGGAGCCGGAAGAGCTCGTCGAACGCGAGCCGGCGCCGGGCCGGAGTGGTCTCTGCGAGCGCGGTCGGCAGATGGACGTCGTGGAACGCTTCCGTCCTGCCGACGAGAGCGAGCTCGCGTCGCCACGTGCTCGGCAGCGGGTCCTCGAACGCGCCCGCGCGCCGGATCGCCTCTTCGACCCAGGCGCCGATCTCCCAGCTCGACAGACCCACCTTCCCGGACGCCCGGTAGACGGGAACGATCCTGAGCGTGCGACGTCGGCGCAGCTCCTGGTCTTCGGTGTCGTCAGCCCCCACCACGACGTCGACCACCGGGTTCGTCATCTGCCTGCGGCCGCGAAAGTCGTCGAGCTTGCCGAAGAACAGCGCCTCGGTCCCCGAGGGGAGCTGGCGCGCGCGCCACGGCTGGTTGAAGAAGACCACCTTCATCCCCGCGGTGCCGTCGTCGGCCACGAGCTCGACCAGTGCGCGGCCTTGGCGCGTGCGGCGGCTCCGCACGTCGTGCACCGTCGCAAGGACGACCGCCTCGTCTCCCACCGCGAGGTCGGCGAGCTCCGCGCGCCGGCTCCGGTCGATGTAGCGGAACGGGTACGTCGTGAGCAGGTCGAAAATGGACTCGATCCCGAGCTCTCCCAGAGCCTTCGCCTTGCGCTCGGGGAGGCCACGAAGCCGCGTGACCGGGACCTGCTCCAGCTGCGCAAGCGTGCGCGCCGGCGTGGCCGTGGCAGTCACTCGATTCCGAGCAGGTACGGGTAGAGGGGCTGGCCGCCGTGATGGACCTCTGCGGCCACGTAAGGGTGCTCCTCGTGCAGCCACTCGGTGATCCGCCGGGTCGCCGCGGCCGTCGATCCCTCCCCCTCGATGAGGGTGACGAGCTCGTGACCCTCCTTCAAGAGCGCGTCGAGGAGCTGGAGCGCCGCGCCTTCAGGGGAGTCCGAGATCGCGACGACTCCCGCGCGGGACAACCCCACCCAGTCTCCCTCCCGCACCGGGCCCGCGTCCGTCTCGCTGTCGCGCACCGCGCGGGCCACCGAGCCGGGTACCACCCTGCGCGCCGACGCGCTCATCGCCTCCGCGTTGTCGTTCGGGCCCGCAGCCGGATCGTACGCGAGCAACGCCGCGAACCCCTCCACGATGCTCCCGGTCGGCACCACCCGAACCGTCTTCTCCGACAACGCGTCCACCTGCTGTGCCACGGCGTCGATGTTCTCGTTGTTCGGGAGGAGGACCACGTTGTCCGAGCGGAGCGACTCGACCGCTTCGAGCAGCTGAGACGTCGAAGGGTTCATGGTCTGGCCGCCGAGCACGAGCCGCTGCGCTCCGAGCGAACGGAAGATGCGACCGACGCCGTCACCCGCCACGACTGCGACGACCGCGGTCGTGGGGGGCGCAGCGGGCTCCCGTCCGCCAGGACCGGGCTCACGATCGGCGTCACGCACCCAACGTTCCTCTTGGACCTGCTCGGCCAGATCGGTCACGCGGATCTGGCGGGGCCGCCCGATGTCGATCGCCGCCTCGATCGCTGCGCCGACGTCGTTCGTGTGGATATGGCAGTTCCACTCCCCGTCGCCCCCCACGACGACGATCGAGTCCCCGATTCCCGACCACACCTCCTTCAAGGCGTCGATGGCGTCGTCCGGCGCGTCGAGGAAGTACATGACCTCGAAGCGGAGGTCGGTCACGCTCTCCGAGCCCTCCGAGCCGTGCGAGGCCCGGGATCCCTTCGAACCTTTCGAACCCGGCGATCCCGCCGAACCCGGTGACCCCGCCGAGCCTCCGGCCCGCTCGGTGTCACGAGCGGACTCGTCGGACGATCCCGCTCGACGTCTGTCCGTCACCGCCCCGGTGCCTCGCTCCACTGCGAACTCGTCGGACT
>JASHUY010000137.1 GCA_030039755.1 Acidimicrobiales bacterium
CGACCGCGTGACCGGGGTGCGAGGGGAGCCCGGGATAGTGGACGCTCTCGACGGCGTCGTGGCCCGCGAGCATCTCGGCGACGCGTTGCGCGTTGGCGCAGTGCCGGTCCATGCGCACCGCGAGCGTCTTCACGCCACGCAGGACGAGGAAGCAGTCGAAGGGGCCGGGCACCGCGCCCACCGAGTTCTGGAGGCGCCCGACGTGGGCCGCGAGCTCGGCGGCGTTCGTCACGACGACCCCGCCGACCACGTCGCTGTGACCGCCGAGGTACTTCGTGGTCGAGTGGACGACGACGTCCGCGCCGAGCGCGAGCGGCGACTGGAGGTAGGGGGTCGCGAAGGTGTTGTCGACGACGAGGCGCGCGCCCCGGGCGTGCGCGAGCTCCGCGAGGGCGGCGATGTCGGCGATCCGCAGGTACGGGTTGGACGGGGTCTCGAGCCAGACGAGGCGGGTCTCCGCGCGCCACGCGGCGTCCACCGCCGCGAGGTCTTCGAGGGGCGCCGGCGAGAACGGGAGCTGCGTGTGCACCTGTGCGAGGAGCCGGTGGGTCCCGCCGTAGAGGTTGTCGCCGACGACCAGATGGGCACCGGGTTCGAGCGTGCGGAGCACCGCGTCCTCGGCGGCGAGCCCGCTCGCGAACGCCCTCCCGTAGGCTGCGCCCTCGAGCGCGGCGATGCAGGCCTCGAGGGCGGCGCGCGTCGGGTTGCCGGTGCGGCTGTACTCGAACCCCTGGTGCTCGCCGACCGCCGACTGCGCGAACGTCGTCGCGAGGTGGATCGGCGGCACCACCGAGCCGGTGGCGGGGTCGGGCGGCTGCCCGGCGTGGATCGCCAGCGTCTCGAACAGGGCCACGGGTCTCAGGTCCGCTCGAAGTACGACAGGAGGTCGGAGCGGGTGAGGATCCCGACGGGGTGACCGCCGTCGAGGACGAGCACCGCCGGCGACGCCTGCAGCTTCTCGGCGACGTACTCCGCCGTCTCGCCGAGGCCGACGGTCACGAGCGGCGGGTCCATGACCGAGCCGACGGGCTCGTCGAACGCCTGGGGACGGCCGAGCGTGCGCTCGAGCAGGAGGCGGTCGGTGACCGAGCCGACGACCTCGGCCAGCGCGAGCGGTGGTTCGGCCTTCACGACCGGCACCTGGGAGACGCCGTACTCGTCGAGGATCGCGATCGCGGTGCGCACGGACTCGTCCGGGTGGACGTGGACGAGGGGCGGCAGGCTTCCCCGCTTGGCCGACTCCTTCGCCGCGAGCACCGCTTCGGCGGTCGCGCCGTGCGCGCGGACGAAACCGTGGTCCGCCATCCACCCGTCGTCGTAGAGCTTCGAGAGGTACCCGCGTCCCGAGTCGGGCACGAGGACGACCACGACGTCGTCGGGCCCGAGCGCCCTGCCCACCTCGAGCGCGGCCCAGACGGCGGTCCCCGTCGAGCCACCCACGAAGATCCCCTCCTCCCGGGTGACGCGACGCGCCGTGAGGAAGGAGTCGCGGTCCGAGACGGGCACCACGCGGTCGACGACCGCCGGGTCGTAGGTGGCGGGCCAGAAGTCCTCTCCGATGCCCTCGACGAGGTACGGCCTCCCGCCGCCGCCCGAGTAGATGGACCCCTCGGGGTCCGCGCCGACGACCTCGACGGCCGGGTTCTGCGACTTGAGGTAACGGCCCACGCCGCTGATCGTGCCGCCCGTGCCGACGCCGGCGACGAAGTGGGTGATCCGCCCGGCCGTCTGACGCCAGATCTCAGGGCCCGTCGTCGCCGCGTGCGCGTCGGGGTTGGCCGGGTTGACGTACTGGTTCGGCTGGAAAGCGCCGGGCGTCTCGGCGGTCAGCCTCGCTGCGACCGAGTAGTAGGAGTCCGGATGCTCGGGCGGCACGGTCGTCGGGCACACGACCACCTCGGCGCCGTAGGCGCGCAGCAGCTGCCGCTTCTCCTCGGCGACCTTGTCCGGGACGGTGAAGACGCACCGGTACCCGCGGATCGCGGCCACCATGGCGAGGCCGACGCCGGTGTTCCCCGAGGTGGGCTCGACGACCGTCCCGCCCGCGGACAGCAGCCCCGCCGCTTCCGCGGCGTCGAGCATCGCCCGGGCGGGGCGGTCCTTCACGCTCCCGCCGGGATTCAACTGCTCGAGCTTCGCCAGGAGGTGGCACGGGAGGTCACGTCCTACCCGGTCGAGCCGCACGAGAGGCGTGTCGCCGACGAGGTCCAGCACGCTCCCTGCGGCGTCCATGGGAGGGCCCGGGTCCCCGAGCGGGTGGACGGCGACCCCGGCAGGCGCGTCGACCCGCTCGTCGGTGAACAGGATCGTCGGGGACCCCGCGCGGCGAACCTCCTCGGCGATGCGAAGAGCGAGCGAAGGACCCGTGCCGGCGACCTCGCCGACGACGCCCACGACACCGGGGATGATGCCGCGTAGCTCCCCCACGAGGGACGCCGACGTCTGCACCGCGGGGACGCGCACCACCCGGCGCGCCCGGGCGGCGAGCACCGGAGGCACCGCCGCGGGCTCCACGACCACCAGGACGTCCACCCGCGGCGGCAACACGCGCCCGATGATACCGACGGCCCCGGTCGGCACCCCCTGCGCGAGGTGGCGCCGGGTGGCGCCGGGTGACGCCGGGTGCCGTCAGCCGGCGGCGACGGCCTCGAGCAGCGCGACTGCGGCCTCGGCCCCCGCGACGACGACGTCCGCCAACGCGACCAGCTCGGGCGGGCTCTCCGTGTCGACGACGGCCACGGTGACGGCCGTCGCGCCCGCATGCCTGAACGCGAGGACCGCCTCGAAGGCGGGGACGTCGCCGACGTCGTCGCCGAAGCAACCGACGACCGGGCGGCCGGCGCCGAGCCGCTCGACGACCGTGCCCTTGTCCGCACCGACCGGGGGGCGGAGCTCGACCGACATGCGACCCGGCTGCGCGACGAGACCCGTCCGGGCGGCGACCGCGGCGACCGCCTGCTGCGCCTCCCCGGCCGCTGCCGGCGACGCACGGCGCCAGTGCACCGCGACCGACAGCCCCTTCGGCTCGACCTCGGCTCCCGCGGGCGCGTCGCGGAGCAGCACCGCAGTCGCGTCGGCGACCGTGCCGCGCCACTGCTCGGCTGCCGCGTCGCGTCGGAGCGTGCCGTCGACGTCGATCTCCTCCACGCCGTAGAGGCCGGCGAGGTGGACGCCGGAAGGCCGGCCGAGCGCTTCCTCGAGGTACGCCACCGGCCGGCCCGAGACGACCGCGACGACGGCGAGCCGTTCGCCGAGGCGCGCCAGGATCTCGGGCACCCCGGGGACGGGACGCGCGTCGGCGGGTTCGTCGACGATCGGCGCGAGCGTCCCGTCGTAGTCCAAGAACAGCGCCGCCTCCGCCGCGCGGTCTCGCAACGGCGCGACGGCGGCCGGGACGCCCACGCCGTCGGCCGGGACCGCCACGCCGTCAGCCGGGACCGCCACGCCGTCAGCCGGAGCTTGTGGGGACTTGCGCCGCGAGGTCGTCACCCGCCACCACCACCACGTCCGCGCCTGTGGTGCTGGCGACGATCACCGTGGAGACGAGGGGCTGCACCGCAGACGACGGGACCCCGAGCTCCGCGGCGACGCTGCGCGCGGCTTGCTGCTCACCCGAGGCGTAGTAGACGGACGACGAAGAGGTCGTTGTCGTCGCGGTGACCGGCGTGAGCGTTCCCCATCCGTCCGAGGCGAGCTTCTGCGCGAAGTACGCGGCGACGCCGTTCGTCTGGCTCGCATTCGCGACGAGCACCTTCACCGCCTGGCTCGGCTGTGCACCGGAGGGCGGCGCCGTCGTGGTCGTCGTCGTGCTGCTCGTCGAGGACGTGCTCGGGCCGGTCGTCGTCGTGCTCGTGCTCGTCGTCGTGCTCGTGGTGCTCGCAGCCGACGTGGGGGCGTGCCGACCTGCACCGAGGTCGATGAGGTACGCGCCGAGCCCGACGGCGACGGCCAACACCGCGAGCGCTTTCAGCGGCGACCACGTGGGAGAGGACCCGCCCGGACCTCCCCTCCCCCCCCGCCCGGCACCCCGTCCAGCCGGCTCGGGGCCCCGCGGCGTCGTCACCGGCTCAGCCTGCCAATGACGGGGTCCGGCCGCAAGCGGCTCAGCCGAGGCGACGCCGGGCGACCTCGAAGCACGCGACCGCCGCGGCGACACCCGCGTTCAGGGACTCGAGCGCGCCGTGCTGGGGTATCGCCACGATCTCGTCGCAGCGGCGACGGACGAGGGGCGTGAGGCCCCGCTCCTCCCCCCCCACCACGAGCGCGACCGGACCGGTCCCGATCGCAGCGTCGTAGATGGACCGCCGGGAGTCGGCCGCCATTCCGAACGTCCAGACGCCGAGGGCCGACAGCCGCTCGAGCGCGTTCGGGATGCCGCCCACGAGCGCGAAGTCGAGGTGCTCGATGGCCCCGGCCGCCACCTTCGCGACCGTCGGCGAGAGATGGGCGGACCGGTGGCGGGGGAGCACGACACCGGTCACGCCCGCGCACTCGGCGCTCCGCAGGAGCGCGCCCAGGTTGCGCGGATCGGTCACCCCCGCGACCACGACGAGGAACGGCGCGCCACGCTCGGTGACCGCGAGCCCGTCCAGCTCCACCGGCTCGATCGCGCGTGCACGCGCGACCACCCCCTGGTGCGCCTCCGTGCGCGCCGCGCCGTCGAGCCGCGCGCGCGAGACGGTCTCGACGCGCACGCGCCGTCGAGCGGCGAGCTCCTCGATCTCGTCCAGCTGGGGCGAGGGATCGAGCCCGTCGGCGAGCCACAAGGACCGTACCGGGCGCCGGCCCGCCGCGAGGAGCTCGCGCACCGCGCGCC
>JASHUY010000138.1 GCA_030039755.1 Acidimicrobiales bacterium
CCGATGACTGCGGAAGAGCAGCTCGAACGGTCAGTGCTCGAGGGCAAGGAGCGAGACGAGCTCCACGCGATCGCACAGGCGATGTCGCTCAAGACGACGTCGAGAACGAAAAAGTCCGACATCATCGACCGCATCCTCGAGGCGGCCGGCGTGACCTCGTCCAACGGGACGAACGGGCACGCGCCCGTGGCGGCGTCCGCCGACGCCGTCTCGTCGAGCAATGGTTCGCGCCAGAAAGACCAGAAAGACAAGGACCAGAAAGACAAGGAACAGAAAGTCGCGGAGGTCCAGGCCACGACGACCGAGTCCGAGCCCCTTGCCACGTCCAAGGCCCCGGCGGCCCACGACAACGGGGCCCACGGCTCCGGGGAGTCGGCGGCCGCGACCGACGTGGAGGTGAGCCTGGGCGCTACGACCGTACCGGTCGAGGTTCCCCAGAGCCACGAGGTCGGGGCGGGCAACGGCGCCGGGGTCCGCCAGGGGCAGCGCCAGGCGGGCCGCCACCCCCAGGGAGGCAGCAGCGCCGAGCCAGGCAACCGCCGGAATCGTCGGCGCCGCGGCCGCGAGCGTGGCCAGAGCGGCGGTGAGCGTGACCTGCAGGGCGCTCCCGGTCAGGACGCCCCGTACCAAGGTGAGCTCGTCGAGGTGCGTGGGCTCCTCGACCTGCGCGACGAGGGCTACGGCTTCCTGCGTTGCGACGGATACCTTCCGTCGCCGAAGGACGTGTACGTCTCGATCAGCCAAGCCCGCAGGTTCGCCTTGCGCAAGGGCGACTACGTCGAGGGAGCGTGCCGGCCTGCGTCGAGCAACGAGAAGTACCCGGCCCTGCTGCGCATCGACAAGGTCTCGGGTTTGGACCCCGAGGCGGCGCGCGGGCGCCCGAGGTTCGAGGACCTGACCCCGCTCTTCCCCGACGAGAAGCTGACGCTCGAACTGCCCGGCGCGAAGGACGACGTGACCGCGCGGATCGTCGATCTCCTTTCCCCGATCGGGAAGGGCCAGCGCGGGCTCATCGTGTCACCGCCGAAGGCCGGGAAGACCACGGTGATGAAGCAGATCGCGCACTCGATCGAGGCGAACAACCCGGAGGTGCACCTCATGGTGCTGCTCGTGGACGAGCGGCCCGAAGAGGTGACCGACATGCGCCGATCGGTGAAGGGTGAGGTCGTGGCATCGACGTTCGACCGCCCGTCAGACGAGCACACCGCGGTGGCGGAGCTCGCGATCGAGCGGGCGAAGCGGCTCGTCGAGCAGGGGAGTGACGTCGTCATCATCCTCGACGGCATCACCCGGCTGGCACGTGCCTACAACCTCGCGCAGCCCGCCACCGGACGGATCATGTCCGGTGGCGTGGACTCGGGCGCGCTGTACCCGCCGAAGAAGTTCTTCGGCGCCGCGCGGAACATCGAAGAGGGCGGCTCGCTCACCATCCTCGCGACCGCGCTCGTCGAGACCGGGTCGAAGATGGACGAGGTCATCTTCGAGGAGTTCAAGGGCACGGGCAACATGGAGCTGCGGCTCGACCGTCGGCTCGCGGAGCGCCGGCTCTACCCGTCGATCGACGTGAACGCGAGCTCGACCCGCCACGAGGAGCTCCTCTTCGACCGGGGGCAGCTGCAGCAGGTCTGGAAGCTCCGCCGCGTGCTGAACGCGTTGGCGAACGAAGGCAACGCGGCTGCAGGGCTCGAGTTGCTCATGGACAAGCTGCGCACGACCAAGGGCAACGACGAGTTCCTCGCGGAGATCGCGAAGGGCCCGACCCCGGGCGGCTGACCCGCCTCCCGGGACGGCCCCCCACTGGAACACAGGTCAGTCAGACCGAGAAAGCAAGGCACCATGAAGGCAGACATCCACCCCACCTACACGCAGGCGACGGTCCACTGCTCGTGCGGGAACACGTTCACCACCCGCTCGACCAAGCCGGACCTGCACGTCGAGCTGTGCAACGAGTGCCACCCGTTCTTCACGGGGAAGCAGAAGCTCGTCGACTCCGGCGGGCGCGTCGAGCGGTTCCAGCGCCGCTACGGCCGCCGCGGGGCGAAGCGCGCTCCCGCGAAGAGCTGAGCCTGGGCCCGGCACCGAGCCGGGCCGCGGTCCTATGCCTGCCGAGTCGCAGGTCCCACCTCTCGACACGCGCCTCGACGCGCTCGAGCAAGAGCTTGGCGACGTCGAGGCGCAGCTCGCCGATCCCGCCACCCCGGGGGATCTCGCGCGCCTTCGTGACCTGTCGAGGCGGCACAAGGAGCTGAACGACGTGGTCGCGACCTGGCGGGAGCTCCGGAGCGCACGGGCCGACCTCGCCGCCGCGCGCCAGCTGCTCGAGGAGACGACGGGTGAGGACCGGGACGCGGTGCTCGAGGAGATGGAGGCCGCCGAGGCCCGGATCGCCTCGCTCGGCGCGCAGCTCAGCGTCCTCCTCCTGCCGAAGGACCCCAACGACGGCCGCAACGTCATCGTGGAGGTCCGGGGAGCCGAGGGAGGCGAGGAGGCGAACCTCTTCGCCCGCGATCTCTACGACATGTACGCGCGCTACGCGGCGCGCCGCGGTTGGCACGTCGAGGTGCTGTCCGAGAGCCCCTCGGAGCGCGACGGGCTGAACGAGGTGGTGTTCGCGGTGCACGGCGCCGACGCGTGGGCCCGCCTCGAGCACGAAGCGGGCCCGCACCGTGTCCAGCGGGTGCCGGTCACCGAGTCCAAGGGTCGGGTCCACACCTCGTCGGCGACGGTGACCGTCCTCCCGGAGGCGGACGAGGTCGACGTGCAGATCGATCCTGCCGACCTCAAGATCGACGTGTACCGCTCGACGGGCCCCGGCGGCCAGTCGGTGAACACCACCGACTCCGCGGTCCGGATCACCCACCTGCCGACCGGCATCGTCGTCTCGATGCAGGACGAGAAGAGCCAGATCCAGAACCGCGCGAAGGCGATGACGGTGCTCCGGGCGCGGCTGCTCAAGGCCGAGCAGGACCGGCGCGCGCACGAGCTCGCCGTGCAACGCAAGAGCCAGGTGGGTGGGGGTGGGCGGTCCGAGAAGATCCGCACGTACAACTTTCGCGAGAACCGCGTGACCGACCACCGGCTGAACCTCACCCTCTACAAGCTCGATCAGGTGCTCCAGGGGGACCTGGACGACCTGACCGACGCGCTCATGGCCGACAAGCGCGCGCGCCAGCTGGCCGGCGACGACGCATGACCCCGCGTGCGTCGCTGCAGGCGGCGCTCGCGGAGCGGCTCGGATCGGCCGCCGAGGCGCGCTGGATGGTCGAAGAGGTGCTGGGCCCGGGCGCGGCTGCGGACCCCTCCGCGGTGCGCGTGCTGAGCGACATGGCGGCACGGCGCCTCGGCGGCGAGCCGCTCCAGTACGTGCTCGGTACGTGGGCGTTCAGGACCGTGGAGCTGTCGGTCGACGCGCGTGCCCTCATCCCTCGACCCGAGACCGAACAGGTCGTCGAGGTCGCCCTGGCGGAAGTGCGCGGTCAGGGCGCGCGGCGGGGTGGGGCGGGGACGACGCTCCGTGTGGCGGACCTCGGCACCGGAAGCGGGGCCATCGCGCTCTCGATCGCGGTCGAGCTCGGCACCACCTGCCCGGGGCTCGAGGTCGTCGCGACCGACGTGGACGCCGACGCGCTGGCGCTGGCGGAGGTCAACCTCCGGCGCGTGGCGAGCCGCCATCCGCACGTCTCGGGCCAGGTGAAGCTCCGGGCCGGAAACTGGTTCGACGCGCTGGCCACCGAGTGGCGGGGGCGCTTCGACCTCGTCGTGGCGAACCCGCCCTACGTGAGCGCGGACGAATGGGGGGCGCTCGATCCCGAGGTCCGACGTGAGCCCTACGACGCGCTCGTCGCCCGCGCCGGCACGGACGGCACGCCCGGGTTCGGCGCGGTCGAGGCGGTGCTCGCCGGCGCGCACCCGTGGCTGGCGCCGGGTGGCGCGGTCGTCGTCGAGATGGCACCCCACCATGCCGGC
>JASHUY010000139.1 GCA_030039755.1 Acidimicrobiales bacterium
TTCCACGTCGCCGGTCCCGCCGGTCCCGCCGGTCTCCGGTTCGGTCACGCTCCTGCGCAGCCGTTCGAGGCTGGCGGCCAGAAGCCTGGAGACGTGCATCTGGCTGATGCCGACGCGCGCGGCGATCTCGGACTGGGTGAGGCCGTGGGCGAACCGCAGCTGGAGGATCAGCTGCTCGCGGGATGCGAGCTTCGCAATGGCCGGCGCGAGCAGCTCGCGGTCCTCGACCGTGTCCAAGGACGCGTCGTCCCCCCCGATGTGCGAAGCGAGCGTCTCTTCGTTGCGATCGGTCGCGTCGATCGAGGCGGTGCGATAGCCCTGCCCTGCTTCGAGCGCCTCGAGCACCGCTTCCTCGGTCGCCCCCGTCGCCGCCGCCAGCTCTCCTACCCGGGGAGAGCGCCCCAGCTCCTGGGAGAGCGTCTCGGTGACCTTGCCGAGCTCGAGGTAGAGCTCCTGCACGCGTCTCGGCGCGCGGACTGCCCAACCCTTGTCACGGAAGTGTCGCTTCAGCTCGCCGATCACGGTGCGAGTCGCGAACGTCGTGAATTCGACGCCGCGATCGGGATCGAAGCGGTCCACCGATTTCACGATGGCGAGCGACGCCACCTGCACGAGGTCCTCGTAGGGCTCCCCGCGGTTCGCGTACCGACGCGCGAGTTGGTGCGCCAGCCCGAGGTACGCGGTCACGAGCAGGTCCCGTACGGCAGGGTCGCGGTTGGCGGCAAGCTCGAAGAACAGTGCCTTCGTCTCCTCGCCCGGCGAGCGAGCTTCCTCCGTCATCACGCCGGCGTCACGCCGTCGCGTCAGATCGTCGCTTGCGCAACCAGGCGCCGGGACGGTCGCCGGCGGGGTTGCGCCCGTGGTCGTCGACGAGTGCGCCGAGTATCCTCAGCGAGAGATCGTCGGCCTCGCCGCCACTCGCGGTGAACGGGGCTTCGTCAGCCTCGTACCAGCAGGTGACCGTGATGGCATCGCCCTCGCACTCGTAGTTCAAGTGCAGGCGACCGTCATCGCGGGTCCCCACGAGGGAGAGGCAGAGCTCCTCGACGGCGAGGCGAAGATCCTCGATGTCCTCGACACCGAAGCCGGCACGGCTCGCGACAGTTGCAGCGGCAAGTCGCGCGAGCACCACGAGGTCAGCCTGGACCGGTATCGACAGGTCGACCGAGACGGTGGTCGCCTTGCGCTCCACCATGCTCACTTCACGCTCCCCACCGCTTCCCTCACGCTTTCGAATATCGGGAAGACGCCGGTCAGGCCCGTGATCTCGAACACCTTCAAGATGCGCGGCTCGGCGATGACGAGTGGGAGGTCCCCCCCCGCTTCGCGGCACCGCTTGAGCGCGCCCACCAGCACCCCGAGCGCGGTGGAATCGAGGAAGGTCACTCCGAGAAGGTCCACCACGACGGTGGACTTCCCCGACGAGGTGAGGGCCTGTAGCCGGTCACGCAACGGCGGTGCCGTCGCGACGTCGATCTCTCCGGACGCCGATACGACCGGGACGCCGTCGATCTCCACGTCCTCGATCTTGAAGCTCTGGTCCATGCGGTCACGGCTCCTTTTCCCTGAGTCCCTCTGCTCGGGGCCCGACCAGGACCCCGTCGGCGTCGCGCTGCTGTGGCAGAGGCGGGGTCGAGTAGCGGATCCTGCAACCTCAATTGCTTCACCTGCTCGACCGCTCGCATACCCCGACCGGCGGGCACCTACACCCTGCTGCGCCGAGGTTACGCCGGGTTGGTCGCCGGCGTCCGCCACCGGGGTGCGGTGGGCTCCCGCCCGGGCGGGGTCCGCAGACACCCCGTCTCGGGTCGCCCTCGCCAGGGCGCTACGTGCGGTGCGGCTCAACGTTCGAGGCAGATCTCGAACCAGACCACCTTGTGAGATCCGAGGTGGTCTGCCCCCCATTTGGTGGCGAGGGCATCCACGATCGCGATGCCTCGCCCGTGTTCACGGTCGCCGGTCAGCTCGAGGAGACGGGGTTGGGCGGCCAGCGGGTCGGTCACTTCGACGCGTAGGCGCTCTCGCGTGGCGTCGATCTGCAGGAGGAACCAGCCGCCGCCGTGCACCACCGCGTTGGTGACCAGCTCTCCGGCGACGAGCACGGCGGCGTCGCGCAGGTCGGACGGGCTGTCCGAGATCGCCTCACCGACGAGCTGGCGTGCCGCGCGCACCGTCGTGACGTCTCCTGCCATCCTGAACCGACGTCGCGGCGTCCGCTCCGTCGTCCCGGGTCGACGTTCTTGTCGGTCCCTCGTCGCCGTCGTCGTGCCCTTCATCCGACTGCCGCCCCGTGCGTCCGCCGCCACGCACGCACCCGCAAGCCGTGCTCCCGAGCTTGCGTATCCGGGATTTACCTCTCCGCAGCCGGGGTGCCTCAAACCGGGCCGGGGCACCGCAAACCGGGCGGAGCAGCCTCAAACCGGAGCGTCGCTAGGCACCGTCTTCGAGGAGGACGGTCACCGAAGGAGGCTCGCCTTCCACGAGCACGATCCCTCCGGGCTCGATCCCGCCGGCGTCGACGAGGTCCTGCTCGGCCAGCCGGACGTGCGCGAGCCGCTCGGCACGGTCGACGACGGTGAGGTTCGAGACCTGGGCCCGCAACGATCGTTTCTGCGCGGTCTTCTCCTTTCGGACCGCGGCAAGGACCTCGGCCACCGCGTCGAGCACCGGCGCCTCGCCCCAGCGGACCGGGCCCTCGGGGGCCCGGGCGCCGCCCGGGCCCGAAGCGAAGACGGCCGAGAGCTCTGCGTCGGCGTGCGGCCACGGCGCCAGATGGATCGAGCCCGAACGCCACCAGCTCCAGACCTCCTCGGTGACGTAGGGGAGGAACGGCGCGAAGAGGCGGAGCTGGACGTCGAGAGCGAGCGAGAGCGTCGTGCGCGCCGAGACGGCACGCGGGTCGTCCGGCTCGCCGTCGGAGCGGCGCTTCACGAGCTCGAGGTAGTCGTCGCAGAAGGACCAGAAGAACCTCTCGGTCACGTCGAGCGCCCTCGCGTGCTCGTAGTCGCCGAGCGCGAGAGTCGACACCTGGGCGACGCCGCCGAGACGCCGCAGGAGGTCCCGGTCAATGGGCTCGACGACGAGCTCCCCGGTCTGCCCCTCGTCACCCGGGCCGCCCGCCCCGCCCGCCCTGCCGGTCCCGCCGCTCCCCCCCGCCCCGCCCGTCCCGCCCGCCCGGCCGAGGACGAACTTCGACGCGTTCAGGATCTTGATCGCGAGCCGGCGCCCGATCTTCATCTGGCCTTCGTCGAGCGCGGTGTCGGTGCCAAGCCTGCCGTTCGCCGCCCAGTACCGGACCGAGTCCGCGCCGTGAAGCTCGAGGTACGGCAACGGCGTCGTCGCGTTTCCCTTCGATTTCGACATCTTCTTGCGATCGGGGTCGACGACGAAGCCTGAGATCGCCGCGTCGGACCACGGCAGCTCTCCGACCTCGAGCTCCGAGCGGACGATCGTGGAGAAGAGCCACGTGCGGATGATGTCGTGGGCCTGGGGGCGCAGGTCCAACGGGAACACCCGCGCGAACAGGTCCGGGTCCTCTTCCCAGCCCGCCACGATGAACGGCGTGAGCGAGGAGGTGGCCCAGGTGTCCATCACGTCGGGATCGCCCACGAAGCCGCCGGGCTTCCCCCGCTGGTCCGGCCCGAAGCCGTCGGGCACGTCCGTCGACGGATCGACGGGTAGCCGGTCCTCTGTGGGGACGAGACGCCGGTCGTAACGGACGGTGCCGTTGTCGCCGACCGCGTACCACACGGGGAAGGGCACGCCGAAGAACCGCTGGCGGCTGATGTTCCAGTCGCTGTTCAGACCCTCCACCCATGCCCGGTAGCGATGGGCCATGAACGCCGGATGCCAACGGAGCTCGTCACCCCGCTGGAGCAACCGCAACCGGAGCCCCAGCGTCCGGACGAACCACTGGCGCGACGAGACGATCTCGAGCGGCCACTCGCCGTTCTCGTAGAACTTGACCGGGTGCACGATCGGACGGGGCTCGCCGATGAGCTCGCCGGAGCGGGTGAGCAGCTCGACGACCCGCTTCTGGGCTTGGCGCACCGTCCTGCCGGCGAGCTCCCCGTAGGCGCCGACCGCGGCGTCGAGGTCGTCCGACTCCCACCCGGGAGCGCCCCAGGGGACCGGCTCGAAGCGGCCGTCGCGCCCGATGACGGTGCGCGTCGGGAGCGCGAGCTCCCGCCACCAGACGATGTCGGTCGTGTCGCCGAAGGTGCAGACCATCGCGATGCCGGTCCCCTTGTCGGGGTCGGCGAGCGGGTGCGACAGGATCGGCACCCGCACGGAGAAGAGGGGGGTGCGCGCCGTGCGCCCGAAGAGCGGCCGGTACCGGGCGTCGTCGGGATGCGCCACCAGCGCGACGCACGCAGGCAGGAGCTCGGGCCGGGTCGTCTCGACGTCCACGTACGCGGGCTCCGTAGGCCCCTGCTTCGGAGCGGGCCCCTCGGGAGGGAGGAGCTCGAAGCGGATCCGATGGTAGGCGCCGGGACGTTCCCGGTCTTCGAGCTCGGCCTGGGAGACCGCGGTGCGGAACTCGACGTCCCAGAGGGTGGGGGCGTCCTGCTGGTAGACCTCGCCCCTCGAGAGCATCCTGAGGAATGCGCGTTGCGAAGCCCGGCGGGCGACGTCGCCGATCGTCGTGTAGGTCCGGCCCCAGTCGACCGAGAGGCCGAGCATCCGCCAGAGCCGCTCGAAGGCCCGCTCGTCTTCCGCGGTCAGCCGGTTGCACAGCTCGACGAAATTCGGCCGCGAGACCGCGACGAGCTCGCCGCCCGGTTGCGCTGCCGGCTCGAAACCCGGGTCGTAGGGGAGCTCAGGGTCGCAGCGCACCCCGAAGTGGTTCTGCACGCGGCGCTCGGTGGGCAGCCCGTTGTCGTCCCACCCCATGGGGTAGAGGACCGCCTTCCCGTGCATCCGCTGGAAGCGCGCCACGACGTCGGTCTGGGTGTAGGACATCGCGTGCCCGATGTGCAGCGTGCCTGACACGGTCGGTGGGGGCGTGTCGACGGCGAAGATCCCGTCCGCGGGCGCGGTGGCGTCGAAGCGGTAGGTCCCCGCCGCCTCCCAGACGTCGCCCCACTTGGCCTCGAGCCCCTCGAGGCCCGGCTTCTCCGGGACGCGCACCTCTGTCTTTCTCGCTGCTGACATGACCGCGTTACCGTACCTTCATGCTGCGGCTGCACGACACGGCGACGGGCACGGTCCGCCCGTTCGAGCTGCGAGACCCCGGCCGCGTGTCCATGTACGTCTGCGGCCCGACGGTCTACGAGGTTCCCCACCTGGGACACGGGCGCTTCACCCTGGTCTTCGACGTCCTGCGGCGCTACCTCACGTTCAGCGGGCTCGAGGTGCTGCACGTCTCGAACGTGACCGACATCGACGACCGCATCATCGAGCGGGCGGCGCGCGAGGGACGGACGGAGCGCGAGGTCGCAGGCGAGTACGAGGCCACGTGGTGGGCGGCGATGGACGCCCTCGGGGTGCTCCGGCCGACGGTCGTGCCCCACGCGACCGGTTACATCCCCGGCATGGTCGAGCTGATCGGCGACCTGGTCGCGCGCGGCTTGGCCTACGAGATCGACGACGGCGTCTACCTCCAGGTCGACATGGTCGAGGGGTACGGGCTGCTCGCGCACCAGCCGCTCGAGTCGTTGCGCGCGGGAGCCAGGGTCGAGGCGTCCGGGCAGAAGCGCTCGCCACTCGACTTCGCCCTGTGGAAGAAGGCGAAGCCCGGCGAGCCCACGTGGCCCTCTCCGTGGGGCGAGGGGCGCCCGGGGTGGCACACCGAGTGCGTGGTGATGTCGCTCGACCTGCTCGGCGACGGTTTCGACCTCCACGGTGGCGGCCAGGACCTGATCTTCCCCCACCACGAGAACGAGCGCGCCCAGGCGGTGGTCGAGGGGAGGGCGTTCGCCCGCCACTGGATGCACAACGGCTGGGTCACCGCCGGCGGCGAGAAGATGTCGAAGTCCCTCCAGAACTTCACGACCATCGACGACCTGCTCGCCCGGGGAGACCCCCGCGCCTACCGCCTGCTCGTCGTGCGCTCGCACTACCGCAGCCCCATCGAGGTGACGCCCGAGACGATCGCGACAGCGGGAAAGGGGCTCGCCCGGCTCGACGCGCTGGCACGGAGGCTCTCCCTCGACGACCCGATGGCCGGAGGCGACGTCGTGCGCGACGAAGCCGTCGCCGCCGCGCCCGGTGGCGTCGAGCAGGATGCGGTCACCCGCTTCCGCGAGCACATGGACGACGACCTCGACACCGCTGCGGCGATGGCGCTCGTCTTCGAGCTCGTGAACGCCGCGCACGCGGCTGCGGACGACGGCGACACCACGGCTGCCCGGCGTCTCGGTGGCACCGTCGCGATCCTCTGCGGCGCGTTGGGGTTGCGACTTCGCGGCGAGGTCGGCGAGGTCGACGAGCGCACGCAGCGGCTGGTCGGGGAGCGGGACGAGGCACGGCGCGAGCGGGATTTCGCGCGGGCGGACGCCTTGCGCGACGAGCTCGTCGCTGCGGGTTGGACGGTGGAGGACGGCCCCGACGGGACGGTCGTCCGTCGCTGAGCCGCCCCACGACGCCGGCGGGGCCCTGGCTCGCCGTTCGCCGCCGCGGCAGGGTCCCCATGACCGCGTGCTGCCGCATGTACTAGCGTCCTCTCGGCAACGGGGCGTCGGTGCGCCGGCACCGGGGCCACCGTCGGGCGGTCGGCTCAGGCCCAGGCCCGTACGGGCAACGAGAAAGCAGATGAAAGGGGATCGCCACCGTGGCATCGGGGACGGTCAAATGGTTCAACGCGGAGAAGGGGTACGGGTTCATCTCGCAGCCCGACGGGGGCGCCGATGTGTTCGTCCACCACACCGCGATTCAGATGAACGGCTACCGCGTGCTCGAAGAGGGGCAGCAGGTGGAGTTCAGCGTCGAGGAGGGTCCCAAGGGCCTCATGGCAAAGGACGTCCGCCCCGCCAGCTGAGCCACGTTCCGCCCGCCCCAGCGCAACGGGGCTGCACTCCCCCTTTTGCAGCGCCCTCGGGACTGCGCGCCTTTGCAGCGCCGCCGGGACAGCGCGACTTCGTGTGTGGTTACTTATGAGTAACCTCGTGTGGCTCCAGTTGCACCGGCGCGGAGGCCGGCCACGGGAAGATGCCGAAGGGGTGAGGGCAGATGGCCGAGTTCTCTCTCGAGCTCAACGAGGATCAGCTGCAGGTCCAAAAGTGGGTCCACGACTTTGCGGAGAACGTCATGCGACCTGCGGCCCACGAGTGGGACGAGCGCGAGGAGACCCCCTGGCCGATCATCGAGGAGGCGGCCAAGATCGGCCTCTACTCCCTGGACTTCGTCGCCAACGCCTTCGCCGACCCGACGGGCCTCACGATGGTCCTCGTGAACGAAGAGATGAGTTGGGGCGACGCCGGGATCGCGCTGGCCATCTTCGGCTCCTCGCTCGCGGTCGCCGGCATTCACGCCAACGGCACGTCCGAGCAGCAAGTCGAGTGGATTCCCCAGTGCTTCGGGACCCCTGACGACATCAAGCTCGCCGCGTTCGGGGTGTCCGAGCCGGACGCGGGGTCCGACGTCTCCTCGCTCAAGACGCGCGCCGTCTACGACGAGGCGAAGGACGAGTGGGTGCTGAACGGCACCAAGACGTGGATCACGAACGGCGGGCTCGCCAACACGCACGTGATCGTCGCGTCGGTCGCCCCGGAGCTCGGTGCCCGCGGGCACGCCAGCTTCGTCATCCCGGAGGGCACGCCCGGCATCACCCAGGGCCGGAAGTTCAAGAAGATGGGAATCCGCGCCTCGCACACCGCGGAGGTTGTGCTCGACGACTGCCGTGTCCCCGGACGTTGCCTGCTCGGGGGCAAGGAGAAGCTGGACGAGCGGCTCGCGCGAGCCCGCGAGGGAAAGCGCACGTCCACGCAGGCGGCCATGGCGACGTTCGAGGCGTCGCGTCCGGCGGTGGGTGCGCAGGCTGTCGGCATCGCCCGCGCTGCCTACGAGTACGCGCTCGGCTACGCAAAGGAGCGCAACCAGTTCAAGCGGAAGATCATCGAGAACCAGGCGATCGCCTTCAAGCTCGCGGACATGAAGCTCCGGACGGACGCGGCGAGGCTCTTGTGCTGGCGGGCGGCGTGGATGGCCGCACGTCACCAGAGGTTCGAAGCAGGCGAGGGCTCCCAGTCGAAGCTCTTCGCCGGAGAGACCGCGGTGTGGGTCACCGAGCAGGCGATCCAGATCCTCGGCGGCTACGGCTACATCCGTGAGTTCCCGGTCGAACGCTGGCACCGCGACGCGAAGATCTACACCATCTTCGAAGGGACGAGCGAGATCCAACGGCTCGTGATCGCGCGGGCGATCTCGGGCCTGCACATCGAGTGACCTGCCAGGGCAAACATTCTGCTCGCACACGGTATAGTCGCAGTCCCCGGCACCAACCTCTACCCCTCTGCAGCACAAACGAGGGTTTCTGCAGTGTTTTTTGCAGTGGTCCGGGCAGCGCCCGCCTGCGCTCCATGGCGACAAAATCACGAGGTGCGCCGGCATGGAGCGACTACAGGACCAGTATGGGAATACCCTTTTAAACGACAAAAGCTAATGGGACAATCGTCGTAGTCGTCGGGCTAGCTAGTGGCCGGCTCCTGGACGCACTTGGTGGATCGGCGCCCACCCGAACGAGCCCGCCGTGCCTTTCCTTCGGGAACTCGGCGACTCCCGTCGCCCGGCAGCACCGGCCACGACGCGCACCCGTCCCCGGGGACGCCGCCGTGTGGCGGAGGCCAAGTCGGCTCCGGCGTCCGACCCGAGCTCATCGCGATCGGCAGGGTGACCACCGCTACGTACCTGAAGGACATCACGTGGGAGAAGTGGAACGGGACGGAGTTCTACGGGCTTGCTGAGCTGTACACCCGCAATGCTAAAGAGCTTTGACTAATATGTTGACCATCTGGTCAGAAAGATAGCCCAGTGTGGTCGAGGAAGTTGAAGCACAGCTGGGTGTTGACGCCGGCACGTTCGAGACCGGCCACGGCGGCGGCGTGAGCCTCCTCGAGGGTCTTCGGGCAGAGGTTGGCCAGCTCCACGCCCTTCACGTTGCCCCACAGCAACTCGCAGGGGTTGAGGTCGTGCCCGTAGGCGGGCAGCTCTTCGACGAGGAGCCAATCGCCCTGGTCGGTGATCCAGTGCAGCATCTCGATGGAGTGGTGTGCGGGGAGGCGGTCCCAGATCAAGGTGACCTTGTCGCCGCTGAAGTGTTCGTGGAACTCCTCGAGGAACTGGATCAAGGTGTCGGTGTCGTAGGCCTCCTCTTGGAGGGCGAAGACCAATGCCG
>JASHUY010000140.1 GCA_030039755.1 Acidimicrobiales bacterium
GGTAGGGCGCGACGTCGAGCGGGTCGGCCGTGAGCGCGTCGCGCGCCACCGCCACCGGCACCGCCCGCACAACCGGCACCGGCACCTGCACCGGCACCGGCACCGGCCGAGCCGCACGTGCCAGGGGCGCCGTCAAACGCTCGGGGCCGGGTTCGGGGCGGGGGACGAGGCCTGGTCGGATCCCGGGTCGGGGGCGCGGCGGGACGCCACCTCCGAAGGTCCGGCAGGTCCCGGGTCGGGGGCGGGGCGGGGCGCCGAGTCCGGGACCGGGGCCGCGCACAACGTATGGACGTGGATCTCGAGCCGTGAGCGGTCCACGTCGAGCCTGCGCACGAACCGCTCGACCTGGTCCGCGACCGGCACCGGCCCGGCACCCCCCGGCGTCGTGCGCCGGCTCACGGCGACGCCGGGCTCGAGAAGCTGCGCTCCGGCCTCACCGAGATCGGGGTGGGCCTGGACCAGCTCCACCAGGGGCACGTGCCGTGCGATCGAGTCGCGCACGAGCCCGGCGACGAGCGCATGGGCCTGACGGAACGGCGTCCCCCTCGCGACGAGGAGCTCGGCGAGGTCGACCGAAGCCGACGTCGGCCCGTCGGCCGCCGCCTGCATCCGCTCCTGGTGCCACTCGACCGTCCGGTAGAGCCCCGCGAGCGCGCGGAGCACCGCGCGCACCTGTGACACCGCGTCGAAGAGCGGCTCCTTGTCCTCCTGCAGGTCCCGGTTGTACGCGAGCGGCAGGCCCTTCAAGGTCGTGAGCACCCCGGTGAGATGGCCGACCAGCCTGCCGGTCTTGCCCCGGGCGAGCTCCGCGACGTCGGGGTTCTTCTTCTGAGGGAGCATCGAGCTCCCGGTCGCGTACGCGTCGTCGAGCGTGCAGAACCCCCATTCCTCGGTCGACCAGAGCACCACCTCTTCGCCCATGCGCGAGAGGTGCACGCCGAGCAACGCCAGGTCGAAGAGCGCCTCCGCGACGAAGTCGCGGTCGCCCACCGCGTCGAGCGAGTTCTCGAAGCGCGCGGCGAAGCCGAGCTGCTCGGCGACGAAGTCGGGGTCGAGGGGGAGCGAGGACCCGGCGAGCGCTCCCGCTCCGAGCGGCGAGGTGTCGAGGCGTTCGACGGTCGCGATCAGGCGGTCGACGTCGCGGGCGAGAGCCCACCCGTGCGCGAGAAGGTGGTGCCCGAGGAGCACCGGCTGCGCCCGCTGCAGGTGGGTGTAGCCGGGCAGGTAGGCATCACCTGCTTCCGTCGCACGCCGCAGCAACACGTCCTGGAGCGCCACCACCTCACCGGCGACCTCCAGCAGCGAGCGACGCGACCAGAGCCGCAGGTCGGTCGCCACCTGGTCGTTGCGGCTGCGGCCCGTGTGGAGCTTCGCACCGACCTCGCCGGCGAGCTCGGTCACGCGCCGCTCGATAGCGGTGTGGACGTCCTCGTCGGTCGGACGGAACACGAAGAGCCCGGAAGCGAGCTCCTCTGCCACCTGCTCGAGCGCGCCGAGAAGGAGCGACGCCTCCCCGTCCGAGAGGATCCCGGTCTTCGCGAGCCCGCGCACGTGCGCCTTCGAACCGGCGACGTCGTCGATCGCGAGCTCCCGGTCGAACGACACGCTCACCGACAGCTCGGCAACCTCGTCGGCCATGCCTCCGGCGAGCCGGCCCTGCCAGAGCGTCACGACCTCGCGCGCCCCTCGCCCTGCCGTGCCGACCAGGTGGCCACGCCGAGACCCCACAGCCGGACGAACCCCTCGGCATCCTCGTGGCGGAACGTGTCCCCCGCGTCGTAGGTCGCGAGACCCCGGTCGTACAGCGCGACCGGACTGCGCCGCCCGACGACCCTGCCCGCTCCGGGTGGGGAGAACCGCAGCTTCACCTCCCCGCTCACGTGCCGCTGGGACTCGACCATGAACGCGTCCAAAGCCTGCTTCAGAGGTGAGTACCACATGCCGTCGTAGACGAGCTCCGCCCACCGTGGCTCGAGACGCGCCTTTTCGTGCTGGAGATCGCGTTCGAGGGTGAGACCCTCCAGGTCCGCGTGCGCCATCAGGAGCGCGAGCGCGCCCGGGCACTCGTAGATCTCGCGGCTCTTGATCCCCACCCGGCGGTTCTCGACCATGTTCAGCCTGCCGAATCCGGTCGACCCCGCCAGCCGCCCGAGACGGACGATCAGGTCGTGCCCGGCGAGACGCTCGCCGTCGAGGGAGACCGGCACGCCCTGCTCGAACCCGAGGAGGACGTCGACCGGAGAGGTGGCGGTGATCTTCGTCATCGTGAAGATGTCCTCGGGCGGGTCCGCCCAAGGGTCCTCGAGGACGCCGCACTCGATCGACTTGCCCCACAGGTTCTCGTCGATCGAGTACACCTTCTCCTTGGTCACCTTGATGGGGATGTCCCACTTCGCCGCGTACTCGACGGACTGCTCGCGGGTGAGGCCCCATACGCGCGCGGGCGCGATGACGTCGAGATCGGGGGCGAGCGCCCGGGTGCCGACCTCGAAGCGCACCTGGTCGTTGCCTTTCCCGGTGCAGCCGTGCGCGACTGCGTCGGCACCGTGCTCGCGCGCGACGCGCACGAGATGGCGCACGATGACCGGGCGCGACAGCGCGGAGACCAGGGGGTACTGGCCCTCGTACCGGGCGTTCGCCCGCACGGCGGGGAAGCAGAAGTCCTCGGCCATCTCCTGGCGGGCGTCGACGACGATCGCGTCTGCGGCACCGGCCGAGAGCGCGCGTTGGCGGATGACCTCCCAGCCGTCCGACGTCGCGTCCGCCTCCTGGCCGACGTCCACGACCACCGCGATCACCTCGGCGTCGCGGTTCTCGATCAGCCATCGCACCGCGATCGAGGTGTCGAGGCCTCCGCTGTACGCGAGCACCACCCGCCGCATCACTTCTCCTCCTCGTTCTCCATGAGCCCGTTCTCCGTCAACTCCACGGTGACGGTCCGCGACCTCCCGACGGAGTCCGGTCGTGCGTCCGATCCCGTGTCGAGCCCCGCGAGCGACGCGAGGTGGCGTGCGACGTCGCGAGCGCGGTGGTGCTCGTCGACCACCACGAGCAAGGTGTCGTCACCCGCGACGGTGCCCACGACGCTGTCGAGACCGCTCCGGTCGAGGGCCGATGCTACGACATGCGCGCAACCG
>JASHUY010000141.1 GCA_030039755.1 Acidimicrobiales bacterium
ACCATCTTGCCGGGGATCATCCAGTTGGCGAGGTCCCCCTCGGCGGACACCTGCATCGCCCCGAGCACCGCGGCGTCGACGTGCCCGCCGCGGATCATCCCGAACGAGAGCGACGAGTCGAAGAACGACGCACCGGGCTCGACCGTCACCGTCTCCTTCCCCGCGTTGATGAGGTCGGGGTCCTCGTCTCCCTCGTAGGGGTAGGGACCGACGCCGAGGATCCCGTTCTCGCTCTGCAGCACGACGTGCACCCCCGGCGGGAGGTGGTTGGAGATGAGCGTCGGCAAGCCGATGCCGAGGTTCACGTACTCGCCGTTGCGCAGGTCCATCGCCGCACGTGCGGCGATCTGCTCGTGCGTCAGGCTCATGCGGCGTCCTTCTCGCGTGCCGCCGCCTCTCCGGTCCCCCGGTGCCGGCGGACCGTTCGCTTCTCGATGAGCTTCTCACGGGCCCGGTCCGCCTGGACGACCCGCTGGACGAAGATGCCGGGCAGGTGGACCGACACCGGGTCGAGCGCCCCTGCGGGGACCAGCTCCTCGACCTCCGCGATGGTCACGCGCCCCGCCATTGCACAGAGCGGGTTGAAATTCCGCGTCGCCAGGTCGAAGACGAGGTTTCCGGCCGTGTCGCCGCGGGTCGCGCGAACGAGCGCGAAATCGGTGGTGATGGCGTGCTCGAGCACGTACCGGCGGCCGTCGAACTCGCGGACCTCCCGCGGGGGCGAGGCGACGAGGACCGTCCCGTCCGGTGCGTAACGCCACGGCAACCCGCCCTCGGCGATCAAGGTGCCTACG
Organism: Acidimicrobiales bacterium; assembly: GCA_030039755.1. GTDB lineage: Bacteria > Actinomycetota > Acidimicrobiia > Acidimicrobiales > RAAP-2 > JAJYVT01. Next base: position 795 of record JASHUY010000141.1, read on the forward strand.
CCCGTGGGCGTGTAGAAGGCCGGGATCCCGCTCCCTCCCGCCCGCAGCCGCTCGGCCAGAGAGCCCTGCGGGACGAGCTCCACCTCGAGCTCGCCTGCGAGGAACTGGCGCGCGAACTCCTGGTTCTCCCCCACGTAGGACCCCATCACCCGCGCGACGCGATGGCGGTCGAGGAGGCGCCCGAGCCCCCAGCCGTCCACGCCGCAGTTGTTCGAGACGACGAGCAATTCCTTCGCCCCGTTCTCCACGACCGCGTCGATCAGGTCCACGGGAACGCCGCACACACCGAAACCCCCGACCGCCAACGACGCGCCGTCGGCGACGTCCGCGACCGCGACCGACGCGCTTTCGACGACCTTGCTCAGCGCCATGCGAGACACGCTACCGCCGAGCGGGGCGGGCGCTGCCGGGACGCCGCCTGCCGCCTAGCATCGCGGGACCGTGACGACGACCGGGACCTCCTGGAACCTCGACCGTGCCCGCGCGCTCGACGCGGAGGACCCGCTCGGCGAGGCGCGCAGAATGTTCGCGTTGCCCGCCGGCACGATCTACCTGAACGGCAACTCGCTCGGCCCACTTCCGACCGCGGCGGCCACGCGCGTCCGCGAGACGGTCGAGAACGAGTGGGGCGGCTCCCTCTCCGCCGGGTGGATCGGCCGCGGGTGGATGGACGCTCCGGAGCGGCTCGGCGACCGGATCGCCCCTCTCGTCGGCGCGTTGCCGGGCGAGGTGCTCGTCGCCGACACGACGTCCGTGGTGCTCGCGAAGCTCCTCGGTGCGGCCCTCGCTGCGCGGGCGGACCGGCGCGTCGTCCTGTCGAGCTCCGACAACTTCCCGAGCGACCTCTACGTCGCGGCGGCGGTCGCACGACGGAGCGGGGCGACGCTACGGGTCGTCGACCGGTCCGAGCTCGTGGGCGCGCTCGACGACACGGTCGCCGTGTGCTGTCTCACCCAGGTGGACTTCCGCACCGGCGCGCTCCTCGACCTTCCAGGTCTCACGGAAGCCGCGCACGCCGTCGGCGCCCTCTCGCTGTGGGACCTGTGCCACTCGGCCGGCGTCGTGCCCGTGGGCTGCGAGGTGAACGGCGTCGACCTCGCGGTCGGGTGCACCTACAAGTACCTGAACGCCGGTCCGGGTGCCCCGGCGTTCCTGTACGTGCGGCGGGAGCTCCAAGGAGCCCTCGACAACCCGGTACCCGGGTGGCTCGGTCACGCGGAGCCGTTCGCCTTCGACCTCGATTGGGAACCGTCCCGTGGGATCCGGAAGTTCCTCACCTCGACGCCACCGGTCGTCGCGTTGAGCGCCCTCGACGCAGCGCTCGACGTCTTCGAGGGAATCGCCATCGAGGAGATCCGGGCCAAGTCGATGGCGCTCGGCGAGTTGCTCGCCGACTTCGTCGCGGCCGCAGGCGTGGCCGACCTCGAGCTCGCTTCCCCTGCGTCACCCGCCGAGCGCGGCGCACAGGTCTCCTTCCGCCACCCTCGCGCCTCGGACCTCGTGGCCTCGGCGGCACGACGGGGAGTGGTCGGCGACCTGCGTCCACCGGCGTTGTGCCGCTTCGGCCTCACGCCCCTCGCGCTCTCCTTCGAGGAGGTCTTCCATGGCGCCGAGGTCATCGTCGACGTGGCGCGCGCGCTCGCCTGAGCCGCAGGCGGAGGCGGACTGCCGCAGCGGCCGCCGCGGCATGCCGTCCGACCGCTACGGTTCCCGACGCGACTCAGTGCCACCACGCGGCGGCGCGCCTCGTCCCGACCGCGTGCGCCGGCGCCATCATGTCCTCCACGCCCTGTCGAACGTGGCCGAGAAGGTGGCGGACGAGCACCGCGATCGGCGGTGACCCGGCAGGCGTCGACACGGCGCCGGCCGGCAAGGCCGCCAGCTCCCGGGCCACCGTCGGCAGAGGCCGGCCGAGGGTCGTCGACAGATCGTCACAGCGGCCCGCGATCTCGACGGCCTCGCGGACGAGCTCCTCACGTGTCGGGTCCGGCACCCGTGTCGGCACCGCGAAGCGAGCGAGCGCTTGCGCGCTCTGCCGGAGCCGGAGGGTCCCTGCGACGAGGAGCCAGACCTGCTCCTTGGGCACGTGCTTGGTTCCTTGCTCCGCGAGCATCCCGCGCACCGCGTCCTCCAGCCGGTCTTCCGCACGTACGGACGGCGTGGCGTCGGGGGGCGCGGCCCGCACGCCGACCGTCCACGACGTGGACTGGGTGAGGAACATGCCGCCCGCGTGGTAGGCGTCCGCGAGGTCGTCGGCCAAGACGGCCACCGCGCCTCGGGGCCAGAAGAGAAGCCCCACGACCACGCTCACACCTGCACCGAGCGCCACGTCCTCGAGCCGGAGCACGCCGACGTTCCAACCGACGGGCACGAGAAGGTTGTAGAGCACGCTCAGTTCCAAGGTGAACGCAGCCTGGCCCACGGCGAACGTCGCGGTCCCCGGCGTGTACGCGGCCACCATCACGGCGAGAGGGAAAGCGGCCCACAGTGCTGCCGACCCCACGCCGATCGCCACGATGATGCCGGCGCCGATGAAGAAGCCGACGGCGGTCCCGACGATCCCCCGCAGCGCCGTCGAGCCGGTCGCCCCGGCGCTCGTGCGCAGGACCGACAGCGCGGCGAGCACCACCCAGAATCCGTGCTGCACGTTGATCAGGTCGGCAGCGGCGACGGCGCCGGCCAGCGCGACGGCACCACGCGCGCTGTTGCGGGCCCATACCGAACGCACGCTCGCGTGGTCCCGGACGAGCTTCGACGCTGAGCGGACGGGCGCGGTCACCGGCCGCAAGAACGCGCCGACGCGCCGCGCCGGACTCTTCTCCCCGTTTCCGTCGTCCGTCACGATGCGGCTCGCCCCGATGGCGTCGAGGGCGACTCCGCGCGTCGCGGCCGCGATCATCTGCGCGTGGAAGGCGGCGTCGACGGCGCGCTCGGCGTCACCCGGTCGACCTTGTGACAGGTGGTCCCACGACGCCTGGGACGCGCCGTCGAGCGCGGCTACCGATGGTGCGACGCGCGACCCCGACAGTAGGGCGGCGGTGTCCCGCAGCACCCGCGAGGACTCCTCGAGCAGGCGCAAATCGATCGGCGAGGCGGTCGCAAGGTATTCCCGCTCGCTGCTCAGGTTCGCGGCGAGATCAGTCGTCCATCCGAGCGATTCGACGAGACGACCGAGCGACTGATCGGCCTTCGCCACCCCGGTCGGACGGTACGGGGCGGCCGTGAACGCCGCACTGAGCTCCCCGCGGGCACGGCTCGCTGCCTCGTCCGTCTCGCCCGGGTCTGTGCCGGCCATCACCGCGTCGAGTTGCGCCGAGAGTGCCCCGGCGCTGCGCGCGGCGGCGGCCCGGAGACGGTTGGCGGGCGGCCGCTGTGACAGGAGGAGCACGGCGACGGTGCCCGCCGCGACGGCGAGCCACCAGCCCGCCAGCCTGGACGGGACCATGTCGATCGTCCCGGGCGACGCCGCAGGGAGGACGTAGGTCAGCAGCACCGCCGTGGCGCCCGAGGCCGCGTTGGGGCCTATGACGCCGGCGAACAACACGCTGAACGCGACGGGCACGGTCACGATGGCGGCGACAGCCGTCGTGGAGCTCACGGCGGTGCCGATGGTGAGCAGCACGCTGCCGGCCACCCCCAGGCTCAGGTAGCTCACGAGCATGGTGCGGCGGTTCCCGCCGAACGACGCCAAGATCAGCATGGCGACACCGCCGAAGGTCGCGAAGAGGGTCGTCTGCGGGTTGCCGACGACCTTGTCCGTCACGGCGAAGAGCGCGGGGATGACGACCGTCGCGCGCACCGCGCGGAGCGCCGCCGCTCTCGACCACACCGGGCGAAGGGCCACGATCTCGCGGCGACCCCGGCTGCGCCAGTCGCCGGGAGCCCCGTCGGCCTGAGGTGGAGGTGGAGGTGGAGGTGGCGACACCTGCGGTGCAGCTTGCGACGCCGGCTGCCTCACCACGCCGCCGTCACTCCGTCTCGCATGGGCCCGTCCTCCTCTGAGTCGTAAGAGCCCTGGCTGCACGACCTGAAGCGCGAAGCAGCGTATCCGTCTCCCTGTGACTTGCTCCTCTCTTCCCTCATTTCGTCCCTTTCCCCCCTGTTTTCCCTCTTTCTCCCCCGCTCCTCCCCGTTCCCTCCTCCTCGCGCCGGGCGGGGTTCGCCTGAGGAGCCGGGCCCCGCCTCCGGCGACGCGTGGCGCTCGGCGCACCCGCGATACTCATCTCGTGCTCCAAGCTGTGGTCTTCGACCTCGACGGCGTGCTGATCGACTCCGAGCAGCTCTGGGACGCGGCGCGGCGGTCGGTCGCTGCGGACCACGGCGGGAAGTGGCACGACGGCGCCACCGAAGCGATGCAAGGCATGAGCTCCCCCGAGTGGTCCCGCTACATGCGCGAGCAGCTCCAGGTGACCCTCACCGAGCGCCAGATCGTCGACTTGGTCGTTGCAAGCCTGCTCGCGCGTTACGAGGTCGGGCTGCCCCTCCTCCCCGGCGCGGTTGCCGCGGTGCACCGCCTGGCCGCGCAGTGGCCACTCGGGCTCGCCTCGTCGTCGAACCGCGTCGTGATCGAGAGGGTGCTCGACCTGTCCCATTTGCGCTCGTCCTTCGAGGTGACCGTGTCCTCGGAAGAGGTGGCGCGCGGCAAGCCCTTCCCGGACGTCTACCTCGCCGCCGCGCGGATGCTCGGAGTGCCCGCCGAAGATTGCGCAGCGGTAGAGGACTCGGCGAGCGGCTTGCGCGCCGCAGTCGCCGCCCGGATGCGCGTCGTCGTCGTACCGAACCCCCACTTCCCACCGCCGGAGGTGGAGCTCAGGCAGGTGGATCTGGTGATCACCACGCTCGACGCCCTGACCGTCGACGCGCTGGAGGCGTTGGGCGACACCGGGGAAGGACTCGACGAACGGCAGGACGAGCAGGACGAGCAGGAAATGGAGTCCTTCCCCGCGTCCGACCCCCATTCGGACTGGGCCGGCCCCCCCAGCTGAACCCGCGACGGCTGGGCAACGTGGGCGCCCCGGGCCGACGGAGACCTACGCTGGTCGCGTGAGCGTCCAGGTCCCCGTCGAAGAGCTCGCCGCGGTGCTCGACCGTCGCTCGAACCTGGCGTACCTCCTCACGGTGGGCGACGACGGAAGGACGCACTGCGTGGCGTCGAGGGTCGAATGGCTCGGCGACGAGCTGGTCGTCCCCGCAGGCAAGACCTCCGTCCGCAACGCTGAGACCCGACGTCACGTGGTGCTGCTGTCCCCACCTGCGGCCGGCCTCCCATCGCCGGGACCTGAAGAGGACGGCTACAGCCTGATCGTCGATGCCGACGTGACCGCCGCCGACGTCCAGGAGAGGACGGCCGAGAGATCCGTGCGGGTGCGACCCACCCATGCAGTTCTCCACAGGCCGGCCGTCGCTCCGGACGGAGGCCGCTCGAACGACTGCGTCCGCGTCTACGACAACACCTGACCGTGCAGACGGTCTACGAGGCGGCGGGCGGCTACGGCGGACTCGTGCGGCTGGCGACGGCTTGGCACGAGCGCGCGATGGCCGACGAGGACGTGAGCCATGCGTTCAGCCACGGGTTCCACCCGCAGCACCCCGAGCGCCTCGCGGCGTACTGGGCGGAGGCCCTGGGCGGCCCGCCGATGTACTCGGGCTCCTACGGAGACGAGACCGACGTGGTGCGACTGCATAGTGGGAACGGCCCGCACCGCGAGATGGATCGCCGGGCGATCGCGTGCTTCGACGACGCGCTCGACGACACCGGGATCACGGGGAACGACCGGTTGTGCCAGGTGCTGCACGACTACTTCTCGTGGGCGACGACGGTTTCGATGACTCGCTACGAGCGCTCGGCCGACGACGTGCCCACTGACCTACGCATCCCACGCTGGTCCTGGCATGGACTGGTGACGCAGCAGGGCACGGACCCCCGCTCGGAGCTAGAGACCGGGGCTGCTCTGCATCAGGCCACCATCGGCGAAGATCGTGGTCGCGGTGAGGTAGGTGGCGCCGGGCCCGGCGAGAAAGGCGACGACGCTGGCGATCTCGGTCGGCTGCGCCAACCGGCCGAGCGGGATCGCAGCATCGAGCCGACGTAGGGCGTCGGGATCGGCCACGGTCTGAGCGTTGATCGGCGTGTCGATGGCACCCGGCCCTACGCCCACCACGAGGATGCCGTGCGGCGCGAGTTCGACGCCGGCCGTCCGGGTGAGCATGCGCATGCCCCCCTTCGACAAGCAATACGGAGTGTTGCCGGGCATCGGCCAGTCTTCGTGCACCGACGTGATGTTGATGATGCGACCGCCTCCACCCTGGGCGATCATCTGCTTGGCGGCGATCTGCGTCCCGAAGAAGGCGCTCTTCAAGTTGACGGCAAGGACCCGGTCATACTGGTCCTCCGTCGTTTGGAGGATCGAGGTGCGGGTCTCGATGCCGGCGTTGTTGACCATGATGTCGACCCGTTGGAACGACGACACGGCCGTGGAGATCAGGCGCTGGAGGTCGTCCACCCGGCTGACGTCGGCTTGGACCCCGATGGCCTGATCGCCGAGCGCGGCTACCTGGGTCTCCAGCTGCTCGGTGGCCTCGGGGTCGGCGACGAAATCGATGACGACATTGGCGCCTTCCGCGGCCAAGGCCAGCACGCACGACTTGCCGATCCCGGTGTTTCCGCCGGTGACGACGGCAACCTTTCCCTTCAGGCTCATACGACCTCCTCACTCTGATCGCACTCACTCTGATCGCACGGTAGTTCCGTCAGCGTGTGGTCACCGCCGGGTCGGGAAACCAACCTGGTTCCGGCGATGCGGTAGCGGTCGAGGCATGAGCTCCGACAGGTGCGACCCTAACTCTTCCAGCCCTGCCAGCCCTGCCAGGCGTCGGCGTAATCCAAAGATGAGGAACACGTCTCCCCCTTCCCCTCGGCAATGTGTCATCGAACAAGAGCAAAGAGCGGGCGTCAGAGGGTGAGTGATGTGAGAGGCGACCACTGTGCCCCGCCGTCGGTCGTCACGTAGGTGATCGGCGTCGTAGGCGTCGTTGTGATCGTCGCGAACGCGATTCGGGGAGTGAGCGCAGTCAGGTGGATCGGTGTGGCTATCCCTCTTGTCAGGTAACCGGGCACGTCGATCGCCGGAAGGCCCGTGCCCGACCGCGTCGACCAGCCACTCCCGGCGTCGGTGGTGACCTCGACCTTGAACCTGCCTGTCCGCTCCAGAGTGATGAGCCACCAGTCCGAGGGTGAGACCGCGGCGGCGGCACTCGAGCCGCCCGAGACGGCACCACCTGTTCCGTGCACGCCGTCGAGCCCGGTGAGCGCAGTCGCTCTCACGGTCGGTCCTGGACTCCAGGACCGGCCTCCGGCCGAGGTCGTGTCGAAGGCGATCGAGACCGGCACCTGCTCGTTCTGGGTGAGCACGCTCGGCTGTGTGCGGGCGACGAAGACGAGAAGGACCCCTGTGGAGCCAGAGACGAGCGACGAGTCGACGATCGGGGTGCCGGTCGCATGGACAGGGACGTTCTGGGTCGTCCACGTCATTCCGCCGTTCGTCGTCTCCTTGAGGGGGATGCCGCTCGCAAAGCCCCTGGTCGCGTTCAAGAACTCCGGCTCGCCGAGTGTGTACACGGTCGGAAGTGTCCGCCAGGTGCGCCCCCCGTCCTGGGTGCGCTGGAAGAGCTCACCACCGTTCGACCCGATGTCGCCCGCCGCGAGCCAGCCGTCTGTGCGGTTCGCGAACTCCGCCCACGCCCAGGGGCTGTTGCCCCCGTGCCCGAGCACCCGGACGAGGCTCCATTCCCGTCCGCCGTCGGTGGTCTTGTAGAGGAAGGATCCGCCGCCAGGAATCGATCTGGTTGCCCAGCCAACCGAGGGCGTCGTGAAATCGACCGTGCAGCTCCCCCAGATGACCGGGTGGTTCACGGGGTTCGGCATCGAGACCGGCGCATAGCTCGAGAAGTTGTGGGTGATGTAGAGCGATGGCGTCGATGGTGTCTTTGTGGCGAGGTGAACGGCCACGATGCCAACCAGCGGGGACCTCGAGTCGCAAAGGAGGGTCAGGTGACGCCGTGCCGCTGGCAGACTTGAAGACGCCAACGTCAGCTCGAAGGTTCTTGCCAACCGAGGAGGTTTTGCCGTTGAATCGGGGCTCAGCGCTGCAGCGAGGGTCGCACTCGTCGTCGCGATCAGCGCGGCGAGGGCTGCCCGCCCCATGACGAGTGAAGCGGCAGCGCGACAGCTCACGGAAGACACGTTGGGGTGGTCGACTTACGACCCAGCCCGGGACCGCAGCAAGCGGGCGAATCGACGCACCGCTGCCCGACACGACGACAAGGTCGGGTTGGTCGTCGACTCAAAGGTTCTGTACGGGCGTCAGCGTTGTTGGGAGATCAATGGACCGCACGCTCCTGACCCTCCCAATACGGTCGGCGTAGTTCTCGCTTGAGCACCTTTCCGGCGGACGACAGGGGAAGCGTCTCGACCACCTCGAGCGAGCGGGGGGTCTTGTAGCCTGCGATCCGCTCCTTGCAGAAATCGGTCAGCTCCTCGAGAGTGACCGTCTGCCCGGTGGCAGGGACGACGACGGCGTGCACCCGCTCGCCCCACCTGTTGTCGGGGACGCCGATGACCGCCGCCGCCGCGACAGCCGGGTGCTGGCAGAGCACGTTCTCGACCTCGACCGAGTACACGTTCTCCCCACCGGTGATGACCATGTCCTTGATCCGGTCGGTCAGATAGATGTAGCCCTCGTCGTCCATGTACCCGCCGTCGCCGGTGTGCATCCAGCCCCCGCGCAACGCTTCGGCGGTATCGGCCGGCCGGTCCCAGTAGCCGCGCATCACGTGACCACCTCGGACGACGACCTCGCCGGCCTGCCCCCGGGGAAGCTCGACGTCGTCCAGACCGACAATCCGAACCTCGGCGTGCGGTGCGGCACGGCCGACCGAGCGCCGGTGCGCCGGGTGCTCGTGGTCGGCCGACCCGAGGAGCGTTGCCACGGGAGACAGCTCGGTCATCCCATACGCCTGCACGAAACGTGCGTTTGGAAGCGCCTTCATGGCCCTGTCGAGCAGCACTTCGGACATGGGGGAGGCGGCGTAGAGCACCCGTTCCAAGCTGCTCAGATCGAACTCGCCGATCCGGGGATGGTCGACGACGAGCTGGACCATCGTCGGCACCAAGACCACGTCAGTGACGCCGTGCTCGGCGATCGCGCTGAGGACGGCGACCGGCTCGAACCCGGGGATCATCACCTGCCGGCCGCCACGAACCAACTGAGCGCACCAGGTGGCAAGGCCGGCGGCATGGAACATCGGTGCGGCGTGCAGGCACGCCGCACCCTCCGGGTAGGCATATCCGGAGGCGAGCGTGCCGAGCGTAGAGGTGAGGATGTTGGCGTGGCTGAGCATCACGCCCTTCGAGCGCCCGGTGGTGCCGCCGCTGTAGCAGACGATGGCAAGGTGGTCGTCACCTCGTCGGGCGTCCTCGACCGGCTGGTGGTCGGCGATCAACTGCTCGAAGCCGAGGGTGCCGTCCGGAGAGGGGCCGTCGCCGGCATGCACCACGTGCGCCAGTCCGGGGTGCCGGTCGAGCAAGCCTTCGGCGTGCCCGGCGAAGGCTTCGTCGACGACCAGCACGCGAGCGTCGACCTCGGCCAGGGAATCGGCGATCTCTACGACGCTCCAACGCAGGTTCACCGGGACCACGGCTCCGCCCGCCCACAGCGTGGCGGCCAGGAGTTCGTGGTAACGGTCCGAGTTGAACGCGAGGATCGCTGCCCGCTCGCCGTCGCGGATGCCGAGCACCTGGAGACCGGCGGCGAGCCGGGCGATGCGATCGATCGACTCGGCGTGAGTCCGCACCCGGCCGGCACACACGGTGGCAACTGCATCGGGGTGATGCTGCACGGCTCGGTGCAGACCCTGGGTGAGGTACATGTACGACCTCCGAGCATCGACGCCCCCACGTCCCGCGGGACGTTACATCCCCCGGTGCATCAGATCCAGCGGCTCTGACACACGGCCCCTGACGCCGTGCTCGATCAGGACGCGGGTGACACCGAGGCGAGAAGGCGGCCTCGACCCGCGGCGACCGGTGAGGTCTACTCTGGCGCTCGCATTGAAGAGGGTTCCTCGAGTGACCACCTCGCCACTCTGCGGGACTGAAAGGAAAGCGATGCCGTCGAGCTTTCGAACGAGCACGTCGCGCTGATGAACGAATTGACGCACGTACGCGAACACATCTTCGAGGCCCTCAACGACCTTGACGACGCCAGCCTTCGCCGTCAGGTACTTCCCTCCGGCTGGACCTGCTTGGGCTTGGTGAGCCACCTATCACTGGACGTCGAGCGCTTCTGGTTCCAGGCAGTCATTGCCGGCGAGGAAGCAGCCATTGCCGACATACTCGGCTCTTCGAGCAACGCCTGGGAGGTAAGCGACAACGAGTCCGCCGAGGCGGTTCTCGAGCGTTACCGGCGCAACATCGACCGCTCAGATCTCATCACCTCCAACCTGTCCCTAGATGCCGCGCCAAGTTGGTGGCCGGAGAGCCGATTCGGCTCATGGCGGCTGGGCTCCGATCGCGAGATCGTGCTCCACGTCATTGCTGAGACCGCCACGCACGCAGGTCACCTTGATGCAGCTCGGGAGTCGATCGACGGCAAGCTCCACCTCGTACTGACCGTGTGACGACGAAGGGCATGGCGCGCAGATCGCGCCCTGTAACCGCGTAGTCGGCCGCTCCTCTCGCGTCACTCATGCCGACACGACTCGGGCCGACACGACTCGGGCGGGGGACGCCTGTCCTGCCCCGGTGCGGTGCTGAGTCCGCTCCCAGAAGGGTATGCTGGCATACCATGAAGCGGACTACCGTCAAACTGCCAGACGACCTGGATGCGCGTCTACGCCATGAGGCACAGCGCCGCGCGACGACCGTCTCGGAGCTGACCAGACAGGCCATCGAGGAGCACCTCGGCGCCCGCAGAGGCCGACGCAACTTGATCGCCGCGGGGGCCGGTCGGAGCGGAAGAAGAGACGTCTCGGAGCGGATCGAGGAGATCCTGCGAGCCGAGGTGAAGCGATAGCCCTGTTGGTCGACGCCGGCCCGCTCAATGCCTACGTCGACGCTGACGACCGTCACCATGACGAGTGCCTCGGGCTGCTGGAGGGTCACCCGGGTCCGCTCGTCGTGCCCGTGCTCGTCGTCACCGAGGTCGCCTATTTGCTTGAATCCCGTCTGGGTACCGAGGCTGAGGTCCGCTTCCTCGGAGACTTCGCCGCCGGCAACCTTCTCGCTGAACCCGTAGCCGCCGCGGACTGGCTCCGTATCGCGGAGCTCGTCTCCACCTACCGGGACCTTCCCCTCGGCACCGTGGACGCCTCGGTAGTTGCCGTCGCCGAGCGTCGAAAGATCTCCTCGCTCGCCACCCTCGACAGACGGCACTTCTCCGTTGTGAGACCATCACACGCACCAGCCTTCGACATCGTGCCGTGACCCTGTCCCAACACGTCCGGTGCCTGGCTGGTGCCGAATGGGCGTCACCGGCAGCTCGATGAGGCGATCGAGAAGTTGTGGCTGCGCTCCCTCCCCATCGTCGGTGGGCGGCTGGGTGGACTTCGGCCACATCGTCGCAGGCATTGAACAATTGACGAGTACCACACAATGTCTTCATGGCCACGAACGAGCACGTAATGACGGTCTCCCGAAACGGGCAGGTGTCGATCCCCACTGCCACCAGAGTGCGATGGAACACCCGCCGGGTCATCGTCGTCGATATCGGTGATCGGGTAGTCATGCGCCCCGCCCCCGATCAGCCCATCGGAAACCTGGAAGGGAAGTACCAAGGACGAGGACCCACTTCCGACCATGCCCGCCGCCTGGCCCGCCGGGCCGAGGCGTCCCGGAAGCGGTGACGGTCCTCGATGCATATGCGGTCATCGCCTATCTCAGAGCCGAACCCGCGGCGAGGGAAGTCCGCCCCCTTCTCGTCGCCGGCGACGCGAACCTGACGGCCGTCGGAGTGGCCGAAGTCCTCGACCACATGGTCCGTCTGGCCGGCGCAAATGAAGAAGACGCTGCACTCGACCCGCCCAACTCGGATTACTCGACGGCATCGCCGTGGATGCCGATCTCGGTCTCGCCGCGGGACGGTTGAGAGCCCGTTGGTACCACCGCAGCCGCTGCGCGGTCAGCATGCCCGACTGCATCGCCGCCGAGGCTGCGCGGCAGACGACAGCGAAGCTTGCCACGAGCGATCGCCACCTGCTCGACCTCTGTCAGCTCGAATGCATCTCGAGCGTCGTGCTCACCGCTTCGGACGGCACGCGGTGGGCACTGTAACAAGCCTTGTCGGCTCCGGCTCGGCGACGCCGAGAACAAGACCGTCGTGACCGCGCTCCTGGCCGACCTCGTGACACGGGGGCTCTCTCAAGGCGCTCGGTTTGGTGGCACAGAAAACCAGGCGCCAGCTATGAGGAGTTGCGGGCGAGTCAGCGAGGCTTGAGCTCGCGACGGGCGGCGGTTGGCTGTTCGGTCGATCCTCCCTACCGTACGTCCCTTGTGCGCGACGTCAGTCGCGGTGACCACCAGTCACGAATCGCCGGGCTGGTGACGCCGAGATCACGGTCTACGTGACCCGGAACGTCGAGTACGCGACGTGGACACCGTCTCTCTCGCCCGTGAGCCGTGAAACCTCCGACCACGAGTAGCCCCCCTCTTCCATAAGCCTCTTGAGATAACCGATGTCACCCGAGGTCCCGAAGAAGATGAGCATTCGGCCACCCGCTCTCAGGTGAGTCAGGGCCTCGTCGAAGAACTGGGTCATCGCGTGGTAGTCCTCGTCAGTGATCGCGGCTTCCGTCATGTCACGCGGCTTGAACCAGCGGAAAGGAGGGTCGAAGACGATCAGGTCGAAGGATTCGTCGACGCTCGAAAAGACATCGCTTAGCCGTAGTTCGATGCGATCGGCGACGCCGTTTCGCTCGGCGTTCCTCCGCGCAGCTTCGACCGCCTCGGGGTTGATGTCGACAGCCACGACACGGGCGCCCTTGCGAGCGGCCAAGATCGCGTTGACTCCGCAGCCGGTCCCCATGTCCAGAACGTGGTCCCCTTCCCGGGACTCCGCGAGGACTGCTTCACCCAGCACGTGGGAGGTCGGGGTGATTGGTTGCACCGACGACGGGACGACAAGAGAAAGGCCGAGATAGTCGACGACTTCCTCGCGGCGAGCGCGGCTCGATGCGTATGCCTGCTCGTGCCAGGCTCGGATCCGCTCCACCTCGTCGTCGGAGAGGGATGGGACGTAACGATGCGGCGCGTCGTCCTCTGGGTGCACGTTCCACCTTACGCAGTCCGGTCGGGCTCGTCGATCGCTTCGGAGTTACCGTAGCGGGGCCGAGTCCTATGGAACCTCGGCTGCGTCGGTTGTCCGCGCGCCCCCCATCGCCGGCCGCGAGACAGCTCGCACGGGCAGGTCGTGTCCTCCTCTCCGGCACACTTGTTGGATGCACAGGACCGGTGACAGCCCCTTGTGGACTGAGCTGCTCCACGACGGCGAGTTGGTCGAGTTCGTGGTCCATACCCGCGAGACCCTCTATCAGGACCGCCTCGTCAAGATGGGATGGAAACCACTCGAGGAGACAGCCTTCACCCGGCGGCTGACAGCGAGCCCCGACGTAGAGCGCATCTTCGCCAACTTCACCCGTCACCTCGAGACGATGATCCTGCAGAGCGCCCGCCTCTGCGCCATCGAATGGGAGCTCGCACTCGAGACGTTCATCGACCGGGTAAGCGGATCCGGAGTTGGCTGGTGGCTTTACGGCAGCGGGGCGTTGGCCGCGCGCGGACTGGACATCGTCCCCGGCGACTTGGACTTCTCTGTCGAGGACGGGCGGGTGGTCGGGGAAGCGCTCGACGATCTCCTCGTCGAACCCGTCACCGGCATGGTGGGCTGGATCGCAGACTCCGGCGGCCGTGCATTCCATGGCGCGCTGGTCGAGTGGCTTTCCGGTCCGCATCCAACCGGAATGGATCCACCGCACGAGCAGGAGCGAGCCGCCGCGGCTCACCTCGAGCGCGTCCAGTGGCGTGGACGAGACGTCTTCGTGCCGAAGCTGGAGATCCAGTTGGCCGTCGCCACCAGGCGGGGATTGGACGATCGATGCGCCATGATCCGGCGCGCGCTGGCCGGCGGCTGAGCGCGCACCATGTTGCGCCCCGCTCGCCACCGTCCTTCCGCAGAAGCGCCCCGGAACCCGGCCGCACAAGCCCGTACCGGGGTGTCCCCGACCGACCGTCGGCGGACCACCCCCTCCCGGTCCACACTCAACACTGGATGGCAAAGCGGGCTGCAGCGCACACACGCCGCAGGTCCGACGCATCCAGGCGCCCGACGCGCTGCACGAGCGCGTCTTTCGGTAGCGGCAGGATGTTGTCGAAGTTCGCGACGCATTGGCAGAGGAGACCCTGGGCGGGTCCGAGCAGGACCTCGGTCGGGATGTCCCTCACTCGGGTGGTCACCGGGGCCACGAGGATCGTGGTCAGCCGGGGGAGTATCGAGTTCCTCGTGAGCACGACCACCGGGCGGCGCTTGTCCCCTGGCACTTCGGCGAACCAGACATCGCCCCGTTCGGGTTGAAACGCCTTCGTGCTCAATCCCCCTCCTCGTCCCAGGGCAAGTCGGCCCAGATCCCGGCGTCGACGGCGTCGACCGTCTCGCCCGCCTGAGGGTGCCGTGCGTACCCCTCGACGTGGACGCGCTCCAGCTCGTCTTCGATCAGAGCTGCGAGTCCCCGCTCGAGGACCTCCGAGACACTGCTGATTCCGGTGAGCTCCTTCGCCCGCTCGAGGCAGGCAGGATCAACGGTGGCCGAGATCTTGACCTTCGTCATGTCCGACATACTATCCGATATTGGGGTGGAAAATAATCCTACCCGAAGGCGGAGCGATCCGTGCCGGGCGGTTCCCGGTGCGCCGGGGCTTGGCGCTCAGAGTTCGAGAACGAACCGAATAATTTCACTGGCGGCTTGCATAGATTGCGCGCGTCCTGAAGCGGAGCGGGGGTTCGAGGAGCTCCTCGAGGTAGTGGGCAATCCACCCCGCCACGCGCGCGACAGTGAAGATGGTCCTGCTGGCTCCTGGTGGCATTCCGAAGCCCAGCGTCATCGCGCCGAGTCCAAGGTCCACATTGGGCGCAGGCACTCCTCGAGCACCCGCCGCGTCGAGCACCGAGTCGACGAGCGTATTCCAGTGCCGTGTCGCCGCACTCTCGACAAGCCGCTTCAGGACGGGGAACCGCCCGTCACCTGTCTGGTAGACGACGTGGCCGAAGCCCGGAAGCCGTGTGCCTCGGCGAAGGGTCTCGTCGACGGCGCGGGGAGCGCCAACGCGGTCTGCCTCTCGAAGGAACGCTTCGACCACTACCGGCGCGCCGCTGTGAAACGGTCCTGCCATCGCACCGAGGCCGGTGAGAACCGCGTGGTAATGGTCCGCTCTCGTCGAGGCGGCCATTCGTACCGCCAACGTCGACGGAGCCAGCTCGTGGTCGGCGAGCAGTACCATCGCGGCGTTCACGACTGCAACGTGCGCCGGTCGAGCCTTGGGGATCAACCCGGCGGCGACAGCTGCCGCCACTGACTCGGTGAACCGGCGGCGACCGACTCTGAGGACTGGCATCACGCGGTCACCGCGGCCGAGCGACGCCGCCATCGTCGCGATCAGCGCTCGTGCGGAGCCCACGACCGCCTCGGGGCGCAAGTCACCTCGCCTGGGGTCGTTGGCGCCGGTCGTGACTACCACCTGGTCCAGGCGATCGGACATTCCAAGAGTGCGAGGCAGGTTCACTGGCAGATTCGGCCACGCACCGACACCCGCTTGGTGCGAAGTTCCCCA
>JASHUY010000142.1 GCA_030039755.1 Acidimicrobiales bacterium
GCGGCCGCCATCGCGGCACAGCTCGACTCCGCGCTCACCGACGGCACGGGCTTCGCGATCGCGAGCATCGCGGAGCTCGCGCTCGTCCTCGCCGTCATCTCGGTCCTCGTCAACCTGATCGCCCGCTGGATCGTGCACCGTACCTCCCTGCTCAGCGGCCCCGTCGGCCGCGGCGCGTAAGGGAACGCGATGGCCCGAGTCCGCCGCCGTGCCGTCTACACGGTCCTGTTCCGTGCCGGGACCGTCCTCGCGCTCCTGCTGGTCCTCTCGCCAGCTGCGTGGCTTCTCGCCGGCGTCGTCTCCAAGGCCGCACCCCATTGGCAATGGGACGTCCTGTGGACGAAGTTCAACGCGACAACGGGCGGGCTCCTCGGCCCGATCGTGGGCACGCTCATCCTGATGACCGGCGTCTGCGTGATCGCCGGCTCCGTCGGGGTCCTCGCAGGTATCCATCTCGCCGAGATGGCGCGGCCGCGCCGGCGCGGCGGGACCGGGGGCACCTGGCTGCGCATGGCCTCCGACGTGCTGTCGGGCTTCCCCTCGATCGTCCTCGGCTACGTCGGCTTCGTGGCGCTCGTCACAGGTCTCCACTGGGACTTCGGGCTGCTGCCGGCGCTGCTCGTACTGTCGGTGATGGTCGTGCCCTATATCGCCAAGTCGACCGAGACTGCCCTGCGCCAGGTGCCGACGAGCTACCGCGAGGGCGCGGAAGCTCTCGGCATGTCGATGGGCTACTCGATGCGCAAGGTGGTGCTCAAGAGCGCGGCCCCCGGCATCGTGACGGGCGTGCTCATCGCGCTCGCCATCGCCGTCGGGGAGACCGCCCCGCTGCTGTTCACCGCGAACTTCTCGAACACATTGTGGACAGGTGCGTTCATCCACTCGCACGGGTTCGGCTACCTCACGTACGTCGCCTACACGTTCTGGAGCTATCCCTCGAAGCATGCGAACGATCTCTCGTACGACGCGGGGTTGATCCTCATCGTCCTCGTGCTGCTGCTCCTCGTCACCGCACGTCTCATCGTCGCCCGCACGCAGCGGTTCGCCGAGTCCCGGGGCCGCTGACCCCGGCCGCCGACCTCCGCGCCAGCGGACCACCACCGGTCGCCGCCCCTGGCCCCCGGTAGCCTCGACACGGTGGAACCGGCAACGCACCTCGAGGTCCTCTCCGAGCGGGTCGACGCGCTGCTCGGCGCGGCGGCGGGTGCGCTGGACGTTCCAATCCCGGCATGCCCGGACTGGACGATGGCCGACCTGGTCGTGCACGTGGGCCTCGTGTGGGGCTGGTCCGCGGAGATCGTCGCGACGAGATCCCGCGCCGATCGCGGCGAGGCTCCCCGAGACCGCGCCGACCAGGCGCTCCGCGGTTGGGCGAAGGAGCAGGCCGCGCACCTGCTCGACGCGCTCCGCGCGGCGAACCCGGACGCCGGCTGCTGGACCTTCGGGCCGCCCCGATCGGTGCGCTTCTGGTTCCGACGGCAGGCGCTCGAGACCGCCCTGCACGCACGGGACGCGCAAGCTGCGGTCGGCACGCCCTCGCGCATCGATCCCGAGGTGGCTGCAGACGGCGTCGACGAGCACTTGAGCGTGATGGTGCCGCGCTCGGTAAGGCTGCGTCCGGAGCCGTGGACCGGTCAGACGGTGCACCTTCACCGCACGGACGGCGAAGGCGAATGGGTCGTTCGTCTCGGGCCGGACGGTGGGGTGGCGACGGAACGATCGCACTCGAAGGCCGACGTCGCCCTACGCGGGACGGCGGAAGCACTGTGGCTCTGGTGCACGAACCGCGCGACCGTGGAGGAGCTCGGCATCGAGAGTTTCGGCGACCAGGAGGTCGCGGCACGCTGGCGCATGGCGATGGCCTTCTAAGGGGTCGTTCGCACCGGAGTCTTCGACGGGCGCTGCGCAAGGGGCCTCGGAGGTGGAGCGCCACCGCGCCGAGCTGGTCGAAAGCGGGCGTGGCCTTCCATTCTCCGCCTTCGTGATCTGCGAGGTGCACGGAGAACCGGGGCACCGGCCTGCGAAAGTTGCGGGCGGTGACCACCGAGACCGCGGGCGCCGCGGGCGCCACGCCACGCGAAGGGGAGCCCGGGGGGCTCCCCGAAGCCGGGACGGAGGCGGCGAGAGCGGCGGGCAGGGCGGCGAGGTCGGCGGGCAGGGCGGCGGCGCGGACACACCTCCGGCCCGCGCACGTCGCCGCGGTCGCGAGCCTCATCTCGCTGCCGCTGCTCCTCTACGGCCTCCCGGCGGTCCTGGGGCATCCCGTCGTGCCCGGCGACGACCTGACGCAGAGCCTGCCGTTGCGCGAACTGGTCGGGAACGACATCCGGTCCGGTCACCTTCCGGTCTTCGATCCCTACATCTGGAGCGGCGCCCCTCTCCTCGCCGGGTGGAACGCCGGTGCGGCCTACCCCCTCACCTGGCTGTTCGCCGTGATGCCCGGCGCCGCGGCATGGACCGTGAACCTCGTGGCCGCCGGGACGACCGCCGGCCTCGGCCTCTATGCATTCCTGCGGGTGTCCCGGCTCGGCGTCCTCGGGAGCTGGGCCGGGGCGATGACGTACGCCTTCGGCGGCGGAATGGTCGCCCAGGTGCCGCACGTCGGGCTGGTCATCGGCATGAGCTGGGTCCCGATCGCGTTGCTCGCGATCGTGCGGCTCACCGACCCCGGTGCGGTGGGCAGCCGATCCCTCGTCCGCTGGACGGTGGTGTTGGCCGGCGCCGTCGCCCTCGTGGTGCTCGCCGGAGAACCCCGCGCAGTCACCGATGCCGCCGCCGTCCTGGTGATCTACGGGGGGTGGCGGCTCGTCAGGCTCGCGCGGCTTTGGCGGCTCTCCAGGGTTTCGCGGCTCGCCGGTCCCGCCGGCGGAGAGGCATCGGGCCGGGATGCGGCATCCACCCTCTCGCGAGGAGCTTCCTGGAAGGGCGCGGTCGCAGTCGCGTCCGGCGCGCTGCTCGGCGTGGGGCTCGGCGCAGTGCAGCTCGTGCCCGGCCTTTCCGCCGTTGCGACGTCTCAACGGGCGCAGGTCACCGCGTCCCTCTTCGGCGCCGGGTCCCTGCCGGTGCGCTGGCTCACCCTCCTCGGAGTGCCGGACCTGCTCGGCGGGTCGGGATCCTTCGGCCAGCCCGGCTTCTTCGCCAACTACAACCTCACCGAGGTGGCGGGCTACGTCGGGCTGCTCCCCCTCGTCGCGGCGGTCGCGCTCTTCGCGAGGGTACGCCGGCGGGGCCGGGCGCTCGAGTGGGTGGCGTGGGAAGTCGTCGCCGTCGTGGGAGTCCTTCTCGCCCTCGGCAACAACACGCCGCTGTGGCATGTGCTGATCCACATCCCGCTCGTCGGCGGACAGCGCTTGCAGAGCAGGGGCATCCTCGTCACGGACCTCGCACTCGCCGCCCTGCTCGCGTACTGGCTGGACGGGTGGGCGCGCGGACCCGGCCGTCGCGACCCGCAAGACGCGCGCCCTCCAGAACCCGGAGGACGCGCCGAGCGCGTGATCGGCGTGCTCCCGATGGTCGGGGTCGTCGGGGTCGTCGCCGTCGCGCTCGCGGCCGGACCCTCTTTTCTCGAATGGATGGGCGTAGAGAAGGGCGCCGCGGCGCACGCGTCGGCGATCTCACCGTGGCTCGTACCGTCGCTCGTGCTCGCACTCGGTGCCGTGTCGCTCGTCGTCGTCGGTCCGCGGCTCCCGCCCGGGCTCCGCGGTGCGGCGGCCGGGACGTTCGTCGTGGTGGATCTCGTGATGTTCGCGGTGACGACGGTCGTCGCAGTCGGAGCGACGGGGGGTGGGACCGGTGCAGCCGCGACCGGGTCTGCCCCGAGCACGGCAACACACCTTGCGTCTTCGGTCGCGACCACCCGGCCCCGTCCGATCGCGGCCCTGCATCTCTCGGGTCGGTTCGCGGTCTACGACCCCGGACTTCTCGACGCCGGGCAGCTCGCCACCCTCGGAGCTCCCGACGCCAACGCCGTCGATGGCACCTGGTCGGTCCAGGGATACGGCTCGATCGTCGACGGGCACTATGCGGAAGCGACGGGAGTCCACGCGATATCGGGCACCGGTCAGGACGTCTTCTCACCGAGCGCGGCGGAGGACGGCGTCTTCGACTCGCTCTCGACGAGCACGGTGTTCGCACCGTCTCCGTACCTGATCACTTCCGTCACTCCCGTCCCTCCCGCCATTCCCGTCACCCCTGTCACTCCCGCGCACGGCATCGCCGCCGCGGGGTCGGCTCCCGGCACCCGGAAGCTGGCCGCCGGAGCGCGCGCGACCTGGTTCCTCGGGGCGGCGCTTTCCGTGCGATCGGCACGGGTGGAACTTCGAGTGACGTCCGTCGCCGACTTCGGCGTCGGCTCGAGCGTCGGCTCGAGCGTCGGCTCGAGCGTGCGGGTGGGGCTGCTCACCGAGAGCGGCGCGGTCGACTGGGCGCAGTTGCGAGCGCCCGGCGCCGTCGGGGAGAAGAGGCAGGCGGACCTCTCCGTGGTGGACGCCTCCTGGCACCAGTCTGTGCGAGCGGTCGGTCTCGTCGTCGACTCGCAGGTGCGTGCGGTCGTGTCGCCCCCCACCGTCGAGAGCGCGGGCGGTCGGTCGTACGCGCTCGACGGCGTGCTCCAGGATGCGATCGTCGCGCCACACTGGAGCTACGACGGCCTGGACGGCGCGTTCGCGGTCTTCGTCGACAACCGGTCTCGCCGCCCGTTGTCGCTGCGAGCGCTTCCCGGGAAGTCGTTGCGCGGCGCGACCGTGCACCGGGTGTCGGGCCCACGGCTCGAGCCGAGCGCCGCCCTCGTCTCGTCACCACACGGGGTCGACGTCGTGCGCGCGGTCGCCGCGGTGCCGGGGTGGACCGCGACGTGGACGCCGTCGTCCGGCGGGACCCCGAGCGCCGCGACGAGACCGCTCGAGGTGCATCGGCTCGGCGTGGTGCAGGTCGTCCACGTCCCGGCAGGGCGCGGGACCCTCACCTGGCGCTACGTGGCGCCGGGGCTACTCGCTGGAGCGATCGTCTCCGCGGTGGCACTCTCGATCATGACGGGACTCGTGCTCGTGCTCGTGCTCGCGGTCCAGGGTCTTGGCCGCAGGTTGCGGCGGTCGTAGCGGCCCCGTACCTCGGTCACTCCGTACAGTGGTCGCATGCCCAAGGACACCGACTTCGACCTTCCCCCCGACGACGCGGACGAGCGCGAACTGCTCCTCGGCTGGCTCGACTTCCTCCGCGGCGCGGTGCTGCGGAACATCGAGGGGGTGAGCGAGGAGGACGCCCACCGTCGCCACGAGGGGAAGCTGCTGCCACTCGCAGGCGTCGTCAACCACCTCATCGGTGTCGAGCGACGGTGGATCGACGGCGGCATGCTCGGTGGGCCGATCGTCCGGGCCGAAGAGGAGTTCTTCCCCGGCCCCGAGATCTCCGTCGCGGACCTGACCCGTGCGTACCGCGAGCGTGCGGAAAGGACCAACCGGGTAGTGCGCGAATTCGCGCTCGACGCGCCGAACGCACGGCGTGAGGGAGCGTCCCTGCGTTGGACGTTGCTCCATCTCATCAACGAGAGCGCCCGGCACGCAGGGCACGCAGACGCCACGCGCGAGCTGATCGACGGCGCCACCGGCGAGTGAGCCCTGGAACGGGGCGGGGCGGGACGGGCTCGGGCGTCGTACGGGCAGGCGTCGCACGGGCAGGCGTCGCACGGGCAGGCGTCGCACGGGCAGGCGTCGCACGGGCGGGCGTCGCACGGGCGGGCGTCGCACGGGCAGGCGTCGCACGGGCAGGCGTCGCACGGGCAGGCATCGCACGGGCAGGCATCGCAGGATCACCGCGCGGCGGCTGTTGCGCCATAGAGTCCGTTTCGTGCGCCACGGACTCTTCTTCCCACCCTTCGGTGAGCTCGCCGAACCCTCCGTCGTCGTCCGTCTCGCCAAGGAGGCCGAACATCACGGCTGGGACGGTGTGTTCCTGTGGGACCACATGATCCGCCGACCGGAGGAGCCACAGGTCATCGCCGACCCTTGGATCCTCCTCGCGGCGTTGGCGGCTTCCACGAAGGTGCTTCGGCTGGGAACGATGATCACGCCACTCGCTCGACGGCGACCTCAGAAGGTGGCACGTGAGACGGTGACCCTCGACCACTTGTCGCGTGGCCGTTTGATCCTCGGCGTCGGGCTCGGCGTGAACAGCGGAGGCGAGCTCGAACGCTTCGGGGAGTGCACCGACGAACCCCGCCGCGCGGCCATGCTCGACGAGGCTCTGGACCTTCTCCTCACACTGTGGTCCGGAGAAGAGGTTCACCACCGCGGCGTCTTCTTCACCGCCGACGGCGTCAGGTTCCTTCCGACCCCGGTGCAGCAACCACGTATCCCGGTATGGGGCGCGGCGATCGGAGGACGGCGGCATGCCGGTCCGCTGCGCCGTGCCGCCCGCTTGGACGGCCTGTTCCCCGTCGACGCCACGATCGAGCAGTTCCGGGACATGGCGGAGGAAGTGCGTGCGCTCAGAGGTTCGCTCGTGGGCTACGAGCTCGCCGTCGAAGTGGGACCCGACGCGGACGAAGCTACCTTCGCAGACTTCGAGGAGGCGGGTGCCACGTGGATCATGCACTCGTTCCCCGTCCATACGACGGCAGCCGAGGTGGGCGACCTCGCCGAACGTGGACCGCAAGCTTCCGGGGGAGTCGGATGACCGCCGCGGGTGGGCCCAACAGCTCGGGGGGCGGCGAAGGTGGTCAGCCTCAAGAAGAGCCTCACCTCACCCCTGTTGACTGATCGGAAAATGACTGCCGAGCGGTGTGAGGAGTCCGGCGCGCGGGACCGGGGTGCGGGGCAGAGCCTCGCTCGGGGCGGAGCCCCGAGGCTCAGGCGGCCGGACCGAGAGTGACGGTGTGCCCGAGTGCCTGAAGCTGGCGGACCAGGTCGCGAGCTCGGCGCTCTTTGTTCATGCGGCGCTCGT
>JASHUY010000143.1 GCA_030039755.1 Acidimicrobiales bacterium
ACGAGCAGCCGCGCGGCGCCGGCCGGGTCGCCGGCGGCGTCCTTCAGCGCGACCACGTTGCCGACCTCGTGCGCGAGCCGGAGCATGGTCGACATCCCGATCCGCCTGCCCGTACGGACCGGGATGTCGTAGACCACCACCGGCAGGTGGGTGGCGGCCCCCACGGCGGCGAAGTGCGCGAACAGCCCGTCCTGCGACGGGCGGCTGTAGTACGGCGTGACCACGAGGACGCCGTCCACGCCGCACTCCGTCGCGAGCTTCGTGAGCTGGACCGAGTGGTGCGTGTCGTTGGTGCCGGTGCCGGCGAGGACCGGGACGGTGACGGCGTCTGAGACGGCCCGCCACAGCTCGCCGAGCTCCGCGTCGGAGAGGACGGGGCCTTCCCCGGTGGTGCCGGCGAGCACGAGGCCCTCGCTGCCGTGGTCGATCAGCCAGCGGGCGAGCTCGACCGCGGCGTCCACGTCCAGCGCTCCGTCGGGACCGAACGGCGTCACCAT
The DNA here is from genome assembly GCA_030039755.1 of Acidimicrobiales bacterium. Classification (GTDB taxonomy): domain Bacteria; phylum Actinomycetota; class Acidimicrobiia; order Acidimicrobiales; family RAAP-2; genus JAJYVT01. The sequence continues at coordinate 498 of JASHUY010000143.1, forward strand.
CGCGGTGATCACCGCACCGAAGCGGGCCGGGCGCACGCCTAGCACGCTACCAGCGCCCGGTCAGGCGACGCTCCTTGCGGCCGGCGAGCCGTCCGCCTCCGCGTCCGCCTCCTGGGCGGTGTCGACGAGGTCTTCGAAGCCGATCGCGCCCATGTCGGTGAACTTGTCGCGCAGCCAGCCTCCGGCCGCGTCGAGGAGCCCGAGCTTCTTCAGGTTCGGCACGATCTTCGAGAACAGGAGTAGCTGGAAATCGTCGCGATCGGGCGCGCGCTTCATGATCGTGATCACGTCCTCGGCGGGGACCTCGAGGCGCTCCCACACCTCCTGCATCATCATGCGGTCCTTCATGCGGACGGCGGCCTCGAACGCGAACTCCTGGCGTTCCCGGAGCTCTGCGTCGGTCAGCTCGCCGTAGTAGTCCTGGAGGCTCACCACGCCGAAAGCCACGTGACGCGCCTCGTCCGCCATGACGTAACGGAGCATCTGCTTCAAGAGCGGCTCCTGGGTGATCGCGTGGATGAAGCCGAACGCCGCGAGGGCGAGACCCTCCACCATGATCTGCATGCCGAGGTAGGTCATGTCCCACCGCCGGTCGCCGATGATGTCATCGAGCAGGAGCCCGAGGTGCGCGTTAATGGGGTAGTGCCCCGACAGTTTGTCGTCGAGGTACCTGGAGAAAACCTCCACGTGGCGCGCCTCGTCCATCACCTGGGTCGCCGCGTAGTACTTGGCGTCGATCCAGGGCACCGTCTCGACGATCTTGGCGGTGCAAAGCAGCGCGCCCTGCTCACCGTGCATGAACTGGGAGAGCATCCAGTTCTGGTTCTCGACGCCGAGGCGGAGCCATTCCCTGTCGCCCCAGCGCTCGAGCGCGGTCCCCGCGACGTCCTCGGGCGACCACCGCAGGGAGTTCGGGTTTGCCCGTTGGTTCATCATCACGATGCGTTCCTGGTCCACCTCGATCTCCCACGGCAGGTCGGTGCGCGCATTCCACTGCGCGGTCTTCGCCTTCTCGTAGAGAGGGTCGAGGCGCGGCTTGGCGCCCTTCTCGTATTCCCACGTGAACTCCGCGGGGCACGGGTCGCCGACGGAGTGGTGGCCTTCGGTGTCCCCGTGACCGACCGTCGCGAGCACCGCCGCGAGGTCGAGCACGTCGTGACGTCCGATGAGCTCCTCGTTGGTGGAGCCGTGCGTGTCCGTGCCCGTGGCGGTGCGGGTGGTGGCGCCCGCGGCGGTGCCCGTGCCCGTGCCCTCGCCGGTCTCCATGGTCTCCATGGTCCCTCGGGTCTCTCCGGTCTCCGTGCCCTCGCCGGTCTCCATGGTCTCCATGGTCCCTCGGGTCTCTCCGGTCTCCGTGCCCCCCCGGGTCTTCATGGTCCCCCCGGTCGTCCCCTCCGTCGCCATCGTCGTCGCTCCCTTCGTCACACCCTCGCGGCCCGCCCAGTCACGTCGTGCATCGCCAGCGCCTGCACACCCGGGACGACGAACGTCCCCACGAGGTGTCGCACCGCGACCGGATCCGTCAGGTCCATCCCTTCCCGAGGGCAGGAGAGGTACGAGACGACGATCCGCGTCGCCCACTCCGCCGTGCGCGCCGCGTCGTCCGGTTCGAGCCATCGACCGAGGAACGGCGCGGCGAACGACCCCGCGGCCGCAAGCACGCGGTCCATTCCCGAGAAGGCGAGATGTGGCAGCAGCGTGCCCGGCTCGTGCTCGAGGAGGTAGGCGAGGGCAGCGTGCGAGGAGAGCCGCCCCGCCGCGCCGACGATCGCCGCGACGAGCAACCCCTCCAGGTCCCTCGCCTCCCCCATCGCGGCGCCCAGGTCGGAGAACAGGCGCGAGGTCTCGGTCTCGACGACGGCGCGCACCACCGCGTCCTTACCGCCGGGGAAGAGCCGGTAGAGCGTGGCTCGCGAGATGCCGGCCTCCCGCGCCACGTCGTCGACCGTCGTCTTGTGCAAGCCGCACCGGCTGATGCACCGCAGCGCCGCGTCGACGACCCGCACCCGGGACGAACTGCGGTCGTCCATTCCCAGGCGGTGCACGACCGGATGCTGCGGCGCGCTTCCTCCGTGCAACGGGCTCGAGACCCGGGACGGGGACGGGGACGGGGACGAAGACCGCACATTGGAACGGTAAGCCGCTCAGTGTCTCATTGTCAACATGCGCACCCTCGACGTCGGTCGTTGTCAAGGTGGGCATCGTCGACCTCAGTCCTCCTCGAAGCGCTCATTGTCGACGTGAGCGTCGGCTCCTCCTCGACGCAGCGAGCGACTTGTCCCGTACCGCTCCGGGCGCTCGTGGCGCTCCGGGCGCTCGTGGCGGCGGGGCTGGCGGGGCTGGCGGGGCTGGCGGCAGGATCCCGCCCAGAAGCTCGCCGCGCACGAGGCGTGCCACCTGCGCACGGTCGGTGAGGTCCCAACCTCCGGGCGCAGAGATGTAGGACAGCACCATGCGCGCGAGGAAGTCGGCTGCCTCCTTCGCCTCCACGCCCGGCGCGAGCCGCTCTCGCGCGAGGTAGGGCTCGAGGAAGGCGGCGATCATCCGCTGAGTGCCCGCAGCCTCCACGGTCAACTTCGGCAGGAGCAGGTCGGGCTCGGTCTCGAGCACCCGCTGCAGCACGTCGTGCTCCCGGATGTCACGGTGCGCGAAGACGAGCCCGAGCTCCATCACCTCCACGAGGCTCGTCCCCTCGCGCACCTCCTCGTAGAGGCGGGCGAAGAACCGCGCGTTCTCCCACGCGACCACCGCGGAGAGCAACTCGTCACGCCCGCCGGGGAAACAGCGGTAGAGGGTGGCGCGCGACACCCCCGCCTCGCGGGCGGCGTCCTCGACGGTCGTCTTGGAGAACCCCCAGCGCGCAACACACCCGTACGCCGCCTGGACGATGCGGAGCCGCGAGCCGGCGGTGGCCGGTGCGGTCACGTCTGGCGACGCCTCGGCCACGCCGGACGCCACTCGCCGCGGCTGCCGCCCGCACAAGTCCTCATATGCCGAGGAGGGCGTCGAGCCCGACGGTGAGGCCGGGAAGGCCGCGGACGCGCCGTACCGCGAGGAGGACACCGGGCATGAAGGAGCGGCGGTCGTAGGAGTCGTGGCGCATGCTGAGGGACTGGCCGAGCGCGCCGAAGATCACTTCTTGGTGCGCGATGAGCCCGGGGAGCCGCACCGAGTGGATCCGCACCCCGCCGGAGGCGGCGCCACCGCGGGCACCCTCGAGGACGACCTCGGTCGTCGCGTCCGAGAGCGAGGGGACCCCTGCCCGGTCCCTCGCGGCCGCCATGCGCTCAGCGGTGCGCAGTGCGGTGCCCGACGGCGCGTCGCGCTTGCGGTCGTGGTGGAGCTCCACGATCTCGACGCTTTCCATGAACGGCGCCGCGAGCTCCGAGAAGCGCATGAGAAGGACCGCGCCGATCGCGAAGTTGGGCGCGATCACCGCGTTGGCGGGATCCCCGGTGAAGGCCCGGCCGAGCGATGCGAGGTCCTCAGGTCTGAGCCCCGTCGTACCGACGACGGCGTGGATGCCCCGTCCTGCGAGCCACGGAAGGGTCTGACGCGCCGCATCGGCGATCGTGAAGTCGACGGCCACGTCGACGCCGGCTTCGGCGAGCACCTCGCGCCGGCTCGCCACGACCGCCGAGGGGCCGACCTCGTCTGCGAGCTCCGCCGCGACGCCGCCCACCTCGGCTGCCGGGTCGACCACGGCGACGAGCTCGAGGTCCTCCGCTTCCAGGACCGCTCGGCAGACCTCCCGCCCCATCCGGCCGGCCCCGCCCACGACGCCCACGCGGATCACCGCGGTCACGCTACCGGGTCACGTCGCGCCGGCTCGGGAGACGTCGGACCGCGTCAAACGGGCAGCAATGGTGGTGCGGACCGCCAGCATGGTGCGGACCGCCGGCATGGTAGGGGCCGTCATCCTGGTGCGGACCGCCCCGACGTCCGCTCCGTCTGGCGACGGCTCCCCGGGTATCCGGCCGTTGCCCGACCCGCCGTCGCCGGCGAACGAGGCGGTGAGGCGTCTCAGCGCAACCCGCGCCCCCCTGCCTCCGTCCCCGGCCTCAGTGCCCTGAGGGCGACCGAATCTCCACCACCAGTAGGTGAACCCCAGCGTCAGCGCGCCGTACAGGAGCGGCCACGGGTCGGCACCTCCCGGCGGGTTCCAGCCGGCGGTGATCTCGGGACGACCGAGCCCGAAGCGGAACCGGTCGAGCGCGACCTGGAAGCACACCAGGTTGACGATGACCTCGATGACGGCAACGGCTGACCAGAGCAGTCGGCTGGGACGCGCCATCCTCGAGCCTCCCGCCTCGGCAGCGACCAGCAACCCGCCGGCCACGAGCGCGAACCAATACCTGCCCTGACCGAGGATCCCGTAGCTGCGCGCTTCGATCGCGACGACGACGACCGGGAACGCGAAGGAGAAGGCGAGCAGTGCGATCGCGATCACACGCTCGCGTTTCGCCGCGACACGAAGCCCCACGAGGACCAGTCCTCCCATGGCCAACAGCCCGAGCGTCGTGACCCAAGGGGGCGGATGGGTGTCGGTCCAGCCGAAGTTCCCGGGCAGTTGGCGTAGGTCGTCGGCGAACCGCTGGATCGACAGCCAGACGAGCTCGAAGTTCCCCGTGCCCGCAGGGAGGCTGTTCGGGACGAAGCTCAGGTTCCCGACGACCAGGACCCACACGCCGGTGAATACCGCGCACGCGCCGACGCCGGCCGAGATGAGCCGCACCGCGGGACGTCGGAGCAGCTCCAGACTGGCTCGCACGCCGTACCAGCTCACCAGGGCCACGACGATGACCGCCGCGAACAGCGGCCCGAGGTCGCGCACCTGGGTCAGCACGGCCAGGCCGAGGACGAACCGCACCAGGATCCGTCGCCTGTTGGCGGGCGGCGGGCCGTTCGCGAGCGCGACACCCGAGGTCCACGCGCACAGCGCGCTGGCCATCTCCATTCCGCTCGCGTTGACGGTTGCCATGTAGACGAAGACGTACGGCGTCGCGAGGGCCGCGACCGCCGGTAGGAGCAACGCTCGGCCCCGGGAGTCGACCGCGGAGAGAAACGCGAGCGCCAGCATCACCGCGCCGAGCAGCGCCGCCACGAGCCGCATGGCGTACACCGCCACCTCGCCTTGGAACAGCAGCGACGGCCACCCGACGAGGAAGTAGTACAGCGGCGGGTAGTAGCCGACCCAGGTCTCCTCCGGCACGTTGGCGGTGTCGTGTCCGAGAGGGGGCTCGCACCCCGCGCTGACTGTGTCGTGGAAGATGAAGCACGGCAGGCGGTTCGGACCGATGAGGTCCTCGGGAATCCGGACGACCGTGTTGGGCCCGCCGCTCGCGGTGCCGACGACCTGGCCCCTCACGGTCGCGGCGGCCTTCATCACTTGGGCGGACTCGTCGGACAGCCCGAACAGCGGCGTGGCGAACGCCCAGCAGACGGTCAGACCGGTCAGGAGGAAGACCGGCAGCAGCCGCTTCCAGTGTCGAACGGCCGTCACGTCTCTGGACGACGCGCTCGCGGGACCACGGGCGTCACCGTATCGCAACACATGTCCGCCCCTGCTGGCATTGCCCTTCGGGGCCGGACCAGCCTGGATCGTGCGTGCGACGGTGCGTCGTGCGTGCGACGGTGCGTCGTGCCTGCGGCGGTGCGTCCTGCCTGCGGCGGTGCGTCGTGCGTGCGGCGGTGCGTCCTGCCTGCGACCCGGCGTCCGACGGCCCGGCGTCGAACGACCCGGCGTCCGACGGCCCGACGTCCGCCG
>JASHUY010000020.1 GCA_030039755.1 Acidimicrobiales bacterium
TAGTTCCACTTGTAGTGGAGCATCGGCTCGGCAGACTCTGGGTCCATCTCGACGCCCTCGTCGGCGACCCAGGCGGCGAACCGCTTCTTCAGCTCGGCGCTCGCTGCCTCGTAGTCGTCCTCGTCCGTCGGGTGCCAGCTGCGCGTGGGTCCTTCTCGGGTCCATCGCGAGATCATGACCGAATGCGCCAGCGGGACGCACCTCACTTGCTGTCCGAGGGGAGCGTCAGTCACCCACGGATCCGTCCGGAGAGCCACAAAAGCTCGCTTCTCGTCGACCCGCCGAGAGTTGTTCGAGACGTTACCCAAAAGATGAAGGCGGGCCCCGATTCTCGGGGCCCGCCTTCGTTCACTACGATCCGCCGATCCACGCTCCAGCGCAGGCTGGAACGCAAACGTGGTCAGGCGGTCATCAGTGGCCTGTCGGCGCTGCCGGCCACTTGTTGCCTGTGCCCCACTTGATCGTCGTTGTTGTCGTTTTGCCCCACTTTGTCGAGTCCGCGAGCTTTGCGGTCGCGCATGTGGTCTTTGTCAGTTTGCCTGTCGTCTTCGTGGGCGTCACATACCCGTAGTGGACCTGGCCGTTCGAGTTTGTGTTCACCGCGACCCAGCACTCTGTGGTCTTTGTCATGAACGCGACCGCGCCGAACTTGTTCGATGTCGTGGTCGGTGTGGAGACGACCGCGATCTCTGTCTGCTTTGTGCTGGTCGCGAGGGGCGTCGTTCCCGCAGCTGTCAGATAGGTGAACTCCGGCTCGTCAGCCTTGAGCCCCTTTGCTAGCAATGTCGTCTTCGGGTAGGCGTCCGTCTTCGCGTAGATGGCCTTGGCCGCCGTGATGATGTTGGCAAGGTTGGACTGCGTCGACGTGTCGTTCGCCGTCGAGGTCACCCCGAGGAAGGTCGGGATGGCGATCGCCATCAGGATGCCCATGATCACCAGCACGACCATGAGCTCGATGAGCGTGAACCCGGACTCGTCGGTCAGCTCCGGATCCTCGCCGTCGGCGGCGCTTCGCCGGCGTGCGAGGGCTGTGGCGACGTGCCGAAGCGCGTCGCGCCACGTAGTACCCATATGGTTTCCCCTTCTCGTTCGCACGCCCGCAGACGTGACGCTCACGAGTCCCCATCGACCCGTGGCCACATCATACCCCAAGGCAGCCCGCCCGCAAATGGGAATTGCCAAGTGGGTGAAAGAGCACCCCCTGGTCGACTCCCAGGAGGTCGACCCGGCCCCCGAGGAAGCGCAAGGCCCTCGATTTCTCCTCCGGGAACGGGCTACGCTTCGAGGGGGAACGCGGCGGTCCCAACGTGTCGGAACCGTTCGGCGAGGAAGTGCGTCGTGCGCCGGGTGCGCAATGACGGGGACGCGGTGAGCGGTAGGGGAATGCCATGACGATGCAAAGCCCGTACGGCGACTACGGGCAGGACGAGACGGCGGACCTGGTCCGGTCGCTCGCCCTGTCTTCGGCCAAGCTCTGGGAGGAGCTGTTCGAAAGGCTGCGCCGTCTCGAACGGGCGCAGGCCGAGCTGCGTGAGCTCGTGACGAAGATCGAAGTGGCCCTCCCGGCTGCGCTCGACGGTGCCGCGCTCGAGCGCGGCGGCGAGGGTGGCCTTCACGCCGCCCTTCCCGCTGCCACCTTCGCATCCACGTTCGAGGACGCGATGGCGAACGTGCTCGGGGCGGTCGGCCCCGCGGCCGACGAGGACGGATGGGCCATCCCCGGAACACTCTCCGGAGAAGCCGCAGAAGCCGGCTCGGACCGAGCACCCGCGCATGCGTTCTTGGAGGACCCCGATCTGCCGTACATCTCGTCCGAGCTGGCCGCGCAGCTCGGCGAAGGAGCGTTGCCGGTCGTCGACGGGTCCGACGACGGCGACGCGTTGTCGGTCGAGTGGCACCACGAGCCCGAGCCCACACCGGACTGGACGAGCGCCCCACCTCCCGTCTGGAGCTCTTCGGCGGTCTTCGGAGTGGACGCCGACGACCCGGCACTTCCGGACGTCGTGGCCGCGCCCGGACGTTTCGACGATCTCGGAGCTCCGGACGCTCCGGAGAGCGATGCGGCGTACCTGTACGGGGAGCTCCTGGTCGACACCGCGACCCCGCCGCCGCCTCCTCCGGCAGCGTTCCACCTCGATGCGCCGCCACCACCGGCTCCTCCAGAGCTCCTCGTGGACGCGCCGCCCCCGCCCCCGCCGCCGGGATTCCGCGTCGACGCGCCACCACCCGAGCTCGACCTCGACGCGGCTCCACCACCACCTCCTCCGGGGTTCGTCACGGACGCGGGAGCGACGCCGTCGCGCACAACGGACCTCGAGATCCGGACGTCGGCAGCCACGTTCTCCTCGGTCGACGACGCGCCCCCGCCCCCTCCTGTCGGCTTCCACGTTGACGCTCCACCGCCACCGCCACCGCCCGGGTTCCGCGCCGACACGACGCTTCCTCCTTCGGGCGTCGTCGGGGAAGCGGTGCAGGCGGAGGCGTCGGTGGCCGTCGCGCCACTCGGACACCCGCTCCCGCGCCTCGGGTTCGGGCTCGGTGCCGAGCCACCTCCCCCTCCGCCCGGGTACACCATCGTCCGACCGGCCCAGCCGCGCACACTCGACACGTTGGGGGGGCCCGAGGGGGCGATCTCCGACGAGGAAGTGAGCGGCGTCGCGGCGGGCGACGGAACGGAAACCGCAGTCGAAGACGGTGGGCCCTCGGGCGAGGACCCTGAGCACCCGGTGGTGATCACCCCCGACTTCTTCGCGCGAGCCGGCCGGCGACGCTACTGACGGTCCTCCCTGCACGGCGCCTCGGGTCCGCCGTGCGACGGAACGGTGTTCAGCGCGTGCGGGACTCCTCGGGCAGCAGCGTCCTCCTCCAGGGACCGGAGCGGCCGCCCGACTTCTCCCAGAGCGCGACGTCCGCGATCGTCATCGACCGGTCGGCGGACTTGCACATGTCGTAGACGGTGAGTGCCGCCACCGTGCACGCCATCAGGGCTTCCATCTCCACGCCCGTCCGGTCGACGGTCTCGACCTGGGCTTCCACCTCGACGTGGTCGTCGCCGATGGAGAAGTTCACGGAGACCGCCCCCACGAGCACCGGTTGGCACATGGGGATCATGTCGGCCGTCCGCTTCGCCGCCTGGATCCCCGCGATCCGGGCGGCCGCGAGCACGTCGCCCTTGGTGATCGCGTTGTTCGCCACCTTGGTGGTCGTCTCCGGTTGCATCCACACGCGGCAGCGAGCGAGCGCCCGACGGTGCGTGGGCTCCCTGGGGCTGACATCGGCCATGCGCGCGCCCCCGAGGGGGTCAAGGTGGGTCAGGCTTCGTTCGGCCACGCCCCAAGTCTAGGACGGGGCCCGACGGCCCTGGTTTCCGCCGCCCCCGCGCCGGCGCGGCGGGCCGGCAGCAGGCAGCCGCTAGGATTGGCACTCGAAGTCCGGGAGTGCCAGCACCAGCCGCGCTGAGCGCGCCGGAGTGGCGGGACACCGAGGAGAGGGTCGATGCCGACGTACGAGTACGCATGCACCAGCTGCGGACACCACCTCGAGGTCTCCCAGTCGTTCTCCGAGGACCCGCTCACGACCTGCCCCAACTGCGACGGCGACCTTCGCAAGGTGTTCGGCTCGATCGGGATCGTGCTCAAGGGGAGCGGCTTCTACCGCAACGACAGCCGGTCCGGCTCCAACGGGAAGTCCGCCTCCAAGGAGAAGGACAAGGAGAAGAAGGACACAGCCTCGTCGGGGTCGGGGGGCGAGTCCGCCGCGTCAGGATCGGGGAGCTCCGGCGCGGCCTCCACCTCCTCTTCCTCTTCTGCTTCGAGTTCCTCTTCTGCTTCGAGCGCACCGAGCTCGGCGAAGGCGGCCGCCTCCGCAGGTTGAGGGCCGGGGGCTCTAGTTGCCGCTCAGCTGCATGTCGCCGATGGCGAGCGTCTGTCCCGCGGCGGCACCCGGCAGCCACTCCACGTCGCCCCCGATGTGGACGACCGAGCGGAGCATGCGCTGGAGGGTCGACGCCACGGTGACCTCGCGCACCGGCTCGGCCAGGACTCCTGTGCGGATCATCAGTCCCTGTGCACCGACCGAGAAGTCGCCGCTCACGACGTTCACGCCGGAGTGGACACCGGTGACGGACTGCACGTACACGCCGTCACCGACCGCAGCCAGGATCGCCGCCTGGTCGAGCTCCCCGGGTGAGAGCGCGATCGCCCGGCAGCCCGCACCGGGCGTACCGGCGAACCCGCCGCGCACCGCCGATCCCGTCGAGACGGTCCCCGCACGCCGCGCCGAGACGCTGTCGTAGACGAAGCCGCGCAGCACGCCGCCGTCGACGAGCACGTTGCGGCGGCACGCCAGCCCCTCGCCGTCGAAGCTCGACGCGCCGTAGGCCCGGGGGTCGGTGGGATCGTCGACGAGCGTCACGTCCCGGCTCGCCACCTCCTCCCCGACCCGGCCCGCGAAGAACGACCGCCCCTTCACCACGGCCTCCCCCGACAGTGCGGCGGACACCACCGAGAGCAGCGTCGAGACGACCCGCGGGTCGAACACGACGGTGAAGCGGCCCGAGCGCGCCTTGCCCGCGCCGAGGAGGCGCACCGCGCGCCGCACCGCTTCTTCGCCGGCGCGCTCGATGTCGATGGCCGACGCGGAGCGCCCGACGCTGAACCCGCTCCCCGTCTGGGACTCCTCGCCTTCCCCGACGATGGCCGAGACCGAGGCGTACGCCGCGGTACGGCGGCTCACGGCACAGATGCCGGTCGTCGAGGCGAGCGCGGCCTCCACGCTGGCGTCGCCGTAGTCGGCGGAATCGACCTGGCGAACACGAGGGTCCGCCCCGCGCGCCATCCGCTCGAGCTCGAGGGCGATCTTCACCTTGTCGTCGGTGGACGCCGAGAAGAAGGCCGGGTCCCAAAGGTCGAGCTCCGCCGGGGAGACGCCGTCCGGCTCCGCCAGCGCGACGTGAGGGTCGGGGGTGGCGTACCGCGCGTTGTCGCGGGCTTCGTCGAGCACCGCGTCGACGACGTCGGGGTCGAGCGAGCCCGCCCACGCGAAGCCGACCCGGTTGCCTTCCCCGTTACCGTTGGCGTCGCCGCCGGCACCGCCGCCGTTGCGGGCACCGTCGAGCACCACGCGCACGCCGATGCCCGCCGAGCTCGCCGACGCGAGCTGCTCGATCTCCCCCCCGTAGGCGCGCACGTCGGTGTCGTGCCCACGGGCGACGTAGGCCTCCACGCCCTCTCCCGGGCGCGCCCGCTCGACCACCGACCGGGCGAGGTCCAACAGCTC
>JASHUY010000021.1 GCA_030039755.1 Acidimicrobiales bacterium
GACACGCACGTCGACCTTCGCGAAGTCGTCCCACCCGATCACGCCGGAAGCCTACGCAGCAGGCTCCGCGACAGCCGAGGCCGGAGCGGGCGGGCAATCTGCTCTCGGGGTGGGCGTGAGACGACGCCGACGCGCCGAAGCCCCCGCAGCTGGCGGAGGCTCCGGTGCATTGTGACTGACGCCCGGTCGGATCCGGACCCCCCAGCTTCTACCCAGCCGTGCGAGCCTGCATGCGTCGTACCGTGCGGATCCCGCTTGCCGACCTGGCCATTTCCCCAGACCTGCGGCGGCGCCTTCGAAGTACCGGCACGGATCGTGCATCCGATGATTGCCAATTGCCGTTCCCTGTAACGGGGTGAAATGGCCATCGCACGGCGCTCGCACCTCGGGGTCTCCCGCCGGAGGCATAGGGACAAAGCGGGCGGGATCGTCCCGAGGGATTTGCGGGAGATCGATCCCCTCGCTCCCGGTGCCCGTCGACGACAGGCGACGGCGAGGGCGGCAACCAGGAGGAGGGCAGCGGCACTGACCAGGGACTCCGCTTCCCGGATGCCGGGGCACCCGCCTGGACAGGCGTACCGGGACGCTTCGCCCGGGGATCGAGCGAGCAGGGTGCACGCGACCGGCCGGCATGCAATGCGCGGAGCCCAACCTGGGCTGGGCCGTACGGTTCCCCAAGCGACGGGAGCCTGCGACGGCGCCGCGGAGACCGCCGGCCGGCCGTCCCGTAGCGCCTATGCGGTCGGGTGCCGGACGATGCATGGATGTGTAGAGTCACGGAGTATGACGACCCCGGCTGCAAGCAAGAGGAGGGCCCGCAGGCAGGGCCCGATGTCCGACTCGCACAAGGCGGCCCTGGCGAAAGGACGTGAGGAGGGCCGGATCGTCCGGGCATACCTCGAGGCGTTGGAGACCACCAAGCCGCGGCGGGGGCGGAAGCGGACCGTCGAGTCGATCCGCAAGAAGCTCGCCGCGATCGAAAAGGAGCTCACCTCGGCGACCCCGCTGAACCGGCTGCACCTGGTCCAGGAGCAGCGAGACCTCGAGGCCGAGCTCGCCCACTCCGGGCAGTCCGTGGACGTGGCCGCGCTCGAAAAGGACTTCGTCAGGGTCGCCAAGGACTACAGCGCCCGGAAGGGGCTCTCGTACTCGGCCTGGCGCGCGGTGGGCGTCAGCGCGCAGGTGCTCGAGAGGGCGAGCATCCCCCGCACCCGGAACTGAGGGCAGCCGCCGCCCTTCAGCGGAAATCGCGGGAGCCGGGCACCGGCCCGAGCTCGACCGGTTCGAACCGCTCTGCCACCACGTTCACCGCGCCCTGGGCACGTTCCAGGCGTCCCTTCACGATCAACGCGGACGAGCTCCTGGCCACCGCGCGCCAGCGCGCCCACGCCCCTCGCGAGCACACGACGTTCAACATCCCCGTCTCGTCCTCGAGGTTCAAGAAGACCGCACCACGTGCGGTCTCGGGCTGCTGGCGGTGGGTCACCACCCCGGCCACGACCACCTTCGAAGAAGAGGCGTGCTCCACGGCCTGTGCGATCGTGGCCACACCGCGGCGCGTGAGCTCCGGGCGGGCGATCTCGATGGCGGTGCGCTCCGGGGTCACCCCGATCGACCAGAGGTCGTCCCTCACCTCTTCGATCGCGGCCCGCGGAGGGAGCGGTGGCGCGACGACACCGGTCACGATCCCCGGGAGCCGCCCAGGGGTCGCCTGCGCGGCCGCACCCGCCACCCAGACGAGCGCGCGGCGGTCCGCGTCGGGCCGCCGCGCCGCGCCGGACCGCGCCTGTCCAGCTCGGGGCTCGTCGTCGATCCCGTCGAGCGCGCCCGCCAGCGCGAGCGCCTCGAGCTGCGCCCGGTTCAGCCCTCCGCGGCGCACGAGATCCTCCTGGCTCGCCCAGGGCTGACCGGCCGCCAGTCGCGCGGCCACCTCCTTGCCGACGAAGCGGACCGAGGAGAGCCCCAGCCGCAAGGCCGCCGCGCCGACCGGTGCGGCACCGGCCCGGCCCACGTTCACATCGGGCCGCAGCACCGAGATCCCGTGGCGCTGGGCGTCGGCGAGAAGGCTCTGCGGCGACCAGAAGCCCATCGGCTGCGCCTCGAGGAGGCCGGCGGTGAAGGCCGCGGGGTAGTGCAGCTTCAGCCACGCCGAGGCGTACACGAGCGACGCGAAGGAGAGCGAGTGGCTCTCGGGGAAGCCGAAGTTGGAGAACGCCGAGAGGCTCTCGAACACCTTCTGCGCCACGTCGTCGGGCACACCGCGTGCGGCCATCCCCGCGAAGAGCCGCCCGCGCAGCGCGCGCATCTTCTCGTCGGACCGCTTGTGGCTCATCGCCTGGCGGAGCTCGTCGGCGTCGGACGGCGTGAACCCGGCGGCGTCGACCGCGATCTGCATGAGCTGCTCTTGGAAGAGGGGGACGCCGAGCGTGCGACGAAGCGCGGGCTCGAGCAACGGGTGGAGGTAGGTGACGGGTTCCTCGCCGCGGCGTCGCCGGATGTAGGGATGGACCGCGTGCCCCTGGATCGGGCCGGGCCGGACGAGCGCGACCTCGACCGCGAGGTCGTAGAAGCAGCGCGGCTGGGTGCGCGGCAGCGTCCCCATCTGCGCGCGGCTCTCCACTTGGAAGACCCCGACCGTGTCCGCCCGGCACAACAGGTCGTAGACCGCGTCCTCCTGGGGGAGGGCCGCGAGGTCGAGCGTCACGCCGTGGTGCTCGCCGACGAGGTCGACCGCGCGGTGGAGCGCCTCGAGCATCCCGAGGCCGAGCAGGTCGAACTTCACGAGGCCGGCGGCCGCGCAGTCGTCCTTGTCCCACTGCAGGACCGTGCGTGTGGGCATGCGGGCCGGTTCGACGGGGCAGACGTCGACCACCGGACGGTCGCAGATCACCATGCCGCCCGAGTGGATGCCCAGGTGGCGGGGGAAGTCGAGCACCTCGGTGGCCAGCCGGCGCAACACGGGCGGCACGTCCTCGCGTGCCGCGAGCGCGTCTGCGCGGTCGGTCTGCCCGGCCCACCGGTCCACCTCCTTCGCTCCGTGGCCGAGCGCCTTGCCCATGTCGCGCAACGCGGAGCGGGGGCGGTACGTGATCACGTTCGCCACCAGCGCGGCGTGCCGTCGGCCGTAGCGCGCGTAGACGTACTGGATGATCTCCTCGCGCCGCGTGGACTCGATGTCGAGGTCGATGTCGGGCGGCCCGTCGCGCGCCGGTGAGAGGAACCGCTCGAACAAGAGGCCGAGCGACACCGCGTCGACGAGCGTGATCCCGAGCACGTAGCAGACGGCCGACGTCGCGGCCGAGCCGCGCCCCTGGCAGTAGACGCCGGTGCGCCGGCACTGCTCCGCGATGTCCCAGACGGTGAGGAAGTAGCCCGCGTAGCCGAGCGTGGCGATGACGGAGAGCTCGTGCTCCAGCCGCTCCCACGCGCCCCGGACGCGCTCGGCTGTGCGCGGGCCGTAGCGACGCGTCGCGCCCTCCTCTACGAGATGGCGCAACCAGCTGTCCTCGTCGTGCCCCGGCGGGACCGGGAAGTCCGGCAGCCTCGGCGCGACCAGACGCAGGTCGAAGGCGCACGCGGCGCCGATCTCCGCCGCGCCGGCGACCGCGCCCGGCCAGCGCGCGAAGCGCCGCTCCTGCTCCGCGCCCGTACGCAGGCACGCCGCCGCAGAGGCGGGGAGCCAGCCGCACAGCTCGTCGAGCGTCCGGCGCGACCGCACGGCTGCGAGCGCGGTGGCGAGCGGGAACCTGGCCGGCGACGCGTAGTGGACGTTGTTCGTGGCGACGAGCGCGCAGCCGGCGTGGACCGCGAGCTGCGCGAGCGCGTCGTTGCGCGTCGAGTCGAGAGGATCCCCGTGGTCCCACAGCTCGACCGCGACGTTCTCCCTCCCGAACACCGCCACCAGCTCGCCGAGATCGCGGCGGGCCGCGCGCGGCCCCTCGTCGGTCAGCGCGGCGGCCACCGTCCCCTTCCTGCACCCGGAGAGCACCTGCCAGTGGCCACCGTGCGCGTCGGCGAGCGTCGCGAGCGCGATCGCCGGGCGACCCTTCTCTCCTCCTGCGAGCGACGCGTCGGCGATGGTCCGGCTGAGGCGCGCGTAGCCCTGCGGGTTGCGGGCGAGCACCACCAGGTGACGCCCCGCGGGGTCGGGCTCGCCGGTCCGCCCGGCGGCGGGGGCGGCGGTGGCGGGCTCCTGCCCGGCGGCGGGGGCGGCGGGGCCGAGGGTGAGCTCCGCCCCGAAGACGGTGGGGAGGCCGGCACGGCGCGCCGCCTCGCTGAACCGCACGACGCCGTAGAGCCCGTTGTGGTCGGTGAGCGCGAGCGCGGAGAGCCCGAGCCGGGCGGCTTCGGCGACGAGCTCCTCGGGATGGGAGGCACCGTCGAGGAACGAGAAGTTCGAGTGGCAGTGCAGCTCCGCGTAGGGAGTCGGCGAGCGCATCGTCCGTCGTGTCGTCAGTCGTAGGTTCCTTCGACGCGCCAGGAGCCCCGCTCGGCCACGAGGAGCCGCGCCGTGCCGTCCGCCGTGAGGATCTGCAGGCGCGCGCCGCGCCGGCGCGCCATCGACCACCACCGCTCCTCCACCGGCCACGGGGCGCTCCACGCGACGACCGTGGTCCACGGCCCACCTCCGACCGAGAGCCGCGCGGGCTCCCCCGTGAGCAGCCCCCTGGCGGTGACCCCCACGGGCGCGCCCTCTCCGTCGACCACCTCGACCGGACGTTCCCCCGCCACCCGCGCAGGGGCGGGTGGCGGGAGACGACCCGGCCACGGCGGCTCGGGAGGGACCTTCCGGCGCGGCGTCCTCGGCTCGTGCGCCGCGGCCGGGGGGCTCCAGGGCACGAGCCGGCAGCGGTCCTGCGGCCCGCGGCCCCCTTCGAGCACGGGCACCGTGACCGCGTCGGCCCCCAGCCGCCGCTGGAGCGCGGTCAGCACCTCGCCGGCGCGCTCGTCGGCAGCGCTCATCCCTCCCCAGAAGCCGGGCTGGCGGTCCTGCAGCGCCAGCGCGCGTCCCAGCGCCGCGACGAGACGGGCACCCGTGCCCGCCACCCGGTAGCCGGGCAGCTCGCCGTCGAGACCGCGCGCGACCCGGTGGCTACGGGCCCCCGTCGTCCCGAAACGGGCGAGCACGTCGGCCGCGGGGACGGCGGCGAAGCGTCCGAGCGTCGACAGTCCCAGACGCACGAGCACGGCGGCGAGCTCCGGATCGCCGAGCACGTCGACGGGCCAGGGAGCGAGGAACCGTGCGGTCTCCCCTGCCGGCACCGTGGCTCCGGCTCTCGCCGCCAGCGCCGCAGCGAACACCCCTTCGGCCACCCCGAGCCGGACCTCTTCGGCCTGGACGGCGGGACGGTCGGGGCCGGGTGCTGCGGTCGGGCCGGGTGCTGCGGTCGGGCCGGGTGCTGCCGGCAGGCCGAGCACCGCCGCCGCCGTCCTGGCCACCCGAGCGAGCACGGCCTCCTCGGTGCCGAAGTAACGCGTCGGGCCCTTGATCGGCAGCGTGCACACCCCGGGCCGGACCGCGTCCACCCACGGGCACACCGACGACAGCGACTCGACCACCCGCCCGAACCGCCGGAGATGCTCGCCCCCGTCGTCCACCTCGGGCGTGTCCAGTCCCGGGCATTCGACGAGGAGGAGCCGGGGGAGGACGGGCTCGGCGCTGCCGGTCGGGGCGCTGCCGGTCACGCAGCCGCCACCTTTCCGGTCGCGGCGGGCAGCCACAGCTCCTGGTGGACCGGACGGACCGCGGAGCCCCGCCCGCGGGCGGCCACGGAGACACGCCGCGACTGGAGCCGCCCCGTCCCTTCGGCGAGCCCGTGCCACTGCGCCGCCTCCACCGCCAGTTCAAGATCGGCGGGGAAGCCCGGACGTTCCTCGACGACGAGGACGACGGCACCCCGGTCGCGGCTCCGCGCGGCGAGCGTCCGCGCCGCGGCGGAGCTCGCGTGACGCGGCGGCGCGAGCACCACGAGATCGACGCCGTCGACGAGAGCGGCCGCGGCGACCGCCCACTCGGCGGGCGCCGCACGCACCACCGCCAACCGCTCGAGGTCCAGCCCGTAGCCGGCAGCAGCGAGGACGCCCATCTCGTCCAGCCCCACCGCCCCGCACCACGACCCCGCTGCGGACGGCCCGGCAGCCACGGCCATGGCCAAGCTCGCCGCCGCCTTCCCGGTGCACCGGACGACGGTCCCCCGCCGCAGGGCGCCGTCGGGGAGCAACGAGGCGATCGGGGGAAGCGCCGGCAGGAGACGGGTGCTGCTGGCAGCGGTCGGCCGCACACGCTGGGCGAGCAGCTGGAGTCGCGGTGTGGCGAACATATGTTCGCCTACCATATCCCCGCCCCGCCTCGGTGTCTCCTGGCGCTGCCACCGGGAGTCGGACCAGAACAGGCGAGCGGATACGCGCGTCCACCGGGACCCGCCCGAACCCGCTTCGCCCTATCCTCGTGACCCGTGAGCCGGGCGGCGACGGTCCCCGCGCCGCAGAGCAAGACGCCACACGCGGTGCCACCCGGCGTGCACACCGACGACACGGCCGGCGCCGGGGGCCGGTCCCGGGCATGGCCGTACCTCTGCGCCCTCGGGTGCTACCTGGCGATCGCGCTCACGGCGTGGTGGCACCTCTTCGCGAGCGGCTTCGGCGTCGCGCTGCCGTCGGGCTCGGCAGACCCGGGCCAGGAGGTGTGGTTCCTCGCATGGCTGCCGCACGCGCTCGCGGTCGGTGCGAACCCCTTCTTCAGCCATGCCGTCTTCGCGCCGTCGGGGGTCAACCTGCTCGACAACACCTCGATGGAGCTACTAGGGCTGCTGTTCGCCCCGGTGACCGTCACGGCGGGGCCCGTCGCCTCCCTCGACGTCGCCGTGCTGCTCGCCCCCACGTTGAGCGCGCTCGGCGCCTTCGCGCTCTGCCGTCGCTACGTGCGCTGGTCCCCCGCCGCCTTCGTCGGCGGGCTCTGCTACGGGTTCGGGCCGTTCCTCACCGGCGATCTCCGCTACGGCCACCTCGACCTGACCTGGCTCGTGCTGCCGCCGCTCGTCTTCTGTTGCCTCGACACGCTGCTCGTGCGCGGCGCCCGCCGGCCGCTCCTCGTCGGTGCGACGCTCGGGATCCTCGTCGTCGCCCAGTTCTTCGTCTCGACCGAGATGCTCGCGATCACCGCGCTGACGGCGGCCGTCGTGGCCGTCGTCTGCTTCGCCGGTTGGCCACGAGCGGCATTGTCGCGGCTCGCCGAAGCGTGGCGGGGTCTCGTGCTGGCCGCTGCGATCGCAGCCGCAGCGCTCGCGTACCCGTTCTGGTTCGTCGCCACAGGACCGCGCCACGTCGCAGGACCCGTATGGCCGAACATCGGCTCGATCGCCACGTCGCTCGCCGCGACGGTCGGCCCACACGACGAGCTCCCCGGCGTCGCGTTCGTCTCGGGCTCGAACGGCAGCTACCTCGGGGTGTCGTTCCTCGCGGTGCTGGTCGTCGGAGCGGTCGTCTTGTGGCGATCCCGCGTCGTACGCGTCGCGCTCGCCGTCGCCCTCGTCGCGTACGTCGCGTCGCTCGGCTACAGACTGCACGTCGAAGACCGTGCGCTCCGCGTCGTGCTACCCGCCGCGCTGCTTCGACACGTGCCGCTCCTCGACTCGATCGCTCCCGAACGCTTCGCGGCGATGGTCGACCTCTTCTGCGCGCTCGTGCTCGCGGTGATCGTCGATCACGCCCGGCGCTGGGAGCGACCAGACGGTCGCGCGGCGACAGCCCTCGCGGACGGGCGCGGCGCGACGGCGGCCACGCGGACGTCTGCGCCCGCGGCACCCCTCCTCGTCGCTCTCTCCGCAGGGATCGCCGCCATCGCGCTCGTGCCGTTCGTCTCCCTCCCGTTCTGGCCGTACGCGGTGACGACTGTCCACCGTCCCGCTGCGCTCCTCCCTCCGCCCCTTCCGCCGACCCCGAAGAGACCTCCCGTCCGTGGCGCGGCGCGGGTCCCCGTCCTCGCGGTCTACCCCGACTCGTCGGGCCGGGTGTCCCAGGAGATGGTCCAACAGGCGCGGGCCGGCTTCACGTTCGCTCTCCCCGACGGCTATGCCATCGTGCCGGGCCCGGGCCGACGCGCGGTCGAGTCGCCACCGGACGACGCGTTGTGGCTCGTCTTTGCCGCTGCCAGCGTGCACGAGCTGCACCTCCCCCTCAGCCGGACGACGCGAGCCGCGGTGGTCGGCGACCTGCACGCGCTCGACGTCGACGAGGTCGTCGTCCTGCCCGGCGCCGAAGGGTCGTCGGTCGTCCGGCGCGCGATGCGCGAGGTGCTCCGAGAGAACGGGCGGGAGCACAGGGGTGCCGTCTTCTGGAACGTCGCCGAGGCACCGGGGCACCGGTGACCATCACGGACGGAGCGCCGCGGCCCGCATAGCCTCGCGCCGTGCTCAACGAGCCGGTCACCACCCGATCGCGCACCCTTCGAGCGGTCGAGCGGGCAGCCGAGTGATCAAGTACCTCGGGAGCAAGCGACGGCTCGTGCCGGTGCTCCAGGCGGTCGCCGCGTCGAGCGGCGCGCGCAGCGCGCTCGATCTGTTCACCGGCACGACCCGCGTCGCCCAGGCCTTCAAGCGCCTGGGGATGGAGGTGACCGCCGTCGACCTGGCACGCTACGTGGAGGTCTTCGCACGTTGCTACGTGGAAACGGACGCGGCCGAGGTGGACGAGCGCGAGCTCGACGACGCGCTCGCCCACCTGAACTCACTGTCGGGCTCGGCGGGGTACGTCACGGAGACCTTCTGCCGGCGCGCCCGGTTCTTCCAGCCGTTCAACGGCGAGCGGATCGACTCGGTACGCGATGCGATCGCGTCGAATTACGCCGGGAGCCCCCTCGAACCGGTGCTGCTCACGAGCCTCGTCGAAGCTGCTGACCGCGTCGACTCCACCGTCGGGCTGCAGATGGCCTTCGTGAAGCAGTGGGCACAGCGCTCGTACAAACGCCTCGAGCTGACCGCGCCGCACCTTCTTCCCGGCACGGGACGCGCGCTGCGAGGGGACGCTCGCGCGCTGGTGGGCACCCTGGGGAGCTTCGACGTCGCCTACCTGGACCCCCCGTACAACCAGCACCGCTACTTCACCAACTACCACGTCTGGGAGACGCTCGTCGCGTGGGACTCCCCGGCACATTACGGCGTGGCGTGCAAGCGGCTCGACGCCAGGGACCCGGCGACGAGGAGCGACTTCAACTCGAAACGCACCATGCCTTCCGCCCTCGCCGACACGGTGTCGTCGGTGGACTGCGGGCTCCTGCTCCTCTCCTACAACGACGAGTCCTGGGTCACCGTCGACGAGCTCGAGCGGATGTGCTCGCACCACCGGGAGATCGTGACGCTCTCCTTCGAATCCGCCCGCTACGTCGGCGCGCGCATCGGCATCCACGATCCCTCCGGCGCGAAGGTCGGGACCGTGTCCCACCTGTACAACCGCGAGTACCTCGTGGTCGCGGGAGCGGTGACAACGGTTCGCCGTGCCGTCGCCGCCGCGATGGCGGCCCACCCCGGCGCTCGCTCGCCGGCGCCGCGGGAAGAGCCGTCGGCGTCGCGCCGTCGGTAGTTCGCCAGGCGACCGGCCCAGCCCGCACCGGTATCGTGCAGGGCCGTGCGACGCCTCGGCATCACCGTGCCCTTTGCGGGTGTCCCGCTCGCCGATCACCGCCGCTGGTTCGCCGACGCGCTCGCAGCGGGGTACACCGACGCATGGTCCGGCGAGGTGAACGGCACCGACGGTTTCACGCCGCTCGCACTCGCCGCCGCCTGGGAACCGGACCTGCGCCTCGGCATCGCCATCGCGCCGGCGTTCACCCGAGGCCCCGCGCTCCTCGCGCAGACCGTCGCCGCCTTGGCGGAGGCCGCCCCGGCGCGGTTCGCCTTCGGCCTCGGGACGTCGTCGGAGGTGATCGTCGAGCAGTGGAACGGCATCGCCTTCGACCGTCCCTACGAGCGGGTACGTGACACGCTCGCGTTCTTGCGCCTCGCGCTCAGCGGCGAGAAGGTGACCGCCGACTTCGGGACGTTCTCCGTGCGCGGGTTCCGCCTGTCCCGCCCGGTCTCGGCTCCCCCGCCGCTCTACCTGGCGGCGCTCCGGCCCGGGATGCTCCGGCTCGCCGGCAGGGAGGCCGACGGGGTGATCCTCAACTGGCTGTCGGCGGACGACGTCGGGCGTTCGCTCGCCGAGGTCCGTGCCGGCACCCGGACGCAGGCCGCAGGCGACACCTTCGAGGTCGTCGCGCGGATCTTCGTGGTGCCGGAGCCCGACCCAGCCGTCGCGCGAGCGCTCGCGCGCCGGATGGTCGCCGCCTATCTCACGGTCCCGGCCTATGCGGCCTTCCATCGTTGGCTGGGGCGAACCGGGTTGCTCCAGGGCATGTGGGACTCGTGGCGGGCAGGGGACCGCAAGGCGGCACTCGGGGCCATCCCCGACGAAGTCGTCGACGCGCTCGTCGTCCACGGCGACCCGGACGACTGCCGGGCGCACGTCGCGCGCTACGTCGAACGAGGGGTGACGCTGCCGGTGCTGACGGTGGTGACTGCCGAGCGCGACCTGCACGAGGCAGTTCTCGCGCTCGGCGGGTAGACGTGGACTTCCGCACCATCCCCGTGGCGGAGCTCGCCCGGCGCGTCCGCGACCGGGAGCTGTCGGCCCGCGAGGTCGTGACGGCGGCTCTCGACCGCATCGAGGCGGTCAACCCGGACGTGAACGCGTTCGTGGCCGTCGACGCGGAGCGGGCGCTCGACCAGGCCGGAGCCGTCGACCAGCTCGTCGCGACCGGCGGGGACCCCGGGCCGCTCGCAGGGGTGCCCATCGGGGTGAAGGACAGCGAGGACGCCGCCGGCTACCGCACGACGTTCGGCTCGATGCTGTTCGCCACAGCGCCGGGGGCGGTCCACGACTCGCTCCTCGTCGCGCGCCTGCGTGCCGCGGGCGCGGTCGTGGTCGGCAAGACCAACCTCCCCGAGTTCGCCTGGACCGCGCACACCTCGAACGCGCTCTTCGGCACGACGCGCAACCCGTGGACACCCGACCACACTGCGGGCGGCTCCTCCGGAGGCTCCGCGGCCGCGATCGCCTCGGGAATGGTCCCGCTCGCCACGGGCAGCGACGGAGGCGGGTCGATCAGGATCCCTTCCTCGAGTTGCGCGCTGTCGGGATTCAAGCCCTCGCACAACCGGGTTCCGTCCGGCGGCCCCCGCGCAGCCGGCTGGCTGGGGCTCTCGACCAAAGGGGTGCTCGGCCGCACGATCGACGACGTGGTCGTCGCCCTCGCCGCCGTGGTCGGTCCCGAGCCGACCGACCTGGAGGCCCTGCCCCGTCCCGAAGCCAGCTGGCTCGACGCACTCGTCGATCCCCGGGTGCCCGCCCGCGTGGCCTGGTCGCCGGCACTCGGCTACACCGAAGTCGACCGCTCGGTCATGGAGGTGGCAGAGCGCGTGGTCGGCGCGCTGGACGCCCTCGGCGCCGAGGTCGTCGAGGTGGACACGGTCTTCGCCGAGGACCCGCTCGACGACTGGCTCGCCATCGTCGACACCTGCCTGCTGCGGACACTGGAACCGTACGAGGCGCAGTGGGGCTCGGTGACACGCGTGCTCGTGTCGCTGGCCGAGCACGGGCGCAGGATCCCGGCCCTGAGGCTCGTCCGCGCCCTCGATCGCTGCCACATGATGAACCTCCGGCTTGTCGAGCTGTTCAGGGACGTACGGCTCCTCGTGACGCCCACGACGGCAGGCGCGCCGCCGCTCAACGCACACGGCGGAAGGGGCGTGGTGAACGGCGTCGTCGACCCGAACTGGGTGCGCCTCACCTATCCGTTCAACATGACGCGCTCACCTGCGGCCACGGTCTGCGCCGGGCTCAACTCCGAGGGCCTGCCGGTCGGCGTGCAGCTGATCGGCCCGCAGCACGCCGACCTCGTCGTGCTCCGGTCCGCCGCGGCGCTCGAGCAGGCGATCGGTTTCCGGGAGACCGCGCCGGTCCGAGGAGCCGAGGCTAGTTGACGGTCCGTACTAGGTCGTTACAATCCGGCCTATGACGGATGCGGGCGCCCATCGTCGGTGGTGCAGCACGAGGCGCGGTGGAACCGTCGTGGCGTGAAAGGGGAACCGAAGATGGCGCTCGAAGGTCGTGTGGCGGTCGTGACCGGCGCCGGGAGGGGGATCGGCAAGGGAATCGCACTGGCGCTCTCGAACGACGGCGCAACCGTCGTGCTCGCCGACTCCGACGCTGCATCTGTGCAGACGTTGGCCGGCGAGATCCGCAGCGCCGGGTGCGAGGCGCTGGGCATGTCCTGCGACGTCTCGAAGCGGGAGCCGGTCGAAGACTTGCTCGCGGAGGCAATAGCACGGTTCGGCAAGATCGATGTGCTGGTGAACAACGCCGGCATCAACCGTGACACGATGCTCCACAAGATGACGGACGAGCAGTGGTACGAGGTCCTCGACGTCGACCTGACCGCGGTGTTCTTCACCACGCGCTTCGCTGCTGCGCACATGCGGGAGCGAGGCTACGGCAGGATCGTCAACATCTCGTCCGCAAGCTGGCTTGGGAGCCTCGGGCAGGCGAACTATGCCGCCGCGAAGGCGGGCGTCGTCGGGCTCACGCTCACCGCCGCGCGAGAGCTGGCCCGCAAAGGGGTGACGGCGAACGTCATCTGCCCGGGCTTCATCGACACCGAAATGACCCGCCGGGTGCCCCCGGACGTCTGGCAGTCGGTGGTGGAACGGATTCCGGTCGGTGAGGCTGGGCTGCCCGAAGATGTTGCGAACCTCGTCGTGTTCCTCGCTTCCGACGGTGCCCGCTACATCACCGGCCAAGTGCTGAACGTTGGTGGAGGGTTGACCTGGTGATCACGCCCGTAGAAGTGGCCTCGCGCGATCAGAGAGGACAAGGGAGGGAACGATGAACCGCCAGATCGCCGACCGAATCGCGCTCCTCGCACCGGTGCGCACGGCAATCGGCCGCTTCGGAGGTTCCCTCAGCGGGATCTCCGCGTTGGACCTCGGAGCGGTAGTCGTGCGCGAAAGCCTCACCCGCGCGGGGTTGGAGCCGGACCGGGTCGAGCGAGTCGTCGCGGGAGAGAACATCCAGCTTTCGAGAGGGGGAAATCCCGCGCGCCACGTGTCGCTCCGGGCAGGGATCCCTGTGGCGAGCGATTCGTACACGATCAACATGAACTGCTCCTCGGGCTTACGCGCCATGACCGCTCTCGCACAAGACATCCTGCTCGGGGACGTCTCCACCGGGGTGGCTGTCGGCATGGAGAACATGAGCCAGACGCCTTATGTTCTCGAGAACGCGCGATTCGGCTACCGACTGGGTTCCGGAACCCTCGTGGACTTCCTGAGCGACCACATCCTCGGCGATGCCGGTCCAATGGCGGAAAGGGTTGCGAGCGAGTACGGGATCACGCGTGCCGAGCAAGACGAGTTTGCGGCCGAAAGTCAGCGGCGCGCGGAGACGGCGATCGCCGCGGGTCGCTTTGCAGGAGAGATCGTCGCAGTCGAGGTTCCCGCCAAGGGCGGAGCGCAACGCTTCGAACTGGACGAACATCACCGCCCGGGCACCACGCTGGAGAGTCTCGGTCGTCTCAAGCCGGCATTCTCGGAGTCCGGGACCGTCACGGCGGGGAACTCGTCCGGGATCAACGACGGGGCTGCGGCCGTCGTGCTCACGCGCGAGAGCATCGCCAAGCGCGAGGGTCTGCAGGTCGCCGGGTACCTCACTGCATGGGCCTCCGCCGGTGTGGAGCCCGGTCTCTTCGGTGTCGGGCCGGTGCCCGCCGTCAACAAGCTCTTGGAGCGCGCCGGGTTGCGGCTGCCCGATTTCGGCCTGGTCGAATTGAACGAGGCCTTCGCCGCGTCCACGATCGCCGTCATAAGGGACCTCAAGCTTGACCCTGATCAGGTGAACGTCAACGGCGGCGCGATCGCGCTCGGTCATCCCGTAGGGGCGACCGGGATCGTGCTCGTGACCAAGTTGATTGCGGAGATGCACCGGCGGCAGGTCGAGCGCGGGATCGTGACCATGTGCGTCGGCAGCGGACAGGGCATGGCGCTCACGGTCGAGTCGGTGTAGGGGACTTTCGGCTCCCGGCGCACGGCGAAACGCCGGCAACGTCCCCAGAGGTCGCGATCTCGGTGGCGGGGAACGCCGCCAGGGGGGAGGGGTCCGGGCCCGCTGGCCGTTGACGAACTGTACCAGGCCGATATAGTACGCACTGTGCCTGGAATCTTGGCCTCGCTGCACCTCCGACGCGAGTCACCAATTCCACCCTTCATGCAATTGAAGAGCCAGTTCGAGTACGAAGTCGTGACGGGGCACATCCCTCCCGGAGGGAAGCTGCCCTCGGTACGTGAGGTTGCGAGGGTGCTGCAAACGAGCCCCGTCACCGTCACCCGCGCCTACAGGGAGCTCGAGGCGGCCGGGCTCGTCGTCTCCCAGCCCGGCGCCGGCTTCTTCGTGCTCGGCTCCGACGAGAGCCAGACCGCGCCGCACGCCCGCGTGCGCCGGCTGGCTGCCACATTTCTCGAGCAATCCGTGCGAGAGGGCGTGTCCCTCGAGCAGGCGCTGCAAATCCTTCTGGTCGAGATCAACGAGGCGTGGGCCAGGGCCGCGCGCACCGAGCTCATCGTCGTGTGCAAAGAAGAGGGTCGCCGCGAGGAGCTGGCGATGCACCTGCGCCACTCCCTCCTGGACCTCAGAATCGAGGTCGAATCCGCGTCGCTCGAGGAGGTCGCGGCCGACCTGGACGGGTGGCTCCCGCGACTCCGAAGCGCGCAGCACGTTCTCTGCCTCGCATTCGATCTCCGCGAGCTCCGATCCCTCCTGGCCGACCGCAACGTTGGAGTGATCCCGATCATCGGAACGCTCCGCGAAGACATCCACGAGCGCCTCGTCGACCTCGCACCCGGCACGAAGGTCGTCATCATCGCGAGTTCCGCAGAGTTCGTCGACGGCATGATCTCCGCGGTGCTGAGTCTGAACCCGATCGTCACAATCGTGGGCGGAGTCTCGTGCGACGATCGAGCCGACATTCCGGAGCTGCTCGCGGCCGCCGACTGCGTGGTCTACGGCACCTTGGCGAGGCGAGCGCTCGCCGAGTACCTCCCCGTCGTGGCCGAGACGATCGAGCTCGTCTACGTGCCCGAGTCGGGCTGGACGGAACGCTTCAGGAAGCTGATCCAGACCGAGGTCGGCGCGTGAGCACCGTGAGGATCGACTTCCCGGCCGACGGCGTGGGGCGCATCACCCTCGATCGCCCGCACGTCCTGAACGCGATCAACCGGACACTTCTCGAGGACCTCTCTGCAGCCATGAGGCAGTTGGAGGTCGACAGCTCCAGCCGCGCCGTGGTCCTGACCGGTGCCGGAAGGGCCTTCTCCTCCGGTTTCGACCTCAAAGCAGAAGCCGACGAGGGTCCACAGCCTGCCGAGGTGTGGATCGACCGCTTCGTCGACGACTGGCACGTCTTCCTGGGAATCTGGCAAAGCGCCAAGCCCTATGTCGCGGCTGTCCGCGGGTACAACCTCGGCGGAGCGCTCGAGCTCTCGCTCCTTTGCGACGTGACCGTCGCTGCCACGGGTACGAAGTTCGGCCTGCCCGAGATCCGCCACGCGGGTGGTCCCGGTGCGGCCATGCTGCCCTGGATCTGTGGCATGAAGGCCGCGAAGTGGCTGATGCTCTCGGGTGAGAGCGTCGACGCCGGAAGGGCACTCGAGCTTGGCATCGTGACCGAGGTCGTCCCGGACGAGGATCTCGACGCTGTCGCGGTCCAGCGGGCCGAACAGCTCGCAGCGATCCCGCCGACGACGATGAAGCTCACCAAGCTCGCGCTCAACAGAACGTACGAGCGGATGGGCTTCCTCGGTGCTGTGAACGAGAACTACACGATCTCCACCCTGGTGAACGCCACCGCGGAGTACCGCGATCAAGAAGCTCGACGGAGCCAGGTTCCACTGAAGCAGTTCCTGCAGCAACGCGACACACCACCAACCTGAATCACCCAAAGGGGGGACCATGCAACCTGTACAACGCAATTCGAGTCACGGGGCCGAGATCCTGGCGACTCCTCTCGGCAAGGCGATGAACCGCCGGGCGTTTCTGAGTGGTTCCGGCAAGGCCGTCCTCACCCTCGGACTCGCTTCCGCGGGAGGACGGTTGATGTCGAGCTTGCACAGCGCCGACGTCCTGGATTCAGCGAAGGCCGCTGGCACCAGGAGCGTCAAACTGCAGCAGAGCTATCTCAACAACGTCGAGTTCGCCGGGTACTACGTCGCGGCGAAAATGGGGATCTACAAGAAGTACGGCCTCACAGTCGACATCTTGACTGCGGGGACAACGACCGACCCACGCGCGATCGTCGCGGACGGAGGCGCACAGATCGGGATCGTGTCGGAGACGAGCGACACCTTGATCGGCATCGCCGAGGGCGTGCCCTACAAGTGCATCGGCGCGGCGTTCCAGACAAACCCGGGCTGCCTATTGGTGCTCGCTTCGTCGAAGATCTACAACATCAAAGACCTCGAGGGGAAGGTCGTAGGCATCCAGGACGACGCCCGCCAGCAGGTTCTCGGGATCTTGAAGGCGCACAACGTTCCGGCGAGCAAGGTCGGATTGCTCGTCGTCGGCACAGACCCGGGATCGCTCGTGGAAGGAAAGGTCGACGCGTACACCGCCTACGTGTTCAACGAGCCCATTGCCCTCAAGATGAAGGGGGTCGCCACGCGCTGCTACTCGTTCTCCAAGATCGGCCTACCGGGATACGGCGACAACGTCATCGCCACCAACCACACGATCGACTCGACAGGCGAAATGCTCGCTCGCTTCATGCGCGCCAGCCAAGAGGGGTGGAAGTACGCCGTCGCGCACCCATCGGATGCCGTCTCCATCACCCTCAAGGACTTTCCGTCCGACCAGACACCGACCCAGCAGAAGCTCCAGATGCAAGCGGAGATCCCGATGTTGACGTCGTCGACTACGAAGGCCCATGGCCTGCTCGCGATCAGCAAGTCGGTGTGGTCACAAGCGATCGCTGCAGCAAAGGTGTCGGGCGCGCTTGCCAAACCTGTGACGGTCGCCGAGTCGTTGACACAGGAGATCCTCAAGCGTGCAGCTCACGTCAAGCCTGCCTGAACGCATCGCGGTGGAGCCGACGTCTGAGAAGACGACAGCCGTGGTGGAGCTCCGTGATGTCGGGCTCTGCTACGCGGGCCGACCGCCGGTCCAGGTGCTGGAGGGGGTCAATCTGTCGGTGCGGAGGGGCAGCTTCGTAAGCCTCATCGGGCCTTCAGGCTGCGGCAAGTCGACCCTTCTGCGAATCGTGGCTGGCATCCTTCCCGTCACGAGCGGAAGCGTGTTGGTCGAAGGGGGCTCGCCTCTCCAGGCGCAGCGGGCGCACCGCTTCGGTTTCGTCTTCCAGGACGCCGCTCTTCTCCCCTGGCGATCCGTCCAGGAGAACGTGGAGCTACTCGGCGAGCTCGTCGGCTTGACACCCGATGAGCGGCGCGACCGATCCTCCGCGCTCCTCTCTTTGGTTGGCTTGGCCGGGCGGGAGCACCTGCGTCCCTCCCAGCTGTCCGGCGGCATGCGCCAACGTGTCGCCATCGCCCGGGCGCTTGCCATCAACCCCTCGATCCTGCTCATGGACGAGCCGTTCTCGGCGGTGGACGAGTTTCAACGGGAGCTGTTGAACACCGAGCTGTTGCGCATCTGGAACGACCAGCGCAACTCCGTGCTCTTCGTGACCCACAACATCGAAGAAGCGGTGTACCTGTCCGATTGGGTGTGCGTCATGAGCCCGAACCGAGGCAGGATCGTCGAGCTCATCCCCGTGGAGCTGGAGAGGCCACGGGCAAGTGAGGTACGTGTCAGCCCTGAGTTCCTCGCGTTGAGGAGTCATCTGCGTGAAGTCCTTGTCCGCTAAGGTGACGACGTTGTCTACCGAGGTGACCGAGGCGGCGGCGGCGCCCTCTCCGACGTTCGTGTCGCCACGAGCGTCCGACCGGAGACGCGCGTCGACGATGGCGCACTGGCTCATCCCGGCCGTCGTCATCGCCTGCGTGATCGGAAGCTGGCAGGCGGTCGTGGTTCTCCTCGGCCTCAAGTCGTACTTCATTCCGTCGCCGGCGCTCATCGCGGAGACGTTCGTCCACAACGCAAGGACCATCTGGGACAACGCGGTGCCGACGATCGAGCAAGCGATGACCGGCTTCGCAATCGGGAACCTGCTCGCCGTCCTCCTGTCGATCTGGTTCGTGCACGCCCGTTCGGCACGGCGTGCCTTCTACCCTCTCGCGATCATTCTCCAGAGCATCCCGCTCGTCGCTCTCGCTCCGATCGCGATCGTGACGATCGGTACCGGTTTCGCGACCAAGGTCGTCATGACGGCGATCATCTCGTTCTTCCCGACTCTCGTGAACATGATGAGGGGATTGGACTCCGTCGACCCGTCGCTCGTGGAGCTGTTCAAGAGCGTCGATGCGAAGCGCAGCGCCGTGCTGCGGAAGCTCCGGTGGCCGAGCGCGCTTCCGTATCTGTTCGCAGGCTTGCGCATCACTGCGAGCGCCAGCGTGATCGGTGCGGTGATCGTGGAGTGGATCGGCGGTACCCAGGGACTCGGGTACATGGTGATCAACTCGACGTACCAGTTCAACACGCCGCTTCTGTGGGCGTCCCTCGTCGCGTCTTCGCTTCTCGTCCTCGCTGCCTTCGGTCTCGTGTCGGTCGCCGACTGGCTTCTCGTCCCGTGGAACCGGACATCGTCGACCGTGGAAGTCTGACCACTGTCGATGACCGGCCTCACCGAGGTAGCAAGCGTCATGCGAGTCGAGTCGCTCCTGACGCCGAGATCCGTCGCCGTGGTGGGCGCGTCCGAAAGGCCCGGGCCCGGCCGCAATGTCGTCGACAACCTCGTAGCCATCGATTTCCCCGGAACAGTTCACGTCGTCAACAAGAGCGGCGCGGTCGTCCGCGGGAGGGGCACCTTTCCCTCTCTGAGCGCATTGCCCGAAGTGCCCGACTTGGTAGTGGTCGCCGTGAACAGCGCAGCATCCGTCTCCGTCGTCTCAGAGGCGGCCCATCTCGGCGCGAAGGCTGCGGTTCTCCTGGCCTCGGGCTTCGGGGAGACCGGGCAAAGCGGCGCCGCGCTCGCGCAACGGGTCCTGGCGGAGCGCGGGAACCTCAGCCTCGTCGGGCCCAACTGCCTCGGGTTCATCAACCTCCATGACAAGGTTGCCGCGTACAGCGGGCCAATGCTCGAGCAGTCAGGCCGGGGCGTCGTCGCCCTGGTGTCCAACAGCGGCGCGCTGGCCTGTTCGCTGACGGGTGCGGCGGCAGAGAGGGGTATCGCATTCAGCCACGTGATCACCACCGGGAACCAGCTTGACCTCGGGATCAGCGAGTTCGTCGGCTATCTCGCAGGTCAAGAAGGTGTTCGGGTCATCGCCTGCTACCTGGAGGGGTTCACCGACGGCCGGGCGCTCCTCGAGGCGTTCGACGAGGCCGTGCGGAACGACAAGACCGTGGTCGTGCTGAAGGCGGGTCGTTCCGTCGCCGGTGGCGAAGCCGCCCGAACGCACACGGGAGCTCTTGCGGGCTCCGCCGCGGTACAACTCGACCTCTTCTCCCGTTCCGGTGTGATCGTTGCCGAGGAGCCCGAGGAGTTCCTTGCGCTGATCGAGCTCGGCGAACGCCTTCGGCGACCGGCTGCGCCGCCGAGAATCGCGGCCGTCACGATCTCAGGGGGAGAGCGTCTTCTCCTGACGGACGCCGGGGAGGAAGTCGGGCTGGACTTCGCCGTCCTCGCACAGTCCACGCTCGACAGGGTGCGCCAATCGCTGCCTCCCTACGCCACGGCGTCCAACCCTCTCGACACGACCGGCGCCGGCATCGTCGAATCCCACAACGAAGCTCATGCCGCTGCAGTGCTGGCCGTCGCCGAGGATGCAAACGTCGATCTCCTGCTCGCGTGCCAGGACGCGAAGAACGGCTGGGTCGAACGGGACAGGTCGAGCACCCTCTTTCTCAACGCGGTGAGGTGCGCCGCCGATGCCGGTGCCGAGTCGGGGAAACCCGTGGTGGTCGTCTCCCCCACGACGGGTGCCGTGGACACGCGAGCTCGCGAGTTCGTCAACGTACGCGGCATCCCATGCCTCATGGGACAGGGACCGGCCATTCGCGCCCTCGCAAAATTCTTGAGGTCCCCCCGTGGCGGGACTCCACCCACCTCCTACCCGGTGAAAGTCGCCGGCAAGCAGGGCGTCCGACTCGACGCGCGGGAGGTCATCGAGCGGATGGCAGCGCGTGGGATCCCGCATTGGCCGACGTCATTCGTCCAATCGGCGGACGAAGCGGTGCGTGCGGCGTCCCAGTCCGGTTATCCGGTCGCCATGAAGCTGGAGGGCGGTCTTGCACACCGAAAAGGTGCCGGCGGGATCCGAATCGGCATGAGAAACGCCGAGGAGGTGGCGCACGCATGGGAGGAGCTCGCCTCGGTCGCCGAGACCATCGGGATGACCACTGTCGAGGTGTCCCTGCAAAGGGTGGCCTTCCCGGAGGCGGAGCTCTTCGTGGGCGCTGCAAACGACGACCAGTTCGGCCCCATCGTCCTCTTCGGCTTGGGCGGCAGCGACGTGGAGCACAAGGAGAAGTGCGTGGTCGGTCTCGCGCCGCTGACCGACGGGGAGGCGGGCGGGCTCGTCGAGCGCTTCCCCTGGCTGCCGACCGTACTGGGCGGGAAGGAGGAGGGTGCCCGAGCCGCTCGGGCCCGCGTCGCACGGGTGATCGCTGCCGTGTCCGAGATCATCTGTGATCCCGACGTCGACGCCCTCGACATCAACCCGCTGTTGGTGCTGCGCGACGACCTGGCGATCATCGACGCCAAAATGGTCGTCGGGGCCCGGAGCGGCCCTTCTCGAGCCACCCAGTGAAGGCGCGGGCCAGGGAGGGCCGCGCGGAGGAGCCGCCGTGCCCGAAATGCCCCAGATGCAGGCGCTGGCCGAGCGGCTCGACGCCGCGCTCGCCGGCGCGGTGCTCGAACGGGCCGACCTGCTCGGGTTCGCGAGCCTGAAGACGGCCGAGCCCGAGCCGGACGTCCTTCTCGGGCGCCGGGTCGAGCGAGTGGGGCGGCGCGCGAAGTTCGCCCTCATGTGCTTCGAGGGCGGGTACCGCGTCGCGCTGCACCTGTCCCAGGCCGGCCGGGTCGACCTGGAGCGCCCACCGAAGGCGACGCGACCGCGGGGGTCCCTCGTGCGGTTCACGTTCGCCGACCCCGTGCTCGCGGTGCTCGTCCGTGAGCACGGCACCCAGCGCAAGGCAGGGTGGTGGGTGCTCGGTCC
This sequence comes from Acidimicrobiales bacterium, assembly GCA_030039755.1. GTDB lineage: Bacteria > Actinomycetota > Acidimicrobiia > Acidimicrobiales > RAAP-2 > JAJYVT01. Next base: position 21,351 of record JASHUY010000021.1, read on the forward strand.
GGGAGACGAGGGGCCGCTCGCGACGCTCGGGCCGGAAGCAGACAGCGAGGCTTTCGCGGAGTTGCTGCGCCACGAGGGGAGCACGCGCCGGCTCTACACGTGGCTTCGGGACCAGCACGTCGTCGCGGGGATCGGCCGGGGCTACACCGACGATGCGCTCCACCGGGCGCGGCTCTCCCCGTTCACCACGGTCGGCTCCCTCGACGCCGACACGCGCGAGGAGCTGCTCGCCGCGATCCGCGCCGTGCTCGCCGAGGGGTTGGAGGCCGAGCGCGGCCGCAAGGGCGGGCTCTCCGAGCCACGGCTCGGAGAGCACTTCACCGTCCACGGGCGGGTGGGGGAACCCTGCCCTCGCTGCGGGGCGACGATCCGGCGCGTCTCGTTCGACTCCTACGAGGTGGCTTACTGCACGTGCCAGACCGGCGGCACCGTGCTCGCCGACCGGAGGCTCTCGCGCCTGCTGCGTTGACCGTCAGGTGCAGTGACGGCGGGGCCGAACGGAACCGAAGATCGGCGTCCCTACGCGCCGGCGGACAGGAGGAACTCTGCGAACTTCTCCTGAGCCGCCGCGCGCCGCGTCGGCACGTGCTCCGTCGGCACGTCCGTCGACGCGTAGCGCCGCAGCGTGTGGCGCGCCACCGACTGGCGGTGGACCTCGTCCGGCCCGTCGTAGATGCGCGCGGCGCGAGCCGCGCGGTACATCGACTCGAGCGGGAGATCGGACGAGAAGCCGAGCGCGCCGTGCACCTGGATCGAGCGGTCGATCACGTTGTAGAGGACCGCAGCACCCCAGTACTTGATCATCGCGATGTCGTCTCGTGCCGCCGCGGCGCCTTCACGGTCGATCTTCCACGCCGCGTGGAGGGTCATCAGACGCGCGGCGGTCATCTCGGCGAGTGAGTCGGCGACCCAGTTCTGCACGGTCTGCTTCTCTGCGAGGAGCGACCCGTGCGCGTACCTCGAGACCGCCCGCTCGCACAACATGTCGAAGGCGCGGCGCGCCTGACCGAGCCAGCGCATGCAGTGGTGGATCCGCCCGGGACCGAGGCGGGCCTGCGCGAGCCGGAAACCCTCCCCCTCGCGTCCGAGGAGGTTCGCGGCACTGACGCGCACGTCCTCGTACTCGATCTCGGCGTGGTTGCCGAACTCTCCGAACTTGGGGTCGGGGTGGTCCATGACGGGCACCTCGCGCACGATCGTGACCCCCGGGGTGTCGGCGGGCACGATGATCATGGAGGACCCCTGGTAGGGATGGACCTCCGGGTTCGTGACGGCCATGACGATGAGGAAGTCGGCCACCGACCCGTTGGTCGTGAACCACTTTCGGCCGTTGATGACGAACTCGTCCCCGTCGCGCTCTGCGCGGGTGGAGAGGAGCGTCGGGTCCGAGCCCGCCGAGCCCGGCTCGGTCATGGAGAACGCGCTGCGGGACCGTCCGTCGAGGAGCGGTTCGAGCCACTGCGTGCGTTGGTCCTCCCGGCCCGTCTGCTCGATCCCGATCGCAAGGAGCTCGGCGTTGCCTGAGTCCGGGGCGTTGTTGCCGAACACCACCGGGCCGTAGGGGGACTGCCCGAGGATCTCGTGCATGAGCCCGAGCCGCACCTGACCGAACCCCTTCCCGCCGAGCTGGGGCGAGAGGTGGGCCGCCCAGAGCCCCTTCTGCTTCACCTCCGCTTGGAGGGGGCGGACCAGTCTGAGCAGCTCGGCGTGCCCGAGGTCCAGCGTCTCGATCGGAAGGATCTCGTCGCGCACGAAGTCGCGCATCCACGCGAGCTGCGCCTCGAACTCCGGCTCAGTCGAGAAGTCCCAGGCCATCGCCACCTCCGTGCGTGCTCGCGGTCATGTGCGGCCCTCGCGCCCCGCTCGTGGGCCGACCGAGATGAGCGTACGGCCGTCGTCAGGCGGGCGTCGTCAGACGGGCGTCGTCAGACGGGCGTCGTCAGACGGGCGTGTAAGGCCCGAGTCGCGCTGACAGCACCTCAGACGAACCGCATCAGGTGCTTGCGTCCAACCGGGGTCTTGGTGACGGCTCAGCCGTCTCCGGTCGCCCGGATCGGGCCGATCGGCGCCGCCGCGGGCTCTGCGACGGCCTGTGCGACCCGCCCGCCCACGGTGGCGCCGGCAAAGCCGGTCGGGCGTGACCGGAACGGCGCGCACATGGCGGCGAACGTCACAGCCCCGATCCCGAGGACCACCATCACGTCGGTCAGCGCACCCTTGTGGGCGAACGCGCCCAGCATGTGCATGACCGACGACGCGCCCACCAGCGTCTCCGCGATCGAGAGCCAGACGACGGCTCGCCGGAGGAGCCCCGTCGCGACCGGTGCGAGCACCACGAGCCCCCACGTCAGGTACCACGCCCAGAGAACGGGGCCCAAGAGCGCAAGCAACAGGAGGGCGAGGCCGAGCGCGCGGAGATCGCCGAGGCGCGGGGATTGCCAGAGCAGCCAGGTCCCCACGGCGACCGCGACCGCGATGCCCGCGAAGGACGTGACGGTGCGCACCGAGGACAGCCCGACGGGGTCGCCGGCGGCATGCAGGAACCCGGCCAGCACATGGGCCGCGGCGTCCACCGGGGTGACACCGGTCGAGACCTTGTCCGGCGCGGTGAACGTCAGCACCCAACCCCATCCGATTCCCGAGACGGCGGAAAGAGCGCCGAGGGTGGCCGCACCGATTCCGAGCGCGCCGAGCGTCCGGGCGATCCGTTCAGGGATCCGGGCGCCGGGTCCCCGCCAGTTCCATCCGATGAGCACGATGCCCAACGCCGCGGGTGCCTTGACCCCGGCAGCGAGGGCACAGAGCACGATCCCCGGAACCGGCCCGTAGCGCTTCCATGCCGCGAGGCCGGCGAGGAGGAGCCCGACCATGAGGGCGTCGTTGTGCGCGCCGCCGATGAGCGTCGCGAGCACGATCGGGCTGCCCGCACCCAGCACGACCACAGCCGCCGGGTCGCGACGCATGCTCCGGGCAAGGGTCGGCAGTGCCAGGACGATGAGCGCGACGCCGACGACGGAGAGCAGTCGCAAGAGGACGAGGTCGGCGAGCACCTGGTGGTCCGACAGCCGCGTCACGAGCCCGTCGAGCGAGAGGAACGTCGGCCCGTACGGCGACGGCGTGTTCGCCCAGATCGGGCTCGCGAGGAGGTCGAAGCGGGTCGCCCCGAGCACGTCGGGCCCGTAGAGGTAGGGATCGATGTGGAACGAGACCATGGCGCCCTGGCCCGCGTAGCTGTACACGTCCCGGCTGAAGAGCGGCGGCGCGACGGCGAAGGGAACGGCCCATACGACGATGACGCGCAGGACCGCTCGCACGGAGATGCCGGGATGGCGCCAGAGGGTTCGCAGCAGGCGCCACCACACCACGCTCAGCGCGGCGAGACCCCCGTAGACGCCGAGCATGCTGAGCGCAGGCGCGCCCGACGAGCCCGACGCCACGAAACCGAGCGGGCCGCCCGGCGTCCCGAAGAACCATGCGCCCGGCTGGTGCGAGACGAAGCTCGAGCCGCCGGCGACCGCCCCCGCGACGACGACCGTACCGGCGAGAAGGCCGGCTACGCCGAAGCGCCGCAGAGACGGCATCTCGGCTTCTTGAACGCTCAGCCAGGCTGAGATGCGGTGGTTTAGCCCCGAAAGCACTCCCCTCCATTTTGTCGAATGGACGCTCCAGACGCCAGAAAGGTCGCGAGCGACATGCCCGAACGGAGTGAGCGGTTATCGGGGAGATGGCCCGCGCCGACGCGTCGGAACGGGACTGCCTTTCTGATCGTCTTCCTGTTCTTCGGCCTCGGCTCCGCGATCCACCTCATTTGGGTCATTGCGGTGGTCTTCTTTGCCCTGTGGCTCATCGGCCGCGCCTCCCCGGCGACCGGCGCGGTCTGCCGGCGGTGGGCGTCCCTCCGCCGGCGGTCGGCGTCCCTCCGTCGGCTCAGAGGTCGACCACGTGGTGCGCGAAGGTGACGACCCACGCGACGGCGACGAGTGCCGCGACGAGCCACAGTCGGTGCCGTGAACCGAGGAGGACGATGGAGGACAGGACGTAGAGGTCCTCGAAGCCTCGGAAGTCCGCACGCCCGTACCAGATCCCGCGCGCGAGCGAGACGGCGACGAGCACCGAGACGACCCATGCCGTCTTCTCCCACACGGGCACTCGCGACCGGACCAGCGACCAAGCGGCGAAGACGGTCACGACGGCCAGGACGAAGAACTCGCCCAGCCACAAGAGCGACCCGCCCGACGAGAGGTGATCGAGGTAGTGCGCGGCGGCGTCGACCATGTTGACCACCGGCGCCCCGAGGTTGTCCCCGGCGTCCGAACGCATGGGCAGGCTGCCCGTGACCGCCCAAGCGACGAGCTGCCATCCGACGAACGCGAGCACGGGTACCGCCCACGCCAGGTCGCGTACGCCCGGACGCCGCGTGCGACTGACGATCTGGACCAGCGCGACCAGCGCGACGGCGATGACGACGTCCAAGGTCGTCTCGAGCGAGAGCACCGCGCACGCGAGGAGAAAGCCCGCGGGAACCGGTCGGGACCGCCGCAGCGCGACGAGACCGCCGACGACGAAACAGCTGGCGACCACTTCGGGGAGGTCCCGACCGATGCTGAAGAGAAAGCCCCAATAACCGGCGACGAGCAGCCCCCATCCGGCATGGCGGCCGGCGTCCCGGGCGATCGACCCGCCCAGCCAGGCGAGGACGACCAGTGCAGCCAGGTTCACCGCGACCAGCGCGTCCGGCACGAGTTGGTGCTGCCCACCCGACGCCAGCCACGCGAGCACGGACATCCCGATCCGTTGGACACGAAAATCCGCGTCGAAGGTGATCCCGAACGCCGTCTTGGAGAGGTCCGCCGGGTCGAGCGCGAGCCGGTAGGAGAACTGCCCGTCGTAACCGGAACCGGCGAAGACGTGGAGCCCCGCGGGCGCCAACGCGGGGTTCACGAAATCCCGACCTGCCATGACGAACCTGGTGATGTCTCCCTTCGCTGCGACGAAGAGCCGGGCGAGGACGAACAGCGTCCCTGCGACCGCGGCGACGGCTGCCGGCGTGAACGGACGGTCGGTCCGCGTCGCCAGGCGGGAGACAGGGCGATCGCGTCGGCCCGCGAGCCCGGACGTCTGTCGCTGAGAGAGCACCACGAACCGAACCCCGCATCGACTTGAGGTGGCGGGAGCCTACCAAGCACATTCGGAGTTGCAGGTCTGCGGCAGCCCCTTCGCCAGGGAAATTAGGCTCGCTCGAAGGTGACCTCGCCGATCGACACCAACCGGAACGACGCCGACGTCTGGGAGGAGCCGACCGCGCAGGTGAAGTCCCGGCTCGCCGGCTTCGAGGCGCCGCGCCGGGCGCGTGTGGTCCGGTCCGTTGAGCCCGTCGAGCCCGCATCCTCGGACCGGCCTTGAACACCCGCGGCCCGGCGGCGCGACCGGCGACCTACGACGCAGTGGTCATCGGCGCGGGGCCCAACGGCCTCGTCGCGGCGAACGCGCTCGCCGACGCCGGATGGCGAGTCCTCGTGCTCGAACAGCAAGAGACCGTTGGAGGTGCCGTGTC
>JASHUY010000022.1 GCA_030039755.1 Acidimicrobiales bacterium
GGCATGGGCGGCATGGGCGGCATGGGCGGCATGATGTAGTCAGGTCCCGGGACCGAGACGTGACGCCGACGTGATCCCCCGCCCTGCCACGGCCGAGCGGGGCGGCCCGCCCCCCTGGACCGCCCGGCGGGGGATCGCGCTCGAGAGCGTGCTCGAGGGGCTGGCCCGCGCAGGGAGCGGCCCCGGTGACGGGCCGCCCTCCCCGGTCCGGGCCCCTGCGGTCACAGCCCCTCCGGTCGGGCCGCCGAGCGACGCGGCCGCTCCGTCTGCGGTGCTGGTGGCGCTGTTCGAGGAGCTCGGCGAGGCCCGGGTGGTGCTCACCCGGCGTTCGACCCGTCTCCGCACCCACCGGGGCCAGGTGAGCTTTCCCGGCGGCCGCGTCGAGCCTGGCGAGGACGCGCTCGCCGCTGCGCTCCGGGAGGCGCACGAGGAGATCGGCCTCGAGCCTGCGCTCGTCCGGCCCGTCGGTTACCTCGCACCGGCCGCCGCCTTCTCGACGGGCGCGCCCATCACGCCCGTGGTCGCGACGCTCCCCGGAAGGCCTGATCTCGTCCCGAGCCCGGCCGAGGTGGACCGCGCGTTCGACGCGTCCCTCGCGGACCTCGCGGCGAGCTTCCACGAGGAGTGGTGGAGCGAGCCCGGCTTGCCGAGGTTCGCGATGTACTTCTTCTCGGTCGAGGAAGAGACCGTCTGGGGCGCGACGGCGCGCGTGCTCGTGGACCTGCTCACGAGGGTCCTCGTCGACGGACGGCGGGACGGCTGATCGTCGCCCCGGGGGACACCGGGGAGTCGGGGGCCGGCCGGTACAGTGAGAAGACCTGGACGGCGCGGACCGTTGGCGGACCGTTGGAGGACAATCGTGGCTGAGATCGAGATCGGGATCTTCAAGTCCGGGCGCCGGGCGTACGGCTTCGACGACATCGCGATCGTGCCCAGTCGCCGGACCCGTGACCCCGAGGACGTGGACATCTCCTGGGAGATCGACGCGTACCGGTTCGGCCTTCCGCTTCTGGGCGCCGCGATGGACGGCGTGACGAGCCCGCGGACCGCGATCGAGATCGGGCGGCTCGGCGGGCTCGGCGTCTTGAACCTCGAAGGTCTCTGGACCCGATACGTGGACCCGACGCCCTTGTTCGAGGAGGTCCGCGAGCTCGACGACGAGAAGGCGACGCCCCGGATGCAGCACATGTACCAGGAGCCGATCAAGCTCGAGCTGGTCACCGAGCGGATCCGCGAGATCAAGGAGTCCGGCGTGGTCACCGCCGCGTCGGTGACCCCCCAGCACACCGAGGAGCTCGCTCCCGCGTGCCTCGCGGCCGAGCTCGACGTGCTCGTCGTGCAGGGCACCGTCGTCTCGGCCGAGCACGTGTCGAAGACCGTCGAGCCCCTCAACCTGAAACGCTTCATCCGCGAGTTCGAGATCCCCGTGATCGTCGGGGGCTGCGCGTCGTACCAGGCGGGGCTGCACCTGATGCGCACGGGAGCCGTGGGCGTCCTGGTCGGCGTCGGGCCGGGTAACGCGTGCACCACCCGGGCGGTGCTGGGTCTCGGCGTGCCGCAGGCGACGGCGATCGCGGACGTCGCCGGCGCGCGGATGCGCCACCTCGACGAGACGGGCGTCTACGTCCACGTGATCGCCGACGGCGGGATGTCCAGGGGGGGCGACGTCGCCAAGGCGATCGCCTGCGGGGCGGACGCCGTCATGTTGGGCTCCCCGCTCTCGTCCGCGCTGGAGGCTCCCGCACGCGGCTTCCACTGGGGGATGGCGACCTTCCACCCCACCCTTCCCCGCGGCACCCGGGTGCGCACCGGCGTCCGCGGCACGCTCGAGGAGATCCTCCTCGGCCCCGCCCACGAGAACGACGGGCGGATGAACCTCTTCGGCGCGTTGCGCACGGCCATGGCCACCTGTGGCTACGAGACGGTGAAGGAGTTCCAGAAGGCCGAGGTCATGGTCGCCCCCGCCCTGCAGACCGAGGGCAAGCAGCTCCAGCGGTCCCAGGGCGTGGGCATGGGCCACTGAGCGCGACCGACGACCTCGTCAGGGACCTGAACCCGGCGCAGCGCGCCGCGGTGGAGCACCGCGGCGGCCCGCTGCTCGTCGTGGCGGGGGCGGGGTCGGGCAAGACGAGGGTCCTCACCCGGCGCATCGCCCATCTGCTCGCGAGCGGCGACGCCGCGCCGTGGGAGATCCTGGCGATCACCTTCACCAACAAGGCGGCCGACGAGATGCGCAGGCGGGTCGTCGAGCTCGTGGGCGCACGCGCCGAGCGGATGTGGGTGTCGACGTTCCACTCCGCATGCCTACGCATGCTGCGCGTGCACGCCGGTCGCATCGGCTACGACGGCGCGTTCACCGTCTACGACGAGTCCGACTCGCGCCGGCTCCTCGAGCTCGTCGAAGCCGAGCTGGACATCGACGCGAAGCGGCTGCCCCCGCGCGCGGTGGCTGCGGTCATCTCCCAGGCGAAGGCGGAGCTCGTGGGCGCGGCCCGCTTCGTCGAGGAGGCGTCGTGGGGGGCGGACCCGTTCCGCCGCCGCATCGGCGAGGTGTACACCGAGTACCAGCGGAGGCTGAAGGCCGCCAACGCCATGGACTTCGACGACCTCCTCTTCCAGGCGGTCGTGCTGCTCCAGTCGGCCGAGGACGTCCTCGAGGCGTACCGCAGGCGCTTCCGTCACATCCTCGTCGACGAGTACCAGGACACCAACCACGCGCAGCACGAGCTCGTGCTGCTCTTGGGTCGCGAGCACGGGAACGTCACGGTGGTCGGCGACTCGGACCAGTCCATCTACCGCTGGCGCGGGGCCGAGATCGCCAACATCTTGGAGTTCGAGGCCGCCTTCCCGAACGCCACGACGGTCCTGCTCGAGCAGAATTACCGGTCCACGCAGACGATCCTCGACGCGGCCAACGCCGTCATCTCGAACAATCTGGGGCGCCGTCCGAAGGAGCTCTTCACCGAAGGGGAGCGGGGCGAACGGATCTGCCTCTACCGGGCGGACGACGAGCGCGACGAGGCCTCGTTCGTGGCGAGCGAGGTCCTGCGGCTACGCGCGTCCGAGGACCTTTCCTACGGCGACGTCGCCGTCTTCTACCGCACGAACGCGCAGAGCCGCGTGATCGAAGAAGAGCTGGTCCGCCAGGGGATCCCCTACAAGGTCGTCGGCGGGCCCCGCTTCTACGACCGGCGGGAGGTGCGCGACATCCTCGCGTACCTGCGCGTGATCGCGAACCCCGACGACGAGATCTCGTTCCGGAGGATCGTGAACGTGCCCAAGAGGGGCATCGGCCAGACGTCGGTGGTCCGCCTCTCCGCCGCTGCGGCGGCGTCGGGCACGGCGATCGGCCGCTCGCTCGAGGGAGCCGAGGCCGCCGGGCTGACGGGCAAGGCGCTCAAGGGCGCGCAGGAGCTGTCTGCGCTCCTGCGGGAGCTGCGGACCGCGGCCGTGGAGACCCCGCCGGGGGACCTCGTCGAGCTCGTCGCCAAGCGGTCCGGGTACCTGGACGAGCTGGCCGCGGAACGTACGCACGAGGCCGAGGGCCGCATCGAGAACATCGCCGAGCTCGCCGGCGTCGCGCGTGAGTACGAGCGGCTCTCCGAGCTGCTCGAGACGGTCGCGCTGGTGTCGGACTCCGACCAGCTCGACAACGACGGGTCGCGCGTGTCGCTCATGACCCTTCACACGGCGAAGGGCCTCGAGTTCCCGGCGGTGTTCCTCGTCGGCATGGAGGAGGGCATCTTCCCCCACTCGCGGACCCTCGGCGAACCACTCGAGCTCGAAGAGGAGCGCAGGCTCTGCTACGTCGGCATCACGCGCGCCCGCCGGTTCCTCTACCTCACGCAAAGCTGGAGCCGCACGCTCTGGGGACGCACGCTGCCGGGGATGCCGAGCCGGTTCCTGGCCGAAGTGCCCGAAGAGCTCCTGCGCGAGGCCGGCGGCGGCCGGATCTTCGGCGCGGGCGGCGCGGGCGGCGCTCGCCCCTCGCCGGACTCCTCGACCCGGCGGTCCACCACCGGCGCGGAAGACCTCGGCCTCGTCGCCGGCGACCACGTCGTGCACGAGCGGTGGGGACCGGGCGTGGTGGTGAGCGCACAAGGTGAAGGCGATCGCGCGCAGGCGACCGTGCGGTTCGCGTCCGTGGGGCAAAAGACGCTGCTCCTGTGCGCGGCACCGTTGCGGCGCGCGAGCTGACGCGTCCACGCATCGCCGGCCCTCGTCACGGTCGCCCGGCCGGGCGGGCCGGCCCGCCCGTCTGGCGGGGGCCGGGGGGGCGCCGCCTATCATCGCCGTCGATGAAGCGCCCCTACCGCGTGGTCGTGGCCAAACCCGGGCTGGACGGCCACGACCGGGGCGCGAAGGTCATCGCGCGGGCCCTGCGCGACGCGGGCTTCGAGGTCGTCTACACCGGTCTCCACCAGACCCCCGAGCAGGTGGTCCAGGCGGTCGTGCAGGAGGACGCGGACGCCCTCGGGCTGTCGCTCCTCTCGGGTGCGCACCTCACCCTCGTCCCGAAGATCATGGCGCAGCTCGCGGCGCAGGGGCGTGGCGACGTGCTGGTGATCGTGGGCGGCATCATCCCGGATGTCGACGTCCCGGTGCTCAAGCGCGAAGGCGTCGCCGAAGTCTTCACGCCGGGCGCGCCGCTGCCCTCGATCGGCGCGTGGCTCGAGCACGCACTCGACGGGCGCGAGGCGCAGCAGGCGGTCTAGGCCGCGTGACCGTTTCGATCGCCCACAGCCAGGAAGGAGCCGGATGGACCTCTACGAGTACCAGGGGAAGCAGTACTTCGCGCGCTACGGGATCCCGACGTCGCCGGGTGGCGTCGCCGACACCGTCGACGAGGCCGTCGCCCGGGCGGACGCGGCGGGTTATCCGGTGGTGGTGAAGGCCCAGGTGAAGGTCGGCGGGCGCGGCAAGGCGGGTGGGATCAAGCTCGCCGAGGACGCCGACGAGGTGCGGCAGCACGCGGGGGCGATCCTCGGCATGGACATCAAGGGGCACCTGGTCCACCGGGTCTGGGTGGAGCACGCGTCGGACATCGCCGAGGAGTACTACGCGAGCTTCACGCTCGACCGTCCCGAGAAGAACTACCTCGGGATGCTGTCGGCCGAGGGCGGCGTCGAGATCGAAGAGGTCGCCGCCACGAACCCGGGCGCGATCGCCCTGATCCACCTCGACCCCGCAGGCGGCCTCGACCTCGAGGCAGCCCGCCGGTGGGTCGACGACGCGGGCCTGGACGAAGCCGCCCGTGACGAGGCGGCCGGGGTGCTCGTCTCCCTCTACCGCTGCTACGACGACGGCGACTGCGACCTGGCGGAGATCAACCCCTTGATCCTCACGACCGACGGCCGCGTCCACGCGCTCGACGCGAAGGTCACGCTCGACGACAACGCGCGTTTCCGCCACCCCGAGTGGGACGAGTTCGCGGCGACCGAAACCGACGACCCCCGAGAGCAGATGGCCAAGGAGAAAGGGCTGAACTACATCGGGCTCTCGGGCGACGTCGGGATCATCGCCAACGGGGCCGGCCTCGCGATGAGCACCTGCGACGTGGTGAACCAGGTCGGCGGCTCGCCCGCGAACTTCCTCGACATCGGCGGTGGCGCGAACGCGGACGTGATGTCCGCGGCGCTCGAAGTGATCAACGCCGACCCGTCGGTACGTTCGATCTTCGTCAACATCTTCGGCGGCATCACCCGCGTCGACGAGGTGGCGAAGGGCGTGATCGAGGCCCTCGGGCGCGTCGACCTGCGCTCGCCGATCGTGCTGCGGCTGGACGGCACGAACGCGGAGGAAGGCCGGGCCCTCCTCCTCCCGCACCTCTCGGACCGCCTCGTCGCGGAGCCGACGATGCTGGAGGCGGCGCGCAGGGCCGTCTCCCTGGCCGCGGCGGCGGGTGAGCGGGGGGCGAGCGTGGGCGGGGAGCGAGCGTGAGCATCTTCGTCGACGAGACGACGACCGTCGTCGTCCAGGGCGTGAGCCCGAAGAGCCAGGGCCTGTACCACGGGCTGCGCAACCGTGCGTACGGCACCAAGGTCGTTGCGGGCACGAACCCCAAGCGCGGCGGCGAGGTCATCGGGGGGATCCCCGTCTTCGCCACGGTCGCCGAAGCCGTCGAGGCGACGGGCGCGATCGCGTCGTTCATCTCCGTGCCGCCGCCGTTCGCCGCCGCGGCGATCCTGGAGGCCGCCGAGGCGGGCATCTCCTTCATCGTGTGCATCACCGAGGGCATCCCTGCGCACGACGAGGCGAAGACGTACAACCGCCTGGTCAGGGAGCACCCCGGCACCCGGCTCCTCGGCCCGAACTGCCCGGGGGTCATCTCGCCGGGCAAGTGCAACATCGGCATCACCTCCGGCGACATCGCCCTCCCGGGCGGCCCCGTCGGGATCGTGAGCCGCTCGGGGACGCTCACCTACCAGGCGCTGCACGAGCTCTCACAGCAGGGGGTCGGGCAGACGACCTGCGTGGGGATCGGCGGCGACCCGGTGCCCGGGACGAACTTCATCGACTGCCTCGCGGCGTTCCAGGACGACCCCGACACGAAGGCGATCATGATGATCGGCGAGATCGGTGGCTCCGAGGAGGAGCGCGCGGCCGAGTTCATCGCCGAGCGCGTGACCAAACCCGTCGTCTCCTACATCGCGGGCGTCACCGCGCCGCCCGGCCGCAAGATGGGTCACGCGGGCGCGATCATCTCCGGTTCGCAGGGCACCGCCCAGGCGAAGATGGAGGCGCTGTCCGCTGCGGGAGCCCTCGTGGCGCAGAACCCCACCGAGGCCGGCGTGCGCATGGTGGAGATCGTGAAGGAGCTGGGCTGAGCGCCCGACGAGTTGGCGTGCTCGCCTCGGGCACGGGTTCCATCCTGAAGGCGGTGCTCGACGCCGGGGTCCCGGTTTCGGTCGTCCTGGCGGACCGCCCCTGTCGCGCGCTCGAGCTCGCGTCCCTTGCCGGGGTCGAGACGGTGCTGCTCGACCGGCGCGACTTCGGCGGGTTTGGCGCGGGGTTCGACCGGGCCCGCTACACGGAGGCTCTCACCGGCGAGCTCGCGGGGCGCGACCTCGACCTCGTCGCGATGGCGGGGTTCGGCACGGTGCTCACCGAGCAGGTGCACGAGGTCTTTCCGGGCCGTATCCTCAACACGCATCCCTCGCTTCTCCCGGCGTTCCCCGGCTGGCACGCAGTCGCCGACGCGTTGGCGGCGGGGGTTCGCACGACGGGGTGCACCGTCCACGCGGCGACGCCGGAAGTCGACGCCGGTCCCGTGCTCGCACGAGAGGAGGTACCCGTGTACCCGGACGACACCGAAGAGACCCTGCACGAACGGATCAAGCAGGTGGAGCGGCGGCTCTACCCCGACACGATCCTGCGGGTGCTCGGGGAGCTCGAGCCTGTCGAGCCGACGAGGGCATGAGCGGCGGCAGTTGGGGGGCGTGAAGGCGGCATGAGGTCGGCATGAGGTCGGCATGAGGGCGCTCCTCTCGGTGTACGACAAGACGGGGCTCGTCGACCTGGCGCGGGGGCTCCGTGAGCTCGGGTGGGAGCTCGTGGCGAGCGGCAACACGTCGAAAGAGCTCGACGGCGCGGGGATCGCCTACGTCCAGGTCGCCGACGTCACCGGTTTCCCCGAGATGCTCGGTGGACGCGTGAAGACCTTGCACCCGCGCATCCACGGCGGCATCCTCGCCGACCGTTCGCTTCCCCAGCACCTCGCCGACCTGGACGCGCAGGGCATCCCGCCGATCGACCTCGTCGTGTGCAACCTGTACCCGTTCACGGCCTCGCCGTCGGTCGAGACGATCGACATCGGGGGCCCCGCCATGGTGCGCGCGGCGGCGAAGAACCACGCCCACGTGGGTGTGGTCACCACACCGGACGACTACCGACCGGTCCTCGAAGAGCTCAGGTCCGTTGGCGCGCTCTCGGACGCGACCCGCGGTCGCCTCGCGCGCGCCGCGTTCGCGCACACCGCTGGGTACGACGCGGCCATCGTGTCGTGGTTCGACGGCGACGACCCGCTTCCGCCGACCCTCCACCTCACCCTCGCGCGGGCGGAGATCTGCCGCTACGGCGAGAACCCCCATCAACGCGGCGCTCGGTACCGTTCCGGGCCAGGCTGGTGGGACGCGGTGGTGCAGCACGGCGGCACTGCCCTTTCGTACCTGAACGTCTTCGACGCCGACGCCGCGTGGCACCTCGTTCACGAGATCGCGGCGGATGCCGGAGGCCGCAGCGCCGCGGTCATCGTCAAGCACGCCAACCCGTGCGGCGCCGCGATCGCGGACGACCTCACCGCCGCGTACGCCAAGGCGCTCGGGGGCGACCCGGTGTCGGCGTTCGGCGGGGTGGTCGCGCTCTGTGGGGAGGTCACCGACGACGTCGCGGAGACCGTCGCGCGCGCGCCGCAGGCGGACATGATCGTCGCCCGTGGGTACACGCCGGGCGCGGTCGAGCGCCTCGTGGCGCGGCGCAGAGCGACGCGCCTGCTCTCCGCGCCGGACCCCGAGCCTGCTCGCGACCCCGGGTCTGCCCGCGGGTACGCTTCCGCACCGTCTTCCGGGGAGAGGGCCGGCCTCGAGCTTCGCACCCTCGGCGCGGCGGCACTCGTCCAGAGCCCCGATTCCTTCGCGGTCTCGCCGCAGGCGTGGGAGGTGGCGACCGCACGCCGACCCTCCGGAACGGAGTGGCCGGACCTCGTGCTCGCCTGGCGGCTGTGCGCGCGCACCACCTCGAACGCAGTCGTCCTCGCCGCCGGCGGGCAGGCGGTCGGAGTGGGCGCCGGGCAGCAGTCGCGGGTGGCGGCGGCGGAGCTCGCGGTGGAGAAGGCCGGGGCGCGGGCGGCCGGCGCCGCGGGAGCGAGCGACGGCTTCTTTCCGTTCCCCGACGGTCTCGAGGTGCTCGCCCGCGCAGGTGTCACCGCGGTCGTGCAGCCCGGAGGGTCGGTACGGGACGGCGAGGTGGCGGCGGCGGCGGACTCCGCGGGCATCGCCATGGTGCTCACGGGCGAACGGCACTTCCGGCATTGACCGCGCACCTTCTCGACGGCGAGCGTGTCGCGGCTCAGGTGCGGGCAGGCGTGGCACAACGCGTGAAGGAGCTCGTCGCGCGCGGGGTTCGACCGGGCCTCGGAACCGTCCTCGTGGGCGACGAGCCGGCGAGCGCACGCTACGTGTCGATGAAGATCTCCGACTCCGCCGAGGTCGGCATCGCGAGCATCCACGAGCACCTCCCCGCCACCGCGACGCAGAAGGAGGTGGAGGGCGTCGTCGCGCGCTTCAACGTCGATCCGGACGTGCACGCGTACATCGTCCAGCTGCCGCTTCCCGCCCACATCGACGCGCAGCGCGTGCTGCTCGCGGTCGACCCGGCGAAGGACGCGGACGGGCTGCACCCGGTCAACCTCGGGCACCTCGTCGCGAACCACCCCGGGATACTCCCGTGCACGCCGATGGGCATCGTCGAGCTCCTCGCCGCGTACGGTGTGCCGGTCGAGGGCCGCCACGCGGTGGTGATCGGTCGCGGGCTCACGATCGGCCGCCCCCTCGCGCTGCTCCTCGCGTCGAAGCGACCGGGTTGCAACGCCGCCGTGACCGTCGTGCACACCGGCGTCGAAGACCTGGCGGAGTTCGTCCGGACGGGCGACGTCGTCGTCGCAGCCGCGGGTCACGCGGGGCTCGTCACCCCCGACATGGTGAAGCCGGGCGCAGCGGTGGTCGGAGCGGGAATTTCGTTCGAGGGGCGGCGTCTGCTCTCCGACGTGGAGGAGTCGGTCGCGGAGATCGCAGGTTGGATCACCCCGCGCATCGGTGGCGTCGGCCCGATGACGCGAGCGATGCTGCTTCGAAATGCGGTGTCGGCCGCCGAGAAGTCGGCGTAGGGCTACCCGGTCGCCGCAGCAGCGGCCACGAGCACGTCGATCGTGAGGTCGAGGTCGTAGCGCTCCCCACCCACAGGCATCGTGTGCTCGTCGAGCACGAGCCCTTGAAGCTCGTGGCGCGCGATCAGGTCGGTTCCGTCGACGGCGGGGAGGGCCGTGCGCGCAGGAAGTGGCACACCCTTTGGCGTCTTCACCGTGACTTTCGCGTGCCTGTCCATGTCGAGAAGGTAGCCCCCCTCATGGACGAGACGATGATGCACCCGGCACAGCGTCGTGAGGTTTGTCAGGCGGGTCCGTCCGCCCCGGGAGACGAACTTCACATGGTGAACGTCCACGTAGCGATGCCGACTGCATCCGGGCCATCGGCAACCGGCATCCCTGGTGAGGACGGCTCGGCGCAGGGAGTCCGGGATCTGACGCGTTCGGCCTTCGGGGATGGCGGTCCCGTCCGGGGAGAACGCCAGGGCGGAGACCGAGGCATCGCACACCAGGCGCTGGACCGTGTGCGCGGAGATCATCCCCACGCCCTCGATGTGCGCACAGCCTTCCGCCCCTGCATCCCCGAGCACTTGGCGGTCGGCGTGCACGACGACCGAGGCCCGCGGGCCCGACGCGAATGCCCGTCTCGGTGCTTCGGCCTGGTGAGCCTCGCAGATGGCGACCAGCGCGTCTGCGCAGCTGGCGGCGGCCGGCAGGTCCGCGGCTCTTGGATCGGGGTCGCGCGTTCCCGCGGGAACGTCATTGAGTGGCTCGCGGTCGGGGCGCGCGTCGTCCTCCAGCTCCTTCCGGGTCGCTTCGATCGCAGCACGTACGGTCGCACCGTCCTCAGGAGACAGCCTCGCGTTGATGACGACCATGCCGTCCTGGTCGGTGTAGACGTGCAGGTAGCGCCCGCGGTGGCGCTCCAGCGCCGCGGTTCCTTCGTCCGGCGCGGCACGTCGGAAGGCGGCGACGATCGTCTCGAGCTGGGAGGCCGTCGCATACGCCGCCATCTCGACCAGGGACTTCTCCATGGAAGGGGTGGCGATCCGGGTGATCGCCCGCACCTTCGAGTACGAAAGCTCGCCCCTGGCGAACACCTCCCGAACCAGCGGAAGCTGCGCGAGCGCCCTCCCCACCCGCACGTGCTCCCGCCCGACCCCGGCGCTCAGCCCGCAGCGCCATGAGAGCCAGTGCGCGCAGGTGAGCGCGCCCTGGTCGGCCCAGATCCCTCGACGGTCGACCTCGGCGACCATGAGGACGAAACGGCACTCCGCCGCGGCGATGTGCGCGGCGTGGGTGCAGAGTGCCGCCTCGAGCGCCTCGTCCGAGAGGGTCTCCGGATCGGGTGTGCGCTTCGACTCGGACGTCTCCGCGGAAACGTCGGCGTGCGTTCTCTCATTGTCGGCAGAGGTGTCAGGGGCATGAGGATCGAACATGTGTACGACACTACGAAATGGCTGCGACAGCCCGAGGCTCGAAGCTCCTGGTTCGAAGCTCCCGGAGCGCCTCGTCAGGCCTCCGCGCCCAGCGTGTCGAGAGCGGCGTTGAACGTGGGCGACGGGCGCATGACGGCGGTTGCCCGTTCCGGGCCCGGGTGGTAGTAGCCGCCGAGCTCGACCGGAGACCCCTGGACCGACAGCAGCTCGTCCACGATCGCCCCCTGGGCGTCCGCGAGCGTCTTCGCGAGCCCGGCGAAGGCCTCGGCGAGCGCCGGCTCCCCGGTCTGGTCGGCAAGCTCTTGCGCCCAGTAGAGAGCGAGAAAGAAGTGGCTGCCACGGTTGTCGATGGTGCCCACGCGTCGACCGGGCGACTTCCCCTCGCGCAAGAGCCGCTCGGTCGCCCGATCGAGGGTGCCGGCGAGGACGCGGGCGCGCGGGTTGTCCGCCTGCCCGGCTAGGAGCTCCAGACTGACCGCCAAGGCCAGGAATTCGCCAAGGCTGTCCCAGCGCAGAAAGTCCTCCTCAATGAGCTGTTGGACGTGCTTGGGAGCTGACCCTCCTGACCCCGTCTCGAACAGCGCGCCACCGGCGAGGAGCGGCACGATCGAAAGCATCTTGGCGCTCGTGCCAACTTCCATGATGGGGAACAGATCGGTCAGGTAGTCCCGCAGGACGTTGCCGGTCACCGAGATCGTGTTCTCGCCCCGGCGGATCCGTTCGAGCGAGCGGGCGGTGGCGGCGGCGGGAGCCAGGATCTCGAGCGACAGGCCCCCGGTGTCTTCATCTGCCAAGACGGCGCGGAGCTTCCCGATCAGGTTGGCGTCGTGCGGGCGCGTCCCGTCGAGCCAGAACACCGCCGGGTCTCCGGTGGCGCGCGCCCTGCGCACGGCGAGCTGCACCCAGTCCCGGACCGCGACGTCCGTGGTGCGACAGACCCGGAAGATGTCGCCTTCCGACACCTGCTGCTCCAAGACCGGTGCTCCGGAGCCGTCGACCACACGGACCGTGCCGGCGCAAGGGATCTCGAAGGTGGTGTCGTGGCTGCCGTACTCCTCTGCAGCCTGTGCCATGAGCCCGACGTTCGGGACGGACCCCATCGTCGCCGGGTCCAGCGCGCCGTTCGCCCGGCAGTCGTCGACGAAAACCTTGTAGACAGCCGAGTAGCTGCTGTCGGGGATCACCGCCAAGGTGTCGGCCTCCTCCCCGTCGGGGCCCCACGTGTGACCGGAGTTGCGGATCATCGCGGGCATCGACGCGTCGATGATGACCGAGTTGGGCGCGTGGAGATTCGTGATGCCGCGATCGGAGTCGACCATTGAGAGGCGAGGGCCCTCGGCCGCCTCTTCGTCGAACGACGCCCGGATCTCCTTGCCGTCGGGCATCGAGGCGAGCCCGTCGAAGATGCTGCCGAGCCCGTCGGACGGGTCGAGGCCGGCCGCCGAGAGCGCGTCCCCGTAGCGGGCGAACGTCTCGGGGAAGAACGCGCGGATCACATGGCCGAAGATGATGGGATCGGCGACCTTCATCATCGTCGATTTGAGGTGGACCGAGAAGAGAACGCCCTCCCGCTTCGCCCGCGCCACCTGGGCGGCGACGAAGCGCTTCAGGGCGGCGACGTGCATGACCGCGGCGTCGACGATGGCGCCGGACGTCACCGGCACCTCGCCGGCCAGGACGCTGGTCTCCCCGTCTGCGGTCACCAGTTCGATCCGCAGGAAGCCTGCCTGAGCCACTACGACCGACTTCTCGGTGTGACGGAAGTCGTCCGAGGCCATCGAGACGACATCGGTCTTCGAGTCGTGTGTCCAGGCGCCCATCCAGTGCGGGTGCGTGCGGGCGTAGTTCTTGACGGGGGCAGGGATCCGCCGGTCGGAGTTGCCCTGGCGCAGCACCGGGTTCACCGCGCTGCCCTTGACTGCGTCGTAGCGGGACCGGACGTCGCGCTCCTCCTCGCTCGAGGGGTTCTCCGGGTAGTCGGGGAGCGCGTACCCCTGCTCCCGGAGCTCCGCGATGGCGGCCCGGAGCTGGGGCACCGACGCCGAGATGTTCGGCAGCTTCACGATGTTCGCTTCAGGGCTGAGGGTCAGGGTCTGGAGCTCCGACAGCGCGTCAGGAACCCGCTGGTCCTCACGGAGGTACTCGGGAAAGGCGGCGAGGACGCGACCTGAGAGGGAGATGTCCCGCGTCTCGATCGTGGCGCCGGCGGTCGCGGCGTAGGCCCGAACGATCGGCAGCAGGGAGTAGGTGGCGAGCGCCGGTGCCTCGTCCGTGTGGGTGTAGATGATGGTCCGTTTGGTCACGACCAACATCACCACGTCAAGGCGGCTGTCGCCAGCCGGCACCCCGCCGCGGAGGCTGACGGCGGCGACGGGTAAGGTGCAGGAGAGGTGAAGAGCTCCGCCGCTGCCGCCGATCGCCTTTCGTGACGCCGACGGAGCGGGTGACGCCGACGGAGCGGGTGTCGCCGACGGAGCGGGTGGCGCCGACGGAGCAGGTGCACGGGCATGGGGACGTTTGGCGCGGGGTCGCCGACCGCATGACGCGGGCGGCGGTGGCCGCCCTTCCGGGACCTGCGCGTCGAGCCGTGCGCATCCGACGGCGCGACGCTGCGAGCAGGCTGATCCCTCTCGACGAGCTCGACGCACTGCTCGAGGAGGCGGTGGCACGCTTCTCGCAGGGCGAGGACGCGGGCAGGGAGTTCCTTGCCGGGGTGCGGATGCCCGCCCCG
>JASHUY010000144.1 GCA_030039755.1 Acidimicrobiales bacterium
GGGCAGATCTGGTCCATCCGACGACTGGCCTTTGACTCGGCCTCTCTCGCCGCGCTCGCGTCGTCGGTCGAGAACACCTCCTCGTACGCGCGGTCGAGACGCTCGATCGCCGCCTTCAGCGCCCTGTCGCCGGTGTGCAGCCTCTCCAACGGGAGGATCTGGGCCTCCGCGTAGCCGACCGGGTCCACGGTCGGTCCGGGCCCGTCGGACAGCACCGCGCTCACCTGCTGGCACGCCAGCGTGAGCGGGGAGACGGACGAAGCCGACGAGGCTCGGGAGGGGCCCGAGGAGCCACATGCAGCCAGGAGTGCCGCGCAGCTCGCCAGGGCCAGGAGCCCGGTTGCACCGACAAGACGCCGCGCGCGGGTGGTGCCACCTGTACGCACTCGGGAGAAGTTAGGCCAACCTAACTATTTCTGTCAAGGCACCCTTACCTCGAAGCTGCGGCGCTCGAGGTCGCCGACCGGAAACGTGCAGCCACCCCCCGCAGGTCGCCCTCGTCGTCGTGCCAGAACGTCAACGAGTCGAACCCTGACGCAGCGAGCAACGGAGCGACCAGCGTGCCCTGGTCGCCGCCGATCTCGGTGAGGAGCCACCCGCCGGCGCGAAGCAGTCTCGCGGCGCCCACGGCGAGCCGACGCACGTGCCCCAACCCGTCAGGACCTCCGTCGAGGGCGGCGCGGGGTTCCCACCGCGTCACGTCTGCCGGCAACACGTGCATCGCGCCGCTCGGCACGTAGGGCGTCACCGCGCACACGACGTCGAAGGCGCCGCTCTCGAGCCCCCCGTCCATGTCGGCCACGACGGCGCGGACGCCGTTGCGCCGCGCGCACCCGACCGCCCTCGAGTCGATGTCGCTCGCGACCACCGCCGCGGAAGGCCTGACCGACGCGAGGTACGCGGCGACGGCGCCGCTTCCCGTGCAGAGGTCCGCCGCCCGGCCCCGTTCCGGCAGGAGGTCCCCGGCACGCAGCGCCAGCTCTGCGGTTTGCGCTCTCGGGACGTAGACGCCCGGATCCACGTGCACCGTGCGCCCGGCGAAGCGGACCCCGCCGACGATCCACGCCAGCGGCTCGCCGCGCTCACGGCGCAGGACCCACGCCGTCAAGGTCGCCGGGTCGGGAGCCGACGCGAGCAGCTCCCCGGTCTCTTCCTCGGGTGCGACGCAACCCGCGCGCGCGAGGCGCTCGGCGACCTCGTTGCCCACCTCCGGTGCGAACACGGAGGCCCCGACGCTCCGTGGCCTCGCCCGACGGCTCACGCTCCGTCGGGAACGCTCGCGCCCGCCGTCCCGGGCAGCGGGCTCGCGACCTCCCACACGGCGAGCTCGTCGTTGCGTGGCGCGTCTTCGAGGGAGACCGTGGGGCCGAACACCATCGTGACCCGCCGGTCGCGATCCCATGCCGGCCACGGCCCGACCAAGGAGTTGGACGGGTCGCCGGTCCGCGCGAAGGACACCCACGACGCGCGCATCGCTGCAGACAGCCTGTCCGCACCCGCGCCGGCCCCGACGAAGCGTGCGATGAGGGGGTCGTCGTGCGTCCCGAAGACGAAGGGGATCTCGAGCGCGTGGGTGGCGCCGAGGACGCCGCCGAAGGCCGGGGACTCCCAGGTGAACAGGTAGACGTACGTGCGGGGGTCGTGGGCGCGCAGCGCGGCCGCCAGTCGGAGCGAAGGCCACCGAAAGACGCTGTCGCTGCCCGCCGCCGTCCAGAGCTCACGAGGTCCCGACGGTTCCCCTCGCCGCGCCAGCACTGCGCGGTAGTGGTCGATCACCCGTCCGGCCGGTACCTGCGGTGCGGATCGTGCGACGTGGCGCCGCAGCCACTCCTCGTCGACCGCCTGCGCCGGGTCGTGCAACGCGAAGAAGGTCATCTCGTCGCGGTTGGTCCCCACGATCGTGGCCACCCCCGCAGCGGAGCCGGCGGCGATGGCCTCGAGCGGCGGCGCAGGCAGGGTCGTCCCGTCGACGACCGGAATGAGCGGCTGCGGGAGCTCACCCGGACGCGACGGGCGACGGGAGAGCGACGCGAGCGCTGCGACGAGGTCTTCGGCCGGCACGTCCTCGAGCACGTCCCGTGTGACGTCGGACAACCCGAGCTCGTGCACGAAGGCGACCGCGGCGTCCTCCGCGCGCTCTGCGGTGTGGGTGTAGGGCGGACCGCTCTGGACCACCGCCGCGCGGAAGAGGCCCCGAGCCCCGGGAGCCGCGAGCAGCGCGGAGACGCACATCGCGCCTGCCGACTCGCCAAGCAGCGTCACGTTCGAGGGGTCCCCGCCGAAGGACGCGACGTGGTCCCGCACCCAACGCAGCGCCGCGATCTGGTCGAGGAGCGCCCAGTTCCCCGCGACCCGCCCGCCGTGCGACGTGTCGCCGAGCGCGCGGTGGGCGAGCTGCCCGAGCGCGCCCAGCCGGTAGTTCACCGCGACGACCACGACGTCTCCGCCCGCCGCGAGCCGCCACCCGCGGTACAAGGCACTCCCCGCGGTGCCCGACGAGAACCCTCCGCCGTGCACCCACACCAGCACCGGGCGCTTCGACGCGTCGGGGGAGGGGGTCCAGACGCTGAGGTGCAGGCAGTCCTCGCTCTGCTCGACCGGGTCGCCCGGGAGCGCGGAGCCCGGCGACACCGCTTGCGGCGCGAGCGGGCCCGGTTCCGACGCGTCGCGCACTCCCGACCACGGCTCGGGACGCTGCGGGGGTCGCCAGCGCAGCCGGCCCACGGGTGCCCGCGCGTAGGGCACTCCGAGGAAGGCCCACGCGCCGTCGAGCTCACGACCGCGCACCCATCCACCGTCGACGACGACCGAGCCGTCCACCCGCCCGACGCTACAGACCTTCAGAGAAGGCCCGCCGTCGAGAAATCGCGCCCGGCGCGGGTGCGCGACGGCCGGCCACGAGGAACGGCGGGCGGCTGTCGACGTGGGCATCCGGGGTTGCCCCCCGGCGGCGACAGGTGGGCGCCTTCTGCCTGGTCGCGGCCAATTTTGCAAGAGGACTGTGCCTTGGCAGCTGTGACGTGTGGGGCTAGAGTGACTGGTGTGGCTGATGTGACCGGTCGGATCTCTCGCCGCGCACTCGCACGCGTCCTCGCCGTCGGTGCCGCCGTGTCACTGCTCACGGGAACCTGGGCGGTTGCCGCCGCCGGCGCCACAGCGTTCACAACACCCGGCGCGCAGGCGAAGGTCAACGAGACCCAGTCCCAGATCACACGGATCGAGGAGACGATATCCCAAGAGCAGCGTGAGTCTGCAGTTCTCGGGCAGGAATACGACGGCGAGATGGAGCACCTGCAGGCCGTGCGCGCGGCGGTCGCCGCCACCGACGCGCGGCTTGCGCGGAACCAAGAGACGGTCGTCGCGGACAGGCACGTGCTCGCCAAGGCTGCGGTGCAGGACTACGTCCTCGGCGCACAAGGAACGCAGATCGCGTCGTTGTTCTCCACCTCCGCCAACACATTGATGATCTCCCAGGAGTACTCGGACACGGCGGTAGGCAACCTGACCACGGCGGAGGACGCGCTCCGGGCGGCGAGGGTGAAGCTCGACGCGACGAGGAAGCAGCAGCAAGTCCAGGAGCAGCAGGCGCAGACCGCGGCAGCTCGCCTGCAGGCTCTGCAGCTGGAGAACCAGGAGGCGGCCGCCAAGTCGGATACCACGCTCCAATCGTTGAAGGGCACGCTCGGGCAAGAGGTCGCAGCCGCAGAACAGGCGAAGGTGGAAAAGGAGGCGGCGGCAGCGGCGGCAGCGGCGGCGGCG
>JASHUY010000145.1 GCA_030039755.1 Acidimicrobiales bacterium
CCGGCCGGCGTAGCGTGGGGGCACGGACGTTGCCCGTCCAAGGGCTCGTGAACGTGATCATCCGCGGTCTTCTGCGCGCGCCGCTCCTCAGCCGTGCAGTCGGCCGGCGACTGGTGACGATCTACGTCGTCGGACGCAAGTCCGGTCGGCGGTACGCAGTCCCGGTCGCCTACACGCAGAAGAACGGAAGTCTGCTCGTGAGCTCCCAGTTCGCGTGGGCTCGGAACCTCCGCACCGGCGATCCCGTCCGGATCCGCTTGCGCGGCGAACTGCGAACTGCAGACGTCAGGGTGCTTACGGACGAGGCCGGTGTCGCGGACCACCTCGCGACGATGGCGAGAGACAACCACCAGTTCGCCAAGTTCAACAGGATCAGGATCGACGAGAACGGCAACCCCGTCCCCGAGGACCTTCACCTTGCGTGGACTGCGGGCGCCCGAGCAGCGGAGTTGGCACCGCGTTGATCGCCCAGCCTGAGCGGGAGCCGGTCAGCGGGTGGTGATGGCGGCGGCTCTCCGGATACCGACCATGCATCCCACGCTCAGGGCAGCGAGGACCACGGCGCACACCAACACGGACCGAAAGTCCCCCTCATAGGTGGAGGCCACACCGACGCCGATCGCCGGGACGATCATTCCGACGTAGCAGAAGACGAAAAAGGTGGAGACGGCCCGTCCACGCTCACCCGGCGGCGCAAGCCGAATGGAAGTCGACAGGCTCCCGAGGAAGACGCCGCCCACGCCGATGCCGCCGACGACCGTGCCGACCACGAACAGCGCCAACGAGGCGGCCGACAGCCCGGCCACGATCAGGGCCAACGCGACGAGGAACGTGGTCAACCCGCCCAGCACGACGGGACGGCTGTTGAAGCGGGCCACGAAGAGCTGCGCCACGGTGGCGGAAGAGAAAAGCGCGAAGACGACGGCTCCCTCTACGGCGTGGTTCTGCTCGTGGAGGACCTGACCGAGGAAGCTCGGCACCAAGGCGCTGAACAAGCCGAGGAGGGCGAAGCCGGCGAAACCTGCGATGCCGGCCACCAGGTACTCGCTGCGGCCCGCGACGGGGATGCCGAGTCCCTCGAACCGCAGGCGGAGGGGCTGACGCTCGACGACGGTTTCGGGAACCCGAAGGAGCGCCAGCGCCGCGAGCGCCAGGAACCCCAAGTAGACCTCGAACACCAGCACGGTCGGGCTCGGGCCGAACTGCGCGATGAGCCCGGCGACGAGCGGGCCGAGCCCGAGGCCCCCCATGTTGGCGGCGATCGCCACCTGCGACG
Source organism: Acidimicrobiales bacterium (assembly GCA_030039755.1). Lineage (GTDB taxonomy): Bacteria > Actinomycetota > Acidimicrobiia > Acidimicrobiales > RAAP-2 > JAJYVT01. Next base: position 1,277 of record JASHUY010000145.1, read on the forward strand.
AGCGTCGAGGGCTGGCGCCGGCCTCACTGAGGGCCGCCGTCGCGGTCCCGGTGACGAGTCCCGCGCAGGTGCCGGACAGGACGCGGCCCACGAAGAGCCATCCGAGGTTCGGCGCGAGAACGAAGGCCAACGTGCTCAGGGTGGCGAACCCGAGGCCCACCGCCAGCACGGGACGACGGCCAACCTGGTCCGAGGCGCGGCCCGCGAGCAGCAGCGCGGCCAGCACGCCCGCGGCGTAGCTGGCGAAGACGACCGTCACGATGCCCGAGGAGAAGTGCCACTGCGCCTGGTAGAGGACGTACAGCGGGGTCGGGAGGGTCACTCCCAGCATCACTGCAGCGAAGAGGTACGCCAGCAGCCAGAAGGCGGGTCGCCGATCGCGGGTATCGGGTGTGGGGCCGGTGGGGGCGGGTGCCTCCTGCAGGCAGTCGATGCAGGGTCGGTCGCCGGCGGCAGCCGACGAGGATCCGGTGCCCGGTGCCGTCTGCGTCCTGGTTCCCATAGTTCGTCGCCTGCGGATCTCCGCGTGCCATGCGACGAGCGGATGTCTCGATCGTCGGCACTCGTCGCGGCGTGCTGCTCGCCGACCCGCACTGGGACGTACCCAGATCGAGCTCGGCTAGCCGTCACCGCCGGCGCGGACCCTGTGGCTACGCCGACGGCAGCCGGAACACTCGTTCCGCGTTCAGGTGGTACACCTTCTCCCGGTCCTCCTCCGAGATGGGGGCGGAGTCCAGGAACGCCACGGCCGAAGCAGTGGGCTGGTATGGGTAGTCGACCGCCCAAAGAACGCGGTCGGCACCGAGCGCTTTGATGGAGTAGTCGAGGGCGAGATGGGACTCCTGGCCGCTCGTCGTGATGACGAAGTTGCGCTTGAAGTACTCGCTCGGCGTCAGCGCGAGGCGGACGCCGGCACCAGAGCGTTGTAGGGACGCCTGCAGGAAGTCGAGACGCCAGAACCAGAAGTGGACCCCTTCTCCCATGTGGCCGAGGCAGAACCTGAGGTCGGGAAAGCGGTCGAAGAGCCCGCTCATGATCATGCGCACTGCGTGGGTGCCGGTCTCGGTCGCGAACCCCCACACCGCGTTCACGCCGTAGTGCCGAAGGGGCGCCGAGAATCCGTCAGAAGGGGAGCGCGGGTGCAGGTAGATGCACGCGCCGAGGCCTTCGGCCGCCTCCAGGATCGGCCAGAACTTGGGATCGTCGAGGTACTCGTTGTTGGTGTGCGAGTTGATGACGAACCCGTTCAGCTTCAGCTCGCCCATCGCGCGTTCCATCTCTGCCACCGCGCGGCGCGGTGACTGCGGGGCGATGGTCGCGAGCCCGCCGAAGCGCTCCGGGTGACGGTCGATCACCGCCGCCAGCTGGTCGTTCGCCTTGGAGGCGAGATCGGTCGCCGAGTCTGCGTCGAACATCTGCACGCCGGGAGCGGTGAGCGAGAGCAGTTGCACGCTCACGCCGTTCGCGTCCATGTCGGCGAGCCGTTCCTCTTCGAGGTCGAGCAGGCGCCCCAGGAGTGCGCTCGATCGCCCGCCACCGTAGATCGCCTTGACCAGTGAGAGGTCGAGGCTCTCGGTTGGGCTCGTCGCAACCTTGCCGAGCTCGTCGGCCACGTCCTTCGTCGAGAAGGCCTCCTCCGTCGCCACCCTTCGAAGACCGGGTCGCGGACCACCCGCCAACGAATGGGTGATCTCCCGCCGGTCTCGACCGTCGATGCCCCCGTCCGGGTCGGAGCCGCTCGTCACCCCGGAGCTGTCGGTCACTTCGGGTCCTTCTCGGCTCGGACGGAGTCCCGGCGAGCGACGGCGCGTTCTCGCATGGCTTTCACGACCGGGTCGAGGGTCGTGTCGTCGGGATTGCGGGCGGCGACCGCCCCTTCGAAACGGGCTCGGATCGCCTCGGCGTACTGCCAAGGATGCGTGAGGATCCAGAACTGGCGTGCGGCAATCGCCTCGAACACCTGGTCGGCGACTTCCTTCGGCTGCTTGCGCTCGGGAAAGTCCGGGTACTCACCCGGCAGGGTGGACGGCGCGGGGCCCAAGCGGGCGGGCCAGTTGCGTTCGGCACTCATGATCTTCGTGACCACCCCGCCGGGGCACAAGACGGAAACGCCGACATTGCTGCCCAAGGCCTGGAGATCCCGGTAGAGGACCTCGCTGAGGCCGACCACGGCGTGCTTCGAGGCGACGTACGTGCCGAGATTGGGGCACGTCATCAGGCCCGCCATCGATGCGGTGTTGACGACGTAGCCGCTGTCACGGCCGACCATCTTCGGGAGGAAGGCTTCGAGACCGTGGATGACGCCCCAGAGGTTCACCCCGAGGACGAAGTCCCACTGCTCGTGGGTCAGCGCGTGGACAGGAGCCGAGCTGCCGACACCGGCGTTGTTGGCCAGGAGCCACGCGTCGCCGACTTCGGCTTCGACACGGCGGGCGAGGTCCGACACGGCCGCCCGATCCGACACGTCCGTCTCCATCGACCAGACGGCTCCACCGGTTTCACGCAGGCGCGCGGCCGCTGCGGCGAGCGCCGGCGCTTCGACGTCCACGAGCACGACCCGCATGCCTTCGGCGACGGCACGCGCCGCCATCGCCTCACCAAGGCCGCTGGCCGCCCCGGTGATCACTGCGACCTTGCGCTCCAAACCGGGCATCGACCGGCTCTCCCCTCGGTCGTCCTCTTCGTCCGCCAGAGGATATGTCGCCGTCCCGTGCGCAGGTCCCCGAAGTGGTCGTGAGGGCCGTTTAGAACCGCGCGATCTCCGATGCCGGCCCCATCACGATCAGCGGGTCCGAAGCGGGTCTCAGCCAACGGAGGATGTCGTCGAGCTCGGGGAGGGGGAGCGTGACGCACCCTTCGGACGCAGCTCCGAGTGTCGCGTGGAGAAAGATGGCGGAACCCGCGCCCGGCACGACCGGCGAGGTGTTGTAGTCGATCACCGCGAGGCTCGGGTAGGCGGCGGTCTCCTCCCAGAGTGGCTCGCTGTCCCCGCCGAAGGGTGGAGTCGCACCGCACGGTACGTACTGGAAGGTGTTGTACTGCGGGGAGCTCGGTGTCTCGTCCCACCAGTCTCCGCAGACCAACTCTTGGTACTCGTACTGGACGCCGGGGTTCGGGGCGTTGCCGTACATCACCGGGCCAATGCCGTAGGCACCCGTCGGCGTGGTGTCGTCTCCTTCAACCTTGTGGTCCGAGAAGCCGTTGGCCCCTATCCGCCCCGTCCATGGACCGAAGACGGCCGACCAGCACGCTCCGTTGCGCTGCCATGCCGACACCGTGGCAAAGGTTGTGGCGTACGTCGAGCTCTCGACGGTGATCAGCTGCTTCGCGTCGCCGGTCGACGCGAGACGAGCAGCCACGCTCGGGGCGCAGTCCGGGGCGGGGGCGTGAGCAGCTGCGGCGACGGTCGTGGCGGGCGTGGTCGTGGTCGTGGTGGTGGTGGTCGTGGTCGTGGTGGTGGTCGTGGTCGTGGCGGTCGTGGTCGTGGCAGGCGTGGCCGGCGCGGTCGTGGCGGACGTGGCCGGCGCGGTCGTGGTCGCTGCCGACGGCACGGGGGTGGTCCGCTCGGGGGGGTGGGATCCGAACGACGAGCCCCTCCCGGACTGCTCGGAATTCAAGATCGCTACGGACGATCCCACGGCGAGGGCGAGAAGTGCTGCGACGAGAAGGCCCTTGTGCCTGAGCAGCGACGGTGACTTGATCCAGGCACTGTACCCAAGCGGCCGCGAGAGGGTGGTCGGGGATGGACACGGCGACCCTAGAGTTGCCCGGGTGGAGGTCGGCGGCGCGAGTCCGGGGTCCTTCAGGCGGCTTGTCACATGTGACGTGCCGGTGGGGTCGTTGAGGTTAAGAAGCACGAACCGGTCCGTTTCGCGGCTGCTCCAATAGCCGCGTCAGGGCATGTCCTCGGTGGGAGGAACCATGAGCATCGATCGCGCGCCGAACGCTCCCGATCCGAAGAGGTGGTGGATCCTCGCGCTCTGCGGCCTCGGCCAGCTCATGATCGTGCTCGACCTCACGGTCGTGAACATCGCGCTGCCCAAAGCGCAACTCGCGCTCCACTTCTCCAACGACGACCGCCAGTGGATCGTCACGGCCTACGCCCTCGCGTTCGGAAGCCTGCTGCTGCTGGGCGGCCGGCTCTCCGACCGCATCGGCCGCAAACGGACCTTCATGATCGGCATGACCGGTTTCGCCGTCGCGTCCGCGATTGGCGGGGCAGCGCAGAGCTTCATCATGCTGAGCTGCGCGCGTGCGGTGCAGGGCGTCTTCGCCGCGCTGCTCTCGCCGGCCACGTTGTCGTTGCTCACCACCACGTTCTCGGACCCGCGCGAACGGGGAAAGGCGTTCGGGATCTTCTCGGCCATCGCGGGATCGGGGAGTGCGGTCGGCCTGCTCCTGGGTGGGGCTCTGACCACCTACCTGAGCTGGCGATGGTGCCTCTACGTGAACGACGTCATCGCCGTGGTGGGACTGGTGGGCGCGACCGTGCTCCTGCGGAAGACCGGGAGCGACAAGCGCGTCCACATCGACGACCCTGGCGCGCTTTTCGCCGTCGCAGGCTTGGTGAGCCTGGTGTTCGGGTTCTCCGAGGCCGCGCTCGACGGTTGGGGTGCGGCCCCCACGGTCGCGCCGTTGGCCGCCGCGGTGGTGCTGCTCGTCACCTTCGTGGTCGTCGAGCGGCGGGCGTCACACCCGATCCTGCCGTTCGCGGTCGTCCTCGACCGTAACCGGGGCGGTTCCTACCTGACGATCCTCCTGCTGGCGATCGGCATGTTCGGGGTCTTCCTGTTCCTCGTCTACTTCCTCGAGGAGATCGCACGGTACAGCCCGGTGCGGGCAGGCGTCGCCTTCGTCCCCCTTACCGTCGCCATCGTGTTCGGCTCCGTGCTGACCAACACCCGCCTGCTGCCCCGGTTCGGTCCCAGATTGCCCGTGGTGGTGGGCGCCCTGGTCGGCGGCGCGGGCATGCTGTATTTCGCCCAGCTCACCCTCTCCACCTCGTACTGGAGCGGGATCCTGCTGCCGGAGCTCATCTTCGGTGTGGCGTTGGGTGCCATGTTCGGCGTCTGCTTCAACATGGCGACCGCGGGAACGAGGCCCGACACCGCCGGCGTCGCCTCGGCGATGGTGACGACGGGCCAGCAGGTCGGCGGCTCCATCGGCACCTCGCTCCTGAACACGATCGCCACCAGCTCCGCGGCGAGCTATCTGGCAGTGCACGCCGGCGCCCGGTACCTCGCCCGACACGCCGCTTCGATCATGGCGACGCCTGTGTGGCGGACCGCTCAAGTGCACTCGTACGACGTCGCGTTCTACGTCTCGGCAGGGCTGGTTTTCCTTGCCGGGCTCTGTGCTGCCATCATCTTCCCGGCGGGCAAGCGTCCCGCTATCGCACCCGAGCCGGCAGTCGCGCACGCTGCGTGAGGCGACGGCGCGCGCCGGCCTTCGTGTCTGGTGAGGCAACATGAACCAAGTGGCGAATCACGATGGACGTCCGCGAGCGTTGCTGCTGGAGAGCATCCATCCCGACGCGGTCGCGGTGCTCGGAGCGGCCGGGTTCGACGTGGAGGTCTCCGAGCGCGCGCTCAGTGAGGCGGAGTTGCGCGAGCGGCTCGCCGACGTCGACGTCCTCGGCATCAGGTCGCGCACGCAAGTGAGCTCGGACAGCTTCGAGTCGGCGCCCGGCCTCCTGGCACTCGGCGCGTTCTGCATCGGGACCAACCAGATCGACCTCGACTCGGCCACCCGCCGCGGCGTCGCGGTCTTCAACGCCCCGTTCTCGAACACGCGCAGCGTCGTCGAGCTGGCGATCGCCGAGATGATTGCGCTCACCCGGCGATTGACCGACAAGAGCAGCGCAATGCACGCAGGCGTTTGGGACAAGTCGGCCGCGGGGAGCCACGAGATCCGCGGCCGGCGGCTCGGTATCGTCGGCTACGGGAACATCGGGAGCCAGCTCTCAGTGCTGGCGGAGACCCTTGGCATGGGCGTCTGGTTCTACGACACCGCCGACAAGCTCGCCCTCGGCAACGCCCGATCCTGCGGCACCCTCGAGGAGCTGCTCGAGTCGGTGGACATCGTGACCCTGCATGTGGACGGCAGGCCGGCCAACCGGCGGATGTTCGGCGAGGACGAGCTGTCCCGGATGCGCCCCGGGAGCATCTTTCTCAACCTGAGCCGCGGGTTCGTCGTGGACCACGCGGCGTTGCGCGCGCACCTCGTGTCGGGGCACCTGGCCGGCGCGGCGGTCGACGTGTTCCCTCACGAGCCGACGGGCAGCTCGGAACCCTTCGTCTCCGAGCTGCAAGGGTTGCCGAACGTGATCCTCACGCCGCACGTGGGCGGTTCCACCGAGGAGGCCCAGCAGGACATCGGGAACTTCGTCGCCGGCAAGCTGGTCCGCTACGTCGCGCAGGGCGCCACGTCGCTCAGCGTGAACCTGCCACCCGTCGATGTGCAGGAGCCGCCGGGCGCGTGTCGCCTGCTCTACGTCCACCGAAACGTACCGGGCGTCCTGGCCGAGCTGAACTCGCTGATCGCAGAGCACGGGTTGAACGTGGAAGGGGAGTCGCTCGGCACCCGCGGCGAGGTCGGGTACGTGATCACCGATCTTTCGTCGGTGCCCCCCGGGGACATGATGAAGAGGCTCGAAGCGCTCGAGGTCACCGTCCGCCTGCGGGTCGTGCGGTGACTGCGCACCGGCGCGCCGGCGGTGGGGACCGCCTCAACGCCCGAGATCGCGGTGGAACGTCCAGGTGAGGCCGACGGGTCGGAACCCGAGGTCGGCGTAGAGCCGCTTGGGCCAGTCGTTGTCGTCCGCGATGATGAAGGTGAGGTCCCTTCCGGCCACCCGCGCGGCGTCGGCGGCGTGGCCCACGAGTAGCCGTGCGTACCCCTTCCGGCGCGCCGCGGGAGCGGTGTAGACGTCCTCGACCCAGCCGACGGAGCCACGTGCTCGGGACTTGGTGAGCGCGACCGCCTGTCCCTCTTCGCGCACACCGAGGACCTGCTCCTTCCACAGCCCCCCCTCGCGCAGGCTGTACTCCGACACCTGGTCGACCACGTCCGGGTCCGAGTCGAGGTGCTCTTCTGCGAACCACTGCCGCATCAGCCGGTCCGCCTCGTCGTCGTCCAGCCGCACCGGTGCCGTGAGAACCGCCGTGCCCTCCCCGTCGGGGTCTGCGCCGACGCCGGCCCGAGCCGACGCCGTCGGCGCGTCGAGCACCATGAAGACCTCCCGGTCGAGCCTCCAACCGGGGCCGGAGCTGAAGAGGGAGTGCTGGAGCGACGCCGCAGTCTGCGCGTCGTCCACCTCGATGTGGCGGTATGCGAGGTCGGCCGCGTGCTCGTCGGCCAGCCTGAGAACCTCCTTCGGATCGACCGGTTGCTTCACCTGGAGTCGATTGAGGGAATGCACGAGGGGCAGGGATCGGCTCCGGACGACCCAGCCTCCGTTGACCTCGCGGAACTCGTCAGCGAGGGAGCGGGCGGTCCACTCGAGAACCTCGTCGATGCGGCGCCGAGCTTCGGACGGGTCGGCGACCGCGGGAAAGGCTGGTTCCACCGTTCGCCAAGGTTACAAAGGTCCCGATCCGAGGTGACCGCCTTGCGCTGGAGACGCCGTGGCCGTGCTCGCCTCCGCGACCGCACCCAGCCTCTACTCTGAGTGAGATCGGGGCCGGCGCGGCTCGACGAGTAGGGAGCCTCGAATGGCATGAGCGGCGGTGCGGCAACGGGCGAGGGCCAAGGGGAGCGCCGACGTCGCGCAGCGGCCTCCCACGCGCAAGGGTCGATCTCCGAGTTCCCGGTGGACTACCCCGAGATCGCGGCGGACACGGGATCCCCGGGTCCCGTGTCCACGGGTGTCGACGGGCCCCCAATGGACGGTGGCGCGCCGACCCCGGGCCGACGCGACGCCGCCGCGGGAGGTCACGCCCCTTCCCTCGTCGAAGTCGGGCGTGACAAGCTCCGGAGCTCGCTCTCTTGGAGTCGCGTCCCGTTCGGTGCGATCCTCGCGACCGTCGGCGTGCTCGTCGTGGTCTATCTCGCGGGCAAGGTCCTCTACCGGTTACGCGACATCGTGCTCGTGATGATCGTGAGCGGGTTCATCGCGCTGATGCTCGACCCTCTCGTCGTCGCGCTGCAGCGGTGGGGCATCCATAGACGGGGGTACGCGGTCGCCGTGGTGACCCTCTTCGCGATCCTCGTCTTCGGCGCGCTCGGTTTCGCGTTCGGTTACCCACTCGTGAACGCCCTCACCCACTTCGCCCGGTCGCTGCCGACCTACGTGAAACAGGCCGAAGACGGACACGGGTGGGTGGGTCACCTCGTGCGGCGATTCCACATCGAATCCTGGGTGGACAAGAACTCGCCCAAGTTGATCAGTTTCGCAGAAAGCCTGACCAAGCCGGTCATCTCGGCAGGCAAGGGCGCAATCTCGATCGTGGGCTCGCTCGTCGTGATGTTCGTGCTCGTGCTCCTGCTCCTGCTCGAGGCGCCCAAGATGCGCAGGGCTCTCCTGCGCACGCAGCAGCCGGCAGCAGCAGAGCGGTGGCGTTCTCTCGGTGCTGAGATCACCCGATCGGTCTCCGGGTTCATGCTCGGCGATCTGACCACGTCGTTCATCGGTGGCGCCCTCGTACTCGTCCTCCTCAGCATCCTCTCGGTGCCGTACGCGCTGCTGTGGGCGCTCTGGTTCGCGCTGGTCGACTTCCTGCCCGAGGTCGGGGGAGCGCTGGCCATCGTCCCCACGGTTCTCTTCGCGTTCACCCACTCGCTCGTGGCGGGAATCGTGTCGGCCGTCGTCTTGCTGGTCTACTGGCAGCTGGAGAACCGCATGCTGAACCCGATGGTGATGAGCAAGACGACGCGGGTGAACCCGTTGCTCATCTTCGTGTCCGTGATCGTCGGTGCGGGCATCGGCAGCTGGGTGGGGGGCATCTTCGGCGGCTTCGCCGCCGGGTTGATCGCGATCCCCGCCGCCGCAGCCATCCAGTCCGTCGTGCGCGAGCTCCGCCGCGAGCCCGACGAGCCGGTCGCTGACGCGGCGCCCCTCGCGCCGAGACCTGATTGACCCGTACCTGCGCGCGGCGTCCCGCAGCACCAGCGCCGGGCGTCGGGCGTCGGGCGTCGGGCGTCGGGCAGGATGTCGGCAATGGACGTGCACCTCGTCGACGGCACCTACGAACTGTTCCGCCACTACTACGGCTCTGCGGCAGCCGGCGGCACTCCTTCGGGGCGCGCGGCGACGCGGGGAGTCCTCACCACCGTCGTCGCGATGCTCGAGGAGGGTGCGACGCACGTCGGCGTGGCGACGGACCACGTGATCGAGTCCTTCCGAAACGAGCTCTGGACCGGGTACAAGACCGGTGGGCAGGTACCGGCGGACCTGCTGGGTCAGTTCACGCCGCTCGAGGACGCGCTCGTCTCCCTCGGCGTCGTCGTCTGGCCGATGGTCGAGCTCGAAGCCGACGACGCGATGGCGTCCGCGGCGGCGGTCGCCTGCTCGGACGCTCGCGTCGAGCGCGTCTACATCTCCACGCCGGACAAGGACCTCGCGCAGTGCGTCGTCGGCGAGCGGGTGGTGCAGGTGGACCGGCGCCGGAAGCTCGTCATCGACGAGAGCGGCGTCGTCGCGAAGTTCGGAGTCTCTCCGCGGTCGATCCCCGACTGGCTCGCGCTGGTGGGCGACGCTGCCGACGGGTTCCCCGGCATCAGGGGCTGGGGCAAGCGCTCGGCGTCGTTGGTGCTCGCGCACTACGACCACATCGAAGCGATCCCTACAGATGCCGCCGGGTGGGACCCGGGGATCAGCCGGTCGGTCGGTCGTGCTCAGCGGCTCGCGACCGAGCTCGCACGGGCGCGGCAGCTCGCGGAGCTCTTCAAGGTGCTGGCCACGCTGCGGGTCGACCCGTCGCTGCTGGGGAGCGTCGATCAGCTCGAGTGGCGAGGCCCCGGCAGCGGCTTTCCCACAGTCGCCGACGCGCTCGGCGCCCCGACGCTCATCGAGCGTGCGGACGCGGTCGCCGCGCGACGACGCGCAGGCGGCGGTTCATCTCCCAGCTGAGAAGACCGTCGAGAGCTCCGCCGGGACGGGGGTGTCCAGCTGGTCGTAGGTGCACGAGGAGGGAAGCCGATCGGGTCGCCAGCGCCGGAACGCGGTGGCATGGCGGAAGCGGGTCCGTTGGAGGTGGTCGTACCCGACTTCGCACACCCGTTCGACCCGCACCGGCTCCCACGTGAGGTCTTTCCCGGCGTTCCAACGGCTCTGTGCCCCGGGCATCCGCGTTCTTGCTTGCTGGTCGTGCTCCGCCCAGTCCCTCCACGGGTGGTCGTCGAGCGCGCGCTCCCGCAATGGGGCGAGCTCGCCGACGAAGGTCTCCCGCTGCGTGGCACTGAAGCCGGACGCGACACCGACGTGGTGCAGGACGCCGTGCTCGTCGAAGAGCCCGAGGAGCAGTGAGCCCACCCCGGCGTCCTTGTGCCATCGAAAGCCTGCGACCGCGCAGTCTGCGGTGCGCTCGTGCTTCACCTTCAACATGACCCGTTCACCTTCGCGGTAGTGGAGATCGGCCGCCTTCGCCACCACGCCGTCGAGCCCCGCGCCTTCGAAGCGGTTGAACCAGTCTGCGGCGACGGCGTGCTCGGTCGTGACCGGGGTGAGGTGCACCGGCGGCTTCGCGTCCGCGAGCAGCGTCTCGAGCGCCGCCCTGCGACGCGCGTACGGCTCGGATCGAAGGTCGCGGTCGTCCAGGGCGAGGAGATCGAAGGCGACGAACGCCGCCGGGGTCGTCTCGGCGAGGAGCCTCACCCGCGACTCGGCCGGGTGGATCCGTTGCGTCAGCGCGTCGAAGTCGAGCCCGCTCGGGCTCACGATCACCACCTCCCCGTCGACGACCGCCCGGGTGAGGATCTCGCTCATCAACGGGTCGACGAGCTCGGGGAAGTAGCGGGTGAGCGGTCGCTCGTTCCGGCTCCCGAGCTCGACGTCGTCGGAGTCCCGGAAGACGATGCACCGGAAACCGTCCCACTTGGGCTCGTAGAAGAGGCCGGTTGTGTCGGGCAGTTGGCGCACGAGCTTCGCCAGCATCGGCGAAACGGGAGGGGGTACCGGGAGGGTCACCGCGCCGATGGTAACGACGTCAGCGGCGGGAGTCGGGGAGTCGGGTGTGTCCTACCGGGGAGACGGGGCGCGCCGGGTCACACAGGCTTGCGCGCCCTGCTCGGTGCCACCCGGGTGGGTTCGTCGGGGGCCTTCGGGTACTCGGGCGGCCACGGCGCATCCATGAGCCCGGCCGCGCGATCGGCGGCGGCGAGCTCGAGAAGGGGATCGAGCGACTGCGGTTCCGCGGCGATCGTCGCCCACGGGTCGCCACGCGCCGCGAGGCGGGGAGGGACGGTCGCGAGCGTGAGCGCCTCGGGGTCGATCTCGTCGAGCTCGTCCCAGTCGAAGGGGACGGAGACCTGCCCCGTGGCACGGGGTCTCACGAACCACGCTCCGAAGACCGTCTTGTGCGGGGCGTTCTGGTTGAAGTCGACGAACACGCGGTTGCCTCGCTCCTCCTTCCACCAGTTCGCGGTGACGACGTCGGGGTGGCGGCGCTCGAGCTCGCGGGCGAGTGCCACCGCCGCGGCGCGGACCTCGGTCGAGTCCCAACGTGGCTGGAGTCGCACGTAGACGTGGATGCCGCGGTTGCCCGTGGTCTTGGGGTGACTGACGATCCCGAGCTCCTCGAGGAGTGCCCGGGTGTGGCGAGCCACGAGGCGCGCGTCGTCGAATGCGGTGCCGGGCTGCGGGTCGAGGTCGATGCGGAGCTCGTCCGCGTGTGCCGCGTCGCTCACGCGATAGGGCCACAGATGGAGCCCGAGGCAACCGAGGTTCACCGCCCAGACCACGTGCGCGATGTCCGCGACGACGAGAGCGTTCGAGCGCGTCCCGTTCGGCGTCGACACGATCGTCGTCTGCAGCCAAGCCGGTGCGCCGGGGGGCACACGCTTTTGGAAGAACGACTTGCCGCCGGCGCCGTCAGGGAACCGCTCGAGCAGCGCAGGTCGGCCACCTGCGGCGTTGATCAGCGAGTCGCCCACTGCGAGGTAGTAGTCGACCAGGTCCGACTTCGTCGCCCCGAGCGCCGGAAAGTAGATCCGATCCGGGCTCGAGATCTGGACCTCGTGACCGGCCGCGTCGACTGACGTGGCGCTCACGGCCCGGAATTGTACGACCCGTGCCGGGTGTGCGGACCGGTCGAGAAGGGTC
>JASHUY010000146.1 GCA_030039755.1 Acidimicrobiales bacterium
GTGCCGGACACGCTGGCCGGATGGTGCCAGAATGACCACAGTGAAGTCATATGCGATCTTCGCCATAGCGAAATAATGATCATGGTTCGCTACCAGGAACCCTCGGAGTCCGGAGCGCTCCAGTCGTTGCATTTGAAGGGCGGTCAGCGCCACCCTCAACCCCTCGAGATTTGGGTCACGTAAGTCCAACCAGCAGCCACACACAGCGGGCCTAGAGCGACGAGAAATGAAATGACCGTCAGAGCGTAAATGATCCCGTTCGGTCCGATGAGCCACCACACTGACAGTCCAGTCGCCACAAGGCTCAAAAAGAAGGCGGCGAGCGACAGGCCCCCCACCACGCGGTAGGGAGTCCGGGCAGCCGGTGCAACCCCTGCTTGCAAGCCTTGGGCAATCGTGACAAGCACCCCGAGAAAGACCAGGATAAGAGCAGCGACGGCGGCCGATGCACCCAGCAGCGCAAGAACTACGTCCTTGTGCTCGACCACTAGCGGGAACAGTAGCCATCCCGCCGCTTCGTTGCCTGGATGGTTCTGCGCTGCCCATGCCCGGCCACCGTACCGGCGGGGTGTCTCAGGTCAAGTCAAACTGACCCACTACCCGGGTTCCACCCCCGGCGGAACCGGGGTACACTTCGGGTGGCACTTCGTTCGCGGAGCGGCCGTGGGATGGGGAGCACGAGGGGAGCGGCACGGCACGCGTGGGCAGCCACCGTGCCTTGGCTCTGTCTTACCTTCGTGGGTTCGCGCCTGTCCTTCGCCGCGCCGGTCGGCCGAGCCAGGGGACAGGGGATGACAGGGGACGCCGGGGAGTCGGCACGAGAGCTCTCGGAGCAGCTCGGGTTCTGCTACGTGGACCTGTCGCGCACCGGGTTCGCGCCGGGTGCGGCCGCGCTCCTACCCGAAGAGGTTGCTCGCCGCGAGCGCGCGGTGCCCATCGAACGCCGGGGGAACGTGACGGTCGTCGCGGTGTCGACGCCCGCGGACCGGTTCACCCTCGACGCATTGCGTGCAGCAACCCGTAGCGAGGTCGTCGCGGTCGTGGCGCCGGCGGCCCAGGTCGCCGCCGCGCTCGTCCAGCTCTACGGCGAAGGCGTACTGCGCCATGGGCGCCGCCGCGTGCAGCACCAAGGCCACTGGGAGCGCACGGTGCGACGCGGTGCACCGCCTCCCGAGCCCGGCGACGCGGGGCAGTCCGTCTCCGAGCCGCAGGAGGCGTCCCCGCTGCCGCCAGGTTGGGAGCCCCTCGTCTCGGGCGTCGTGCCGCCCGAGACCCACGCACCGACCTCCCCGCCTGCGCCCGCGCCGTACATGCCGCCCGAGACCTACATGCCGCCCGAGACTCACGCGCCGACCATCCCGTCTGCGCCCGCGCCGTACATGCCGCCCGAAACGGGGGCACCGACCATCCCGTCCGCGCCCGCGCCGTACATGCCACAGGCGTCGGTGCCTCCACAAGCTCCGCCCGAGGCGCCGCCCGGCTATCAGGCGCCGGCCGCCTACCCGGCGCCACCCGCGCCACCCGCATACCCGGCGCCGGCCGCCTACCAGGCGCCACCCCCGCCACCCGCATACCAGGAGCCCTCCCCGCCGCCCGCGCCGCCCGCCTACCAGGTCGTACCTGCGCCACCTGCGACACCCCCGCCGCCCGCCCCAGCCGCGTATCAGGTGGTGGCGGCGCCACCCGCGCCACCCGCGCCACCCGCCCACCAGGGACTACCGCCCCAGCCTTCGCCTCTCTTCCAGCCGCCGGCTCCCCCCCCGCCGGCGCCTCTCCCGCCGATCGCACCCGTACCCCTTGAGGCCGCGGTCGCACCGACCGCTCCTCCACGTTCGTCGCCGTCCCCACCCCCGCCCGGCTCAGGCTCCCCCGGCGGTGGGACGGTCGACGCCACCGGCCTGTCAGGCGGCGCCCACCCGGGCGCCGCCGACGGGTCGGTCGGGGACACCGGGTGGCCGCCCGTCGCCCGCGCGCTGGTCGCCATCGGCAAGGTCGGTCCCGGCGACATGGCCCGGGCGCTACGCGACCACGAGGCTCTCGGGGAGTCCCTCACCCGCTACCTCCTGAGGGAGCGCCTCGTCGTCGAAGAAGACCTCGTCCAGGTGATGGCGCGCGAGGTGGGGCTGCCCTTCGTGGACCTCTCGACGACACTCCCCGATCACGAGGCCGCGGCCCTCGTCCCGGCGGCCGTCGCACGGCGCCACACGGTCCTTCCCGTCGGTTTCGACGGCGGCGTGCCGGTCATCGCGATGGCGGACCCGACCGACGTGTTCGCGCTCGACGATCTCCGCAGCATCCTCGGCCGGAACTTCCGACCGGTCGTGGCGATGCGTGCGCAGATCGAGCTCCATCTCCGCCGCCTCCACGAGCCCGACAGCGACGTCCAGGCGGCTGCCCAGCACGCCGCCGGCCGCGCGGCCCCCGATTCGGGTGGCGGCTTCGAGCTCGAGAGGCTCCAGACCGTCGTCGAGGACGCGCCGATCGTCCGCTACGTGAACCTCCTCATCCTCCAGGCGCTCAACGAGAGGGCGTCGGACATCCACATCGAGCCCACACCGAAGCGCCTGCGGATCCGCTTCCGGATCGACGGCGTCATGCACGATGCGAGCTCGGCGTCGCCTGCGATCCACTCTGCGGTGATCAGCCGTCTGAAGGTCCTGGGCGAGATGGACATCACCGAGCACCGGGTTCCCCAGGAGGGGCGCGTGTCGGTGTCTGTCGGCGACCGCCAGATCGACTTGCGGCTCGCCGTCATCCCCTCGCTCTACGGCGAGTCGTGCGTCATGCGGCTCCTCGACAAGTCCGCCAGCATCCGCCGCCTCTCCGAGCTCGGCTTCTTCGCGGAGACGCTCGAGAGGTACGCCCAGGCGTACCACCAGCCCTACGGCGTCATCCTCGTCACCGGGCCGACCGGCGCCGGCAAGACCACCACCCTCTACGCCACCCTCCAGGAGGTGATGTCGGCCGAGAAGTCGGTCGTGACGGTGGAAGACCCGGTCGAGTACCAGATCGCGGGGATCACCCAGGTGCAGATCAACCAGAAGGTGGGGATGCACTTCTCCACCGCGCTCAGGTCGATCCTGCGCGCCGACCCCGACATCATCCTCGTCGGTGAGATCCGCGACATCGAGACCGCGACCATCGCCATGGAGGCGGCGCTCTCGGGCCACCTCGTGCTCTCGACGCTGCACACGAACACCGCGGCGAGCACGCCGCTCCGTCTCACCGAGATGGGGATCGAGCCCTTCTTGGTGACCTCCGCGGTGAGCGGCGTGCTCACCCAGCGCCTGGCGCGCGTGCTCTGCGACCGGTGCAAGACGTCGTTCGACGCGTCGCTCACCGACTTCTACGCGTCCGGCTACAAGGAGACGGACCTCGAGGGTCTCGACGTCTCGCGTCTCCACCGGGCGAACGGCTGCCGGACCTGCAGCAACACCGGCTACTTCGGACGGATGCTCCTCGGCGAGGTCATGCCGATGAGCGAGGAGATCCAGCGGATGATCATCGAGCAGCGCTCGATCCTCGCAATGGAACGCCAGGCGGTCGAACAAGGTATGCGGACGCTGCGCCAGGACGGCCTCCGCAAGGCGATCGCCGGTTACACGACCCTGGAGGAAGTCTTGAGGGTGGTCGCATGACCGATGTAATGACCAACAGGCTCAACGGACTGGTCGCGCCGACGGTGCTCTCCGCCGCCGACCAGCCGCTCCCGCTGCACGTCGACGACCTTCTCCGCTACGCAGTCCGGGTGGGGGCGTCGGACCTCCACCTGACCGCCTCCATGCCGCCGACCTTCCGTCTGCACGGGTCGCTCCGCGCGATGGAGGAGGTGGCGAGCTTCGACCACGAGACGCTGCGGAACCTCGTCTACGGCATCCTGACCCAGGCTCAGCGGGAACAGTTCGAAGCCGAGCACGAGCTGGACACGTCGCACGAGATCGCGGGCGTCGGGAGGTTCCGTGTGAACGTGTGCCTGCAGCGTGGGACCGTGGCGGTGGCGCTCCGACCGATCCCGAACCACGTCCCCGAGCTGAAGACGCTCGGGCTCCCCGACGTCGTGGCGACCTTCGCGCACCTGCGCCGAGGCCTCGTGCTCGTGACCGGTCCGACCGGCTCGGGGAAGTCGACGACCCTCGCGTCGCTCATCGACGTCATCAACCGCACGCGCCCCGTGCACGTGGTGACCGTCGAGGACCCGATCGAGTTCATCCACGAGCACAGGCGCTCGGTCGTGACCCAGCGCGAGGTCGGGCAGGACACGAAGTCGTTCGCGGAGGCGCTCCGGCGCGCGCTCCGCCAGGACCCCGACGTGATCCTTGTCGGCGAGATGCGCGACCTCGAGACGATCTCCACCGCGCTCACCGCGGCGGAGACCGGGCACCTCGTGCTCGCGACCCTCCACACCCAGGACGCCCCTTCCACGGTCGACCGGGTGATCGACGTGTTCCCGCCGAACCAGCAGGAGCAGATCCGCATCCAGCTCGCGTCCTCGCTCGCGGGGATCGTCACGCAGCAGCTGGTGCCGACCGAGGACGGAAAGGGACGGCGAGCGGCGATCGAGGTCCTCGTGTGCACGCCGGCCGTCCAGAACCTCATCCGCGGGGCGAAGACCCACCAGATCTACTCGTTGATGCAGACCGGCGCTCAGCACGGGATGCAGACGATGGACCAGAGCCTCGCGCACCTGGTGCGGGAGCGGGCGGTGAGCGAGGGCGTGGCGCTCGACCGCTGCCGCAGCGCGAGCGACTTCCGCGGCCACCTGGCAGGGAGGTAGCCATGTCGACGACGACCTTCGACTACAAGGTACGGGACCGGGGAGGGAACCTGATCGAGGGGTCGCTCGACGGTGACAGCCTCGGCCTCGTCGTGAGCCGGCTCCGCTCGATGGGCTACCTGCCGGTCTCGGTCACCCCCACCAACACGAGGAGCCTACGGAGCACGCTCGAGATCCCGGGGGTGACCGACCGGATCAAGGGCAAGGACGTCGCCGTGTTCACCCGGCAGTTCGCCACCATGGTGGAGTCGGGGCTCTCGATCAGCCGTGCGCTGTCGGTGCTCTCGGGCCAGGTCACGAACAGGCACCTCGCAGAGATCATCCGCGAGGTCCGCGACGGGGTCGAGTCCGGACTCGCGCTCTCCGACGCGCTGGCCAGGCATCCGAAGGTCTTCGACGAGCTGTACGTGTCGATGGTCCGTGCCGGGGAGCTCGGCGGGTCGATCGACGTCGTCCTGAAGACGGTCGCGACAGCGCTCGAGAAACAGGTCTCCATCGCTCGCAAGGTCCGGGGCGCGATGGCGTACCCGATCGTCGTGGTGAGCGTGATCTCGCTGCTCTTCGTCGTGATGATGGTCGCGATCGTGCCGGTCTTCAAGAAGCTGTTCAAGACGCTGGACGCCCCGCTGCCGACGCCGACCAAGATCGTGATCACCATCTCGAACACGCTCGTGAGCTGGCACGTGGCGGTCGTGATCGTGCTCGCCATCCTCGCCGTCACCGGGGTGCGGCGGTGGATCAAGTCCAAGAGCGGGCGGGAGAAGTGGGACGGGTGGAAGCTCCGACCGCCGATCTTCGGACCGCTCATCCACAAGACGGCGCTGGCCCGCTTCTCCTTCACGCTCGCGTCGCTGGTGGCGTCGGGCGTGCCGGTGCTCGACGCGCTCGACATCGTCGCGCGCGCGTCGGGCAACGCGGTGCTCACCAATGCGACCCTCGACATCAAGCGTGCCGTGCGTGAGGGCCGGTCGTTCGCGGACCCCATGCGCAACAACCCGGTCTTCCCGCCGCTCCTCGTCCAGATGGTCGAGGTCGGCGAGCAGACGGGCGCGCTCGACGACATGCTCGGAAAGGCTGCGGCCTACTACCAGAGCGAGGTCGACCAGACCGTCGACAACCTCTCGTCCATCCTCGAGCCGCTCCTGGTCGTGGTGATGGGAGGCGTGGTGGGCACGGTGATCATCAGTCTCTACCTGCCGATGCTCACCTACATCAAGTACGTGCACAACGCGGGTTGACGGCGACGTAGTCCCCGGCCTGCCCCGGCGGCCGAGGGGGGCCGTCGTATGCTTCCGGGAGCCCTCAGTGCCCACCCCTGCGCGGCGCAGCCGCCCAGACGACGCGGGAGCCACGACGCCGAGCCGAGCTGCAGCGGACGAATCCCGGCGCGAGAAGGTGGCCGGCCGGGCGTTCGCCGCCGTGCGAAGTCTGTGGCACCTGGTGCGGAGGTGGTGGTCGGTCATCCGATGGGTCGCGGGGCTGGGGCTGCTCGCGTTGACCTTCGAGGTCCTCTCGTCGCACACCGGCGAGCTGTCCGGCATCGGCACAGTCTTCGGCCATCTCCGTTGGTGGTGGCTGATGCCGGCCCTCGTCGCCGAGGCGGCTTCCGAGTTGTCGTTCGTCGCGGTCCAGACACGCCTGCTCGGTGCGGGCGGCCTCCACCCGAGGCTCGCCCCGCTCGCGGGGATGACGCTCGCGTCGCAAGCGCTCACCAACTCGGTTCCCGGTGGACCGGCCGTGGCCGCCGTCTACGGGTTCCGCTGGTACCGCCGCCTCGGGGCCGACGACACCCTGGCGACCTGGGCGCTCGTCGGCACGACCGTGTTCGCCGCGCTGTCGCTGGCGCTCCTCGCCGCGATCGGGCTCGTGCTCGCGACGGAGCAGGGCGCGACCCTCGACCTGATCCCGGCGGTGCTCGGCGTGCTCGTGATCACCGCCACGGTCGGCGTGCTCTACGTCTACGAGCGCCCGCTCGAGACGATGGTCCGCTGGGGGCTGCGGACGTCGCACCGGCTCGTCGGACGGCCGCGCGGCGATCACGAGCGCCACGTCGTCGACATCTTGGACCGGCTGTCGCGCGTGCGGCTCCAGACCCGCCGTGCGTTCGAGATCGTCGCGTGGGGTTTCTTGAACTGGCTGTTCGACTGCACCTGTTTCGGCTTCGCGTTCATGGCCGTCGGGTCGTCGGTGCCCTGGAAGGGCCTTCTCCTCGCGTACGGAGCGGGCCAGCTCGCGGCGAACCTGCCGATCACGCCCGGCGGTCTCGGGACGGTCGAGGGCAGCATCACCATCGCGCTCTCGTACTTCGGCGGCGGCACGTCCGCCGACATCGCCGCCGTCCTCGTCTACCGCCTGATCAGCTTCTGGCTGGTGCTCGTGATCGGCTGGGGGTCGTGGGGCGGGCTCGCGCTCGGCGTGCGGCGTGGACGCTGGGCGAGGAGCGCCCTCCAGGCGCCAGTCGACGCGGGCGTCGTGACCGCGACAGCCGAACCGGCCCACGCCGGGGTGGCCGACGGCCGTGCTGCGGACCAGGAGGAGGACGGGGAGCCGAAGGGGATGGCCACGGGCCCGGCGCGGCGGCAAGCTGGTCGCGCGCCGGGGGACTGAGACCGGGGACCGAGAGGAGCCGCGCTCGATGGTGGAGGCACCGACGACGACGCAGGCACCGGGGCTCCGCGTCGCGCGCGGTGGTCGGGCCCGGACGGTGCTGGCGTGCGCCGTGCTCCTCCTCGGCGCCCTCGGCCTCGGCGGCTGCGCCGCGGCGCGCAACGAGCTCGGCACCGCCTCGAGCGGCTGCTACGTCGACCTCGCGCTCGCGACGCACGCGGTGCACCACGAGGGTCGGCTGGCCGGCGTCCGGCTCGTGAGCGTCGCGTCGTTGCGCGCGCACGCACCGGTGCTCTTCAAGGCCGCGGAGGTGCGTGGCAAGCGGCTCGGACAGGTCTGCCTCGTGGCGTTCAGCGGGAGCTTCCACGCGAGCCTCGTCGAGCGCCCGGTCGGCGAGACAGCCGGCCGTCTCGCCGTCGTGGAGCTCGGGTACCCGCACCGCACGTTGCTCGTGACGCTGCTCGTCAAGCACCCGCCGGTGCCGTTCGGCCACTACCACCTCTGACGCGTCGCACCCCGGTGGGGGATCGACGGGGCGTCCCGTCCGGCCCCCACGTGCGTCCCCGCGACGGCGCCCTACGCTGGCCGTGGTGCCGACGCCCGACCGTCTCGAACGACTGACGGACCTCGTACTGGTCCTCCTCGACGCGCGAAGGCCGCGCACGCTCGACGAGATCGGGCTGGCCGTTCCCGGGTACCCCGCGTCGCGCGCCGCCCGTCGCCAGGCGTTCGAGCGCGACAAGCGGGTCCTGCGCGACGAGGGGATCCCCGTGTTGACCGAGGCGGTGGAGGGCCCGGAGCAGTACGGGTACCGGATCGACCCCGAGGCCTTCTACCTGCCCGATCTCGAGCTCGAGCCCGACGAGCAGGCGGCGCTGCAGCTCGCCGTCGCCGGCGTCCACCTCGGCGATCCCAGTGGGAGGGACGCGCTGTCCAAGTTGGGCGCGTGGGGCGTGGCGGAGGCTCGCACCGTCGCGCAGGTCGACGCGCCCGCAGCGCTCGTCCCGCTCTTCGACGCCGTCCGCATGCAAGCCGAGGCGCACTTCACGTACCACGGCACGGCGCGCGCGGTGGCGCCTGCGACGCTCCGGTTCCGCGCCGGCCGGTGGTACCTCGTCGGTTGGGACCGGGATCGCGACGCGCCGCGGACCTACCGTGTCGACCGCATCGAGTCGCTCGCGGCGCCGGGCCGCGCCGGGAGCGGGGTCGTGCCGGAAGGGTTCAACGGGATGGACGCGGCGCTCGACCCCTGGCGCGAGGGCGAGGACGCCGACCAGGTGCTCGTCCGCGTCGACGCCGTCGAGGGACCGCGCGTCGTCGCCGAGGTGGGGGAGCGCGCGGTCGTCGAGCGCGCGCCGGACGGCTCGGCTCTGCTGCGGCTCGGCGTGAGCAGCTTCGACGTCCTGCGGTCGTGGGTGCTCGGGTTGCTCGACCACGCCGAGGTCGTCGGCCCGCCGCAGGCGCGCGCCGCCGTCGTGTCGTGGCTGCAGGAGATCGCGGCCGCTCCCGGCGCGCCGCCCGCGGGCCCCGCCGAGCGGGAGGGGACGGAGGGTGCCGCCCGCGCCCCCGTCGCGCACGAAGAGGAGCGCCCGGTGCCGGGACCCCGACGAGGCGCGCCGGTCACGCCACGGATCCCGGGCCCCGCCGCGAACGCGCGCCTCCGCCGGCTGCTCGCCCTCGTCGCGTGGCTCGCCGAAGCGGGCGAGGCGCCGATCGCGCTGCTCTCCGATCGCTTCGGCATCAGCCCCGTCGAGGTCGTCAGGGAGCTCGAGCTCGCGGCGTGCTGCGGCGTCCCGCCGTACACGCCCGACACGCTGCTCGAGATCGTGGTGAGCGACGAGACGGTGAGGGCGTACCTCCCCAAGGAGCTCGCACGGCCGCGCCGGCTCACCCCGGCCGAGGGCCTGGCTCTCGCCGCCTCGGCGCGCACGATCCTCGCGGTCCCGGGGGCCGACCGCGACGGGGCGCTCGCGCGCGCGTTGCAGAAGCTCGAAGCGGTGCTGGGCGACGACCACCGGCTCGTGGTCGGGATGGACGCGCCGCCGCTCCTCGACGAGGTGAAGGAGGTCGTCGACGCCCACGAGCAGGCGGAGATCGTGTACCACTCGGCCTCGACCGACGAGACGACGACGCGCGTGGTCGAGCCTGTCGAGGTGGTCTCGCTCGACGGCCACTGGTACCTCGACGCCTACTGCCACAGGGCGGAGGGCCTCCGCCGCTTCCGCGTCGACCGGATCCGGGAGCTCCGACGGACCGGCTCGCCCGTGACCGCCCGCGCCGACGGCCGCCCGGGCGAGCGGGCCTTCGTCCCCGGGCCCGGCGCCGAGACCGCCACGCTCGAGCTCGAAGGCGACGCGCGGTGGGTCGCCGACTCGGTCCCGGTGCTGGCTCGCAGGGAGGGTGCCGGTCCAGCCGTCCGGATCACGCTCGCGGTGGGGGGCCGTGCGTGGCTCGAGCGGCTCCTCCTCCAGGCGGGCCCGCGGGCGCGCGTGGTGTCGCCGGGGGCGCTGGCCTCGGTCGGGGCGGAGGCGGCGGCCCGTCTGATCCGTACCCGCTATCTCGAGCTACCATGAGAGGGAATGGAATCCCATGAAAAGCTCGAACCGGTGGAGGGGCCTGGGGGACGAGGGCGTCTGACACGCCCCCGCCGGTAGCCTCCCGTCAGCCGGCGGTGCTCAGGGTCGCGCGGGTCACCGACCGGACGGGGCGCTACTACCTCGAGGACCTCGCCTCGGAGCTGGACCTCGGCTCGGGGCTGGACCTCGGCTCGGAGCTGGACAGGGCACCCCGGGTTGCCGACGGACGGTCGGGGCGGTCCGTCGGGCGCTGGCTCGGGTCGGGGGCAGCGGGCCTCGGGCTCTCAGGGCCCGTGGACGCCGGCCCGCTCGCCGCGGTGCTCGCGGGGCGCCATCCGTCCGGGGGCCACCCTCTGCGCGTGCGGGAGACCCCGGTGCGCGCGTACGACCTCACGTTTGCGGCGCCGAAGTCGGCGAGCGTGGTGTTCGCGCTGGGGCCGGCGGACGCCGCGGCGGCGGTCCGGGGCGCGCACGACGATGCGGTCGTGGCCGCGACGGCGTACGTCGCCGCGCACGCGGCGGCGATGCGGCGCACCGGTCCGTCCGGTAGGACGACGAGCCCGGTCGACGGCCTCGTCGCCGCGTCCTTCACCCACGGGCTGAGCAGGGCGCTCGACCCGCACGTCCACTCGCACGTGGTCGTCGCGAACCTCGCCCGCGGTGACGACGGGCGATGGCGGGCCATCGACGGGCGCGGTCTGTACGCGCACGCGCGTGCGGCGGGCGCGCTCTACGACGCGGTCCTGCGCCACGGCGTGACCGCCCGCCTCGGGCTCGAGTGGTCGCCGAGGCGTTCGAGCGGTTGGGAGCTCGCGGCGGTGGACCCGGTCCTCGTCGGCGCGCTCTCCGGCCGGCGCGCGGAGATCCTCGCCGATCTCGACAGCTACACGCGTCGGGCGGCGGCGGGGGCGGTGGGGGCGGGGGCGCCGGGCGCGCCGGGAGCCGACGGGGGCGGGGATCGGGTGTCCCCCTCTCGCCGAGCGCGTGCGCTCGCATGGGCGGTGACCCGGGACCCGAAGGTGCCGAGGCCCTCCCCGGTCGAGCTGCGGGCGCGTTGGGCGGCGATCGCCCGCGACGTGGGCTGTTCGGTGGAGCTCGAGGCGGAGGTCCCGTCGCGCCGCGCGACACGTGCCGACCTCGACGAGCACCGTTTCCAGGCGGCGATCTACGAGACCGGTCGCCACGGCGTCACGCGGCGGGACGCGCTCGGCGCGTGGGCAGGGGCCCTCGGGTCCGGCGCTCCTTCCCCAGACATCTCGCGCTGCGTCGACGCGCTCAGGGACTGGGGCCCCGGGACCGGCGTCGCAGAAGGGGTGTGCGCGCCCGGCGCCGTGGTCCCCCCGCCGCACACGCTGCGGACGCTCGGACCGCGCCCGGCTTCGCCCGAACGTCTCTCGGTGTGGTTGTCCGCCGCGTCCTCGATCGCCCGGTACCGGGAGCGTTGGGAGGTGCGCGACCCGTCGCGGACGCTCGGCGCAGCGTCCCGCGAGGAGCTGGCCGCGATGCCGCCTCGCCGCCTCGCCGACCACCTCTCCACCAGGCGCGCGGTCGACGAGGCGCTCTCGGCGCTCGGTCGCGGTCGCGACCGTGAGCGGCGGCTCGGCGCCGCGCGCGGGCTTGTCCGCGGCGGACTCTGAACCGGAGAGCCCGTCGGAGAGCCCGTCAGCGCACCCGTCAGCGTGCTCGACGCCGGCCGCGTTCGACAGGCTGGGTGCGCGCGTCGAGCGGGGGGCGGGCCACCGGCGAGGTGCGTGCCCGCTCCGGTGCGACGCAGTCGAGCCACGGCCACGTCTCGTGGGCGGGAGTGAGCCGCACCCATCCGAGCCGGTTGCGCGCGTCGACGCAGAGCGCCCAACCTTCCGTCCCGCGCGCGATGAGGTCGACGGGCAGGCGGCGGCGGAGCACGGCGGCATCGGTCGCGGACACTTGCCGTCCGGTCGGGCCATCGGTGAAGCCGACGGAGCGGCTGCGCACCTCCCGCTCCCCGCCGAGCGCGGAGAGCGCCTCGAGCGTCCTCATGTCGGCGATGCCGCCGAGCACGACCGTCGCACCGAAGATCGACACGAAGGCGTCCGCCTCGGTTCCCCAGCGCGCCCTCGCCTGGGACAGGTCCTGGAGGCACGCAAGGGTGAGGAGGCCTTGACCGGGCCCCTCGGTCACCATGGAGGGGAGGTCGGGGAGGGGTGCGATGTTCGCCACCTCGTCGAGCGCGAAGAGAACGTGCGCGCGGTCGCGTCCGCACCACCCGGCGCGTCCGCCCCACCCGTCGCGTCCGCCGTGGTCTGTCGAGGCGGTCGGACGTGCCCAGCGCCG
>JASHUY010000147.1 GCA_030039755.1 Acidimicrobiales bacterium
AGCTGCTCCACGAGGAGCCACCCTCTTCCGCCCTCCGCCATCGTGTCGACGACCGCGGGATCGGGCATCTCGGTCCCCGAGTCCTCGACCTCGACGCGCAGCGTGTCCGCTCCCACGTCGAGCCGGAGGCGGATCCCGGTGCCGGCGTGCACCACCGCGTTTGCCAGCAGCTCGCTCACCAAGAGCACCGTGACGTCGACGCGCTCGTCGTCTTCCCCTGCCAACGCCTCACGGATCGCGGCACGTGCGCTTGCGGGCGCGCTCACCGCCGCCTCGAGCCCGAGGTCGAGCCGCCGCGCCGTGACGAGCGGCGCCGACCGGCTGGCGCTGGTGCGTCGGTCGCGTCGGCGAGCCGGCTTCGTGCGGCCCGGCGCAGTCGCGAGGGCCTCTGCAGCCTCCGCGTAGACACGGCTCGCGCGGAGCAGGGCCCGCAGCTCGGAGCCCGCCCGCACGGCCGCGCGGACCTTGGCCTGGAGCACCCTCGGCTCGAAGGGCTTGCAGATGTAGTCGACACCGCCGACCTCGTAGCCCCGCAGCTCGTGCTCCACGCTCAACCCCACGGCCGTGAGGAACAACACCGGGATCGTGCGCGTCGCCTCGCGCGACTTCAAGAGCGCGGCGGTCTCGAACCCGTCCATGTCGGGCATCTGGACGTCGAGGACGATCGCCGAGACGTCGGCGTCGAGCAGGATCCGCAGCGCCTCCTGGCCCGAGCGGGCGGTCAGGAGCTCGTGCCCGAGGGGCTCGAGGACCGCCTCGAGCGCCATGAGGTTGTCCTCGCGGTCGTCGACGAGGAGCACCCGCTCGGGCTCCGAGGCTCCCTCTGCGGCGTCCGCGCCGCCGCGGCCCTGGCCTTCGGCGTCCGCGCCCCGGGCGTCCGCGCCCCGGGCACCCGCGCGCGACCCCGCGACGCCGACGAGGTCCGGGCGTTCGCCAGGCTCCGCCTTCACTCGTCGTCGTGGAGCCATACGCGCATCAGCCTCAACAGCTCTTGGATGTCCACGGGCTTCGTGATGTAATCGGACGCTCCGGCGCTGAGGCTCGCTTCGCGGTCGACTTCCATCGCCTTCGCGGTCACGGCGATGACCGGCAACCCGGTGCGCTCGGGCACCTCGCGGATGCGACGGATCGTCTCGTAGCCGTCCATCTCCGGCATCATGATGTCGATCAGCACCATGTCGACGCCGGGAGTCGTCTCGAGCAGCTTCAGGCACTGCTGCCCGCTGTCCGCGCAGAACACCGTCATCCGGTTCGCTTCGAGCGCGCTCGCGAGCGCGTAGAGGTTCCGGACGTCGTCGTCGACGACGACGACGCGGGTCCCTTCCCACGTCGTGGGCAGCTGGCGCGCGGAGACGTCGGCCACCCTCCGCGGCCTCGGCATCGCGCGCGGCGTGGTCGCCAGGACGTCGAGCGGGAGCAGCAGCGTGAAGGTGCTGCCCTCGTCGACCCTGCTCTCCACGTGGAGCTCGCCGCCGAGGAGGTGCGCGATCTCCCTGCTGATCGAGAGCCCGAGCCCCGTGCCGCCGTACCGGCGGCTCGTGGTGCCGTCAGCCTGCTGGAACGCCTCGAAGATGAGCTGCTGCTTGTCGGGTGCGATCCCGATGCCGGTGTCGTGCACCACGAACGCCAGCCGTCGCTCGGCGCCGGTTCCCCGGCCCGCCATCTCCACCCGGAGCTCCACCGCGCCCCGCTCGGTGAACTTGCACGCGTTCGACAGCAGGTTCTTCAAGACCTGCTCGAGACGCTGCTGGTCGGTCACGACCGAGTCCGGCGTGTCCTCCCCGACCGACACGGCGAAGCTCAGGCTCTTCTCGGCCGCGATCGGCTCGAAGATCTGCCGGACGTCGGCGCACAGCGTCGCCACGGACACGGGAGCCATCACGACCTCGAGCTTGCCGGCCTCGACGCGCGACAGGTCGAGGATGTCGTTGATGAGCCCGAGGAGGTCGTCGCCCGAGTCGTAGATGCTCTGGGCGAAGCTGACCTCCCGTTCGCTCAGGTGGTCTTCGGGGTTGTCGGCGAGCATGCGCGCGAGGATCAGGAGGCTGTTCAGCGGCGTGCGCAGCTCGTGCGACATGTTCGCGAGGAACTCCGACTTGTAACGCGAGCTCTGCGCCAGCTGCTCGGCGCGCTCTTCGAGCTCCCCGCGCGCGAGCTCGATCTCGGCGTTCGTGTGCTGCAGCTCCTCCTGCTTGCGCTGGAGCTCGGCCGACTGGCTCTGCAGCTCCCGGGTGAGCTCCTGGGACTGCACCAGCAGCTCCTCGGTACGGGTCGTCGCGAGGATCGTGTTCAGCGCGACGCCGATGGTCTCGACGATCTGGTGGAGCAGCTGCCGGTTGACGTCGGGCAGCGGCTCGAACGCCGCGAGCTCAAGGACCGCGAGCACGCGCTCTTCGAACAGCACCGGCATCACCACCACGTGCGAGACCGCCGCGTCGACGAGACCGGAGCGGACGCGGAGCCCGGCCTTCGTGACCTTGTCGACCACGATCGGCTTGCGCTCGAGCGCGCACTGGCCCACGAGCCCCTCCCCCGGCCGCCAACGGGTGGGGGAATCCTTCTCGTCCACGACGCCGAACCCGGCGGTCAGGTCGAAGACGACGTCCTCCTCGGCGTCCTCGCTCGGGTCGGACGCCAGGTAGAACGCCCCGGCCTGCGCGCCGACGAGCGGCGTGAGCTCGCTCATGATCAGCTGCGAGAGCGTCGTGATGTTCCGCTGGCCCTGCATGGTGGCACTGATGCGCGCGAGGTTGGAGTTGAGCCAGTCCTGGGCTTCGTTGCGCGACGTCGTCGCGCTCAGGTTCTCGATCATCTGGTTGATGTTGTCCTTCAGGTCGCCGAGCTCGCCCGGGGCGTCGATCGTGACCTGTCTCGAGAGGTCGCCGGCGGTGACGGCGGTCGCCACGTCGGCGATCGCGCGCACCTGGCTCGTGAGGTTCCCGGCCAGCTGGTTCACGTTCTCGGTGAGGCGGGCCCACGTGCCCGAGACGCCCTGGACCTCCGCCTGGCCGCCCAGGCGCCCCTCGGTGCCGACCTCTCGCGCCACACGGGTGACCTCTGCCGCAAAGGACGACAGCTGCTCGACCATCTGGTTGATGGTGTTCTTCAGCTCGAGGATCTCGCCGCGGGCGGGGACGGTGATCTTCTGGGAGAGGTCGCCCTTGGCGACCGCGGTGGTGACCTGCGCGATGTTGCGCACCTGGTCGGTGAGGTTGTCCGCCATGGAGTTCACGGACGCGGTGAGGTCTCGCCAGGTGCCCGAGACACCCTTCACCTCCGCCTGGCCCCCGAGGCTGCCCTCGGTGCCGACCTCCCTGGCCACCCTGGTGACCTCGTCGGCGAACGCGGAGAGCTGGTCGACCATCGTGTTCACAGTCTCCTTCAGCTCCAGGAGCTCGCCACGGACCTCGACGGTGATCTTCTGGGACAGGTCGCCCTTGGCGACCGCGGTGGTGACCTGCGCGATGTTGCGCACCTGGCCCGTGAGGTTGCCCGCGAGCAGGTTGACGTTGTCCGTGAGGTCCTTCCAGGTGCCCGACACCCCTGGCACGATCGCCTGACCGCCGAGGCGTCCGTCCGTTCCGACCTCGCGCGCCACGCGCGTCACCTCGTCGGCGAACGCGGAGAGCTGGTCGACCATGGTGTTCACGGTCTCCTTCAGCTGCGCGACCTCGCCGCGGGCGTCGACGGTGATCTTCTGGGAGAGGTCGCCCTTGGCGACCGCGGTGGTGACCTGCGCGATGTTGCGCACCTGGCTCGTGAGGTTGCCCGCGAGCAGGTTCACGTTGTCGGTGAGGTCCTTCCAGGTGCCCGAGACGTCCTCGACCTCGGCCTGGCCGCCGAGCTTCCCCTCGGTGCCGACCTCGCGGGCGACCCTGGTCACCTCCGCGGCGAACGCGGAGAGCTGGTCGACCATCGTGTTGATGGTGTCCTTCAGCTCGGCGATCTCGCCGCGCACGTCGACCGTGATCTTCTGGGAGAGGTCGCCCTTGGCGACCGCGGTGGTGACCTGCGCGATGTTGCGCACCTGGCCAGTGAGGTTGCCCGCGAGCTGGTTCACGCTGTCGGTCAGGTCCCGCCAGGTACCCGACACCCCCTGGACGTCGGCCTGGCCGCCGAGGCGTCCCTCGGTGCCGACCTCGCGGGCGACCCTGGTCACCTCCGCCGCGAACGCGGAGAGCTGGTCGACCATCGTGTTGATGGTGTCCTTCAGCTCCGCCACCTCGCCCTGTGCCTCGACGCTGATCTTCTGCGACAGGTCACCCTTGGCGACCGCGGTGGTGACCTGCGCGATGTTGCGCACCTGGCTCGTGAGGTTGCCGGCGAGCTGGTTCACGCTGTCGGTCAGGTCCTTCCACGTGCCCGACACGCCCTGGACGTTCGCCTGGCCGCCGAGCTTCCCCTCGGTGCCGACCTCGCGCGCGACCCTCGTCACCTCCGCGGCGAACGCGGAGAGCTGGTCGACCATCGTGTTGATGGTGTCCTTCAGCTCGGCGATCTCGCCACGCACGTCCACCTGGATCTTCCGCGAGAGGTCGCCGTTGGCGACGGCGGTCGTCACGCGTGCGATGTCGCGCACCTGGTCGGTCAGCTTCTCCGCCATCGAGTTCACCGAGTCGGTGAGGTCGCGCCAGGTGCCTGCGACGCCGCTCACCCGAGCCTGGCCGCCGAGCTTCCCCTCGGTGCCGACCTCCCGGGCGACCCTGGTCACCTCGTCGGCGAACGCGGACAGCTGGTCGACCATCGTGTTGATGGTGTCCTTCAGCTCGGCGACTTCACCCCGGGCGTCGACGGTGATCTTCTGCGAGAGGTCACCGCGCGCCACGGCCTTGGTCACCTGGGAGATGTTGCGCACCTGGCCCGTGAGGTTGCCGGCGAGCTGGTTCACGCTGTCGGTCAGGTCGCGCCAGGTGCCCGACACGCCCTGGACGTCTGCCTGACCGCCGAGACGTCCCTCGGTGCCGACCTCGCGGGCGACCCTGGTCACCTCGTGCGCGAACGAACGGAGCTGGTCGACCATCGAGTTCACGGTCTGTTTCAGCTCCAGCAGCTCGCCGCGGACGTCGACCGTCACCTTCTGGGAGAGGTCCCCGTTGGCGACCGCCGTGGTCACCACTGCGATGTCGCGCACCTGGTCGGTGAGGTTCGCGGCCATCGAGTTCACCGAGCCGGTCAGGTCCCGCCAGATGCCGAAGACGCCTTTCACGTCCGCCTGCACGCCGAGGTGCCCCTCCGTGCCGACCTCGTGGGTGACACGCGTCAGCTCGGTGGAGAAGGCGCGGAGCTGGTCCACCATCGAGTTCACGACGCCGCCGATCTCGGCGATGTCGCCGCGGGCGGGACGCCCGTCGATCGTGAGGAGGACCTTCTGCGTGAGGTCGCCCTCGGCCACCGCGGAGATCACCCTGGTCACTTCCGTGGTCGGCCGCACGAGGTCGTCGATGAGCGCGTTGGTCGCCTCGACCGTCGACACCCAGGAGCCGGACGACGGTTTCGACCGGAGGCGCACCGTCGTCCGACCCTCGCGTCGCACGACGTCTCCGACCCGCGCGACCTCGCTCGCGAAGTTGTCCTGGCGGCTCGCGAGCGCGTTGAACGCGCGGGCGATCTCCCCACCGATCCCGGTGCGGCGCGCGGGGAGGCGCACCCCGGTATCGCCGTTGCCCGCCGCGATCAGCGCGCGCAGCAACTCGGAGAGGAACGCTGTGCCGGAGTGGGCGGGCGCTCCGACGTTCCCGTTCGTGTCGGGCGCGCTGCGCCGACTCCGTACGGATCTTGCGCGGCGCTTCGAAGTCGGCGCCTCGGCTCGAGCCGGCATCTCCACCTCCGCAGGAGTCGACGCCAGCCCTCGTGCAGCACTGTACTCCGTCGCACGCGCGCCCGCACTCTGCAAGAAGCCGGATCAGCCCTGGTCACCGCCACGATTAGGGACCCGGGTGAGCGGGTATCGCCACAGCGCCATTGTCCGGATCGCCAGCCCTCGGTCGAATCGGAGATGCGGAGGGACACGGTGCCGCGCGCCCCTGCGCCGGCTACGGGCCCCGGACTTCGGTCTTCGGGCTCGTCAAGCCCCCGCGGCGTCCTGGCGCTTCACGACCACGTCGTACAGGCCGTCGCCGACGAGGCTCACGGCCATCACCGTGAGGACGATCGCCGCTGCGGGCACCCAGAGCTCCCACCAATAGCCTGTGTTCAGGTGGTGGATCCCGAGGGTGACCATCTCGCCCCAGTTGGTGGCGGGGGGAGGCACGCCGAGCCCGAGGAAGGCGAGCGAGGCGAAGAGCAGGATCGCTGTCGCCACCTTCAGCGTCCCGTTGACGATGATCGAGCCGATCGAGTTCGGCAGCACGTGCCTGCCGACCAGGCGCAGGTGCCAGCTCCCGAAACCCGTCGCCGCCGTCACGTAGTCCCTCGTCTTGATCGTGAGGGTCTCGCTTCGCACGATGCGCGCGGTCGCAGGCCAGCTGACAACCGTGATCGCCACGATGATCAGCGGCAGCGTCGGCTGCAGGAGGGTCGCGATCAGCACCGCGAAGAGCAGGAACGGGATCGACAGCATCGTGTCCACGACCCGCATCAGCAAGGAGTCCACCATGCCGCCGAGATACCCGGCTGCCGCGCCCCAGACCGCGCCGAACGCGGTCGACAGCACCGCGACGAAGAAGCCGACCTCGAGCGTGCTCTGCCCGCCGACCATGAGACGCCCGAGGATGTCGAAGCCGTCGGGGTCCGTCCCGAGCGGGAACTGCGACGACGGCGCCAGGTTGGAGTTCAGCAGTGTCGCCGAGACCTGGTTGCTCTTGTAGAAGAGGGGGCCGGCGAAGCAGAACAGGACGATCAGGATCAGGAAGATCATTCCCGCCAGGGCCAGGCGGTTGCCCGCGAAGACGGCGAGATCCTGGCGCCACACCCGCATGCGGCCCCGCAACGGCACGCGCGCGCGCCGTCCCTCGACGGGCGGGCGGATGATCAGTGGGAGCCCGTCGGCCTCCGCGAGCGGCGCATCCGCCACGGGGGTGAGGGGGAGCGCCCCGGCCCGCACGCTCGCCGGTGCGGCCGGCGCCTCGACGTGCCGTCCACCGTCAGACATAGCGGATCCTCGGGTCGAGCGCGGCGTAGGTCAGGTCGGCGAGCAGGTTCCCGATGACGACTGCGGCGGTCAGGAGGAGGACGATGCCGAGGAGCACGGGATATGTCCGGTGCTGCTGCGATGTCCAGTAGAGCGTGCCCAGGCCCGGGTAATGGAACAGCACCTCCACGATCAGTGCCCCGCTCACGATTGTCGGGAGACTGATGCCGACGACGGAGATGAAGGGGAGGAGCGAGTTCCGGAGCACGTGGCGGACGAGGACCCGCTTCGGTCCGACCCCCTTCGCTCGAGCCGTCCGCACGTACTCCTCCCCGAGGTTGTCGATCACGGAGCTGCGCACGTACCGGCTGAAGTACGCGATGTTCCCGATGCTGAGCGTGAGTATCGGCAGAGCGAGCGCGCGCACGTCGGCGGAGAGGCTCTGGCCGAAATTTGTCGCCGTTGTCGGGAGCACGTGGAACTTGATGCTCAGGATGAAGATGAAGATCACGCCGAGCAGGAATGTCGGCATCGAGTACACGGTGAGGAGCGATCCCGAGACGGTGTAGTCCAGGCTCCTGTTGCGCCGCGCCCCCTGCAGGACCCCGAGCGGGACCGCGAGGATGATCGTGAGCGCCAGCGCGGACCCTGCGAGCAGCAGTGTGCGCACGAAGAACTCGGTGAGAAGGCTGGCGACGGGCGTGTTCTCCGTGTAGGAGTAGCCGAGTGTCCCGCGGAGAAGGTGCCAGAACCAGATCGCGTACTGGACCGGCACCGGCCGTGTGAGGCCCTCTTGGGCCGTCAGCTGGTGGACGGCGTACTTGCTGGCCTTGGGGCCGAGCTGTGCACGCACCAGCCCCCCCGGCAGGACGTGCAGGAGCGCGAAGACGATGAGCGAGACGATGATCAGCACGACCACGGCCTGGCCGAGGCGACGCAGGACGTAGCTCAGCACTGCGGCTCAGGCCCCCCTCACCGAGCGACACCCTCTCACGCGGACGGGCGGCGTGCGCACGGGACCGCTAGCCGGGCGAGCTCGTGAAATACCACGTCTGGGGGTTGTAGTTGGCGTACGGGTTCAGGTGCTGCCAGCCCGAAAGGGTCTTCTTCACCACCACGACCTCGTAGTCGGCGAGCGGCCACCACAGCGAGGCGAGGTCCTTCGAGAGATAGTCCTCGTCGGCGTAGAGGCTTGTCAGTCCCGCCTTCGTCGAGGCCGCTGTGATCAGCCGCTGGGCCTTCGCTGTGTAGTAGCCGCCACCCCAGAAGTTGCCCTTCCCCCACTCGTTTGTGCCGCTCGGGACGAGCTGGTACTGCCCGTAGTCCCACATGAAGCCGGCGTACGCCAGCAGGCCGTACTTGCACGGAGGTGTTGTCGGGCAGACGCCGCCGATCGAGAACATCGTTGTCTCGGTCTGGCCGTTGAGCGCGACGTCGATCCCGACGTCCCTCGCCGCGGTCTGGAACGCCTCGACCTCTTCGAGGAAGGATGTTGTACCGGTCGCGTACATGAAGGACAGGCTCAGCTTCTCCCCCTTCTTGATCCCGGCTCCGCAGTCCGACTTGCCCGTCCCCGACCGCTTGCACGTCTCGACCCCGTCCGCGCCCTTCGCCCAACCGTGCGAGGTGAGCAACTTGACCGAGGCCTGCGGGTCGTAGGGGTACGGGTCCTTGCGGATCCCCGGGCTCACGTAGCTCGACCCCGGGTAGTCGGCGACCGGGCCGTAGTCCGGGATCCCGAAGCCGCCCATGGTCTTCTCGATGTACAGCTTCTCGTTGATGAGGTGCTGGAGCGCCTGGCGGATGTAGAGCTGCTTCACGAGCGGGCCCCATGTCTTGGACGTGTAGCCGAGCTCGACGACTTCGTTGTAGAAGACGGGCCAGGGTTTGATGGCGAACCCGTGGCTCTTGAAGTACGACTCCTCGCCGAGGCTGCTCGGGGGGAGGTAGCCGAACGTGAGGGTTCCCGACCGCAGCGCGTCGATCTCCGCCGTCTCTGTTGTGTAGCTGTACACCTTGTAGCCCGCGAGGCGAGGCTTTGTCGGGCCGGTGTAGTGCGGGTTCGCGTTGAACGACGCGGTGTGCGTCACCTGGTCGTAACCGCTCACCACCCAAGGTCCGTCCACCGTCTTCCACAGAGGGTTCGTCGCGTAGACGTTGCGTTCCTTGGCCTGCGAGAAGAGGAATGTGAACACCTTCTTCGCGCCTGTCTGGGTCGAGGCCGCCGATCCGTCCGGGCACGTCGCGCACGTGCGGTCCCATGCCTGCACCGGCAGCGGGTAGATCCAGGTCAGCTGGTTCCCCGTGAACCAGGTGGGGTTGTAGGCGCGCACCAGGTGCAGGACGAAGCTCGACGAGCTCGGGTAGCTGATGCTCTTGACGTTGTCGGGCATGAGACCCGGCAGGTAGTTGCCGAGCTTCTTCTTCCCGGCCTCGAGGAGCTGGAAGTAGAACTTCACGTCGGCGGACGTGACCTTTGCGCCTGTGGACCAGGTGAACCCCGACTTGAGCGACACGGTCACGGTGGTGTCGCCGTCCGAATAGACGGGAGGGTCCCCGATCGACAGCTTGTCGTCGATCCCCGGTTTGGAGCCTGTGCCCGCGAAATAGAGCGGGAGCCACATGCCTCCCTCGATGTTCGAGTCCCAGTCCTCGTACGCGGTCTCGTTCTCCAGTGGCAGGATCCATGTGAACGCCTCGCCCACCGCGAGCGCGTAGCTCGCGGTGCCGCCCGACGCGTGCTTGGGGCCGGCCGCGGCGACGCCGGAGGTGACGCCAGCTCCGAGCCCGCAAGCCGCAAGCGCGAACAGGAACGCCACGCCCGCCGTCACTCCAGCCCGACCTCGTCGAGAAGCGGCCGGGGTGCGGCCGCACACGAGCACTCGCCCTCTCTCACGGTCAGCGCTTGTCGTGAACATCCGGACCCCCCCGAGTCCACGCGCACCAATGTTGCGCGAACCATGCGAATCATTGGCCCACGTCACCTTACGATCCCCTCCGCGCGACCGTCAAGGGCGACGAGCTCCCTCGACGTGCACCGCTCAGCTTGCGAAAAGGTGCAGTTGGAGCCGTTCCCGTCGGCGATTCTCAGCAATTCTTACGGTAGGGTGCGCCCGTGTCGGAGCGGCGCATCCTCGGGTTCTTGCAGGACGACGCCGGCGAGTGGGTCGCAGATCTCTCGTGCGGCCACCGCCGGCACGTCCGACACCGTCCCCCTTTCGAAGTCCGTACTTGGGTTCTCGACGACGCGGGGAGGTCGGCGCACGTCGGAAACCGGATCGACTGCTTCCTGTGCGCCGACGAGCCCGAGGGCGGGGAGGCCGTGCGCGATGCCGCGCTCGTCCGCCCGGAGTGCGGGACCGTCCGCGACGACACCCGTCGCGCTCACTGATCGCGACGGTCCGGCGTTGTTAGGGTGCCGGTCCGTGGCGACGCTGCGCGCCGTGTGCGTGTTCTGCGGGTCCTCGCTGCCGCGCGACGAGCGGTTCGCCGACACCGCACGCACGCTCGGCTCGGCGGTCGCGACCCGCGGGGTCGAGCTGGTCTACGGCGGTGGCGGCGTCGGCCTCATGGGCGTCGTCGGCGACGCGTGCCTGGCGGGCGGAGGCAGGGTGACGGGTGTGATCCCCGCCGGGCTCTTCCGTCGTGAGGTCGCCCACACCCGGCTCACGACGCTCTACGAGGTGGGCTCGATGCACGAGCGCAAGCAGCGCATGTACGACCTCTCCGATGCGTTCGTCGCGCTGCCGGGCGGCCTCGGCACGCTCGAGGAGCTGGCGGAGATCGCGACGTGGTCGCAGCTGGGCCTCCACCGGAAGCCGATCGTGCTGTTGGACGTGGACGGGTTCTGGGACCCACTCGTCGCGCAACTCGACCGGATGGTCGCGGTCGGCCTCCTCAAGACCGAGAACCGAGATCTCCTCTCGCGCGCGGGCTCCTGTGACGGCGTGTTCGAGCTGATCGACGCCTACCGGCCGACCCGGGTCACGAAGTGGATCGGCGCCGCCGAGCGGTGAGGTGACGGGCGGCGGCTCGTCGCCGTGCTCGCCCGCCGTACCCCACGTCAGGGGCCGAGGTGCCCTTCGGTCTCCTCCAGCCGGTCGATGGCGTCCACCACCCGGTCTGCCGCACGGGCGAGGGCGTCCAGCTGCTCGCCGGTCAACACGTCGATGAAGAACCTCCGCACCGCGTGGACGTGACCCGGCGCGGCGGCTTCGATCGCACGCCGGCCTTCTTCGGTCACCACGGCGTACGACCCCCTGCGATCGACCTTGCAGCGTTCCTTCCGCACGAGCCCTCGCTCCGCCATCCGCGCGACGTGGTGGGAGACCCGGCTGCGCTCCCAGCCGAGGTGGCGGGCCAATTCGTGGACCCGCGCGGTGCCGTCCGGCCTGTCGGTCAGGTCGACCAGGACCGCGTAGTCGGGAAGGGACAGGTCGGACTCCGCGGCGAGCTGTCCGGCGAGCGCGGCATTGAGCCGGGCCTGCATGACCTGGAGCGCCCGCCAGGCCCGCTGCTGGCCGTCGTCGAGCCAGTCGACGGGGTCCGCTGACCTCGTCTCGTGCGGACCGGGGGTCCCTCGCCCTTCTTCCTCCGCCCTTTCGGCCACCTCCCCGAGCCTAGCTCGCGGCCCCGGGAATAGGTGACATATCCCTTTGTTGTATGAATCGTCACCGAACCAGGTTTGGCGGCACAGCCCGAGGAAATTCGAAGAGGGAAGCCCCAGCGGCCCCCGGCAACCAAGGAGCGTCCAATGACCACCACCGTCCCCACCACCGTCACGGGTACCTACAAGATCGACCCGACCCACAGCCGCATCGGCTTCGTGGCGCGTCACGCCATGGTGACCAAAGTCAGGGGCTCGTTCAACGAATTCGACGGGAGCGGGTACTTCGACGTCGAGAACCCCGCAAGATCGCACCTCGAGCTCACGATCAAGGCGCAGAGCATCGACACGAGGAACCCCGACCGCGACGCGCACCTGAAGAGCAACGACTTCCTGTCGATGGACGAGTTTCCGGAGATCAAGTTCGTGTCGACGAACGTCGAGGCGACGGACGGGCAGTTGTACCGGGTCACCGGGGGCCTGACCATCAAGGGCGTCACCAATCCCGTCACCTTCGACCTCGAGTACAGCGGCGAGGCGACGGACCCCTACGGGAACCACCGGATCGGTTTCGAGGGGTCGACGACGATCAACCGGAAGGACTGGGGCGTCAACTGGAACGTGGCGCTCGAGGCGGGGGGCGTGCTCGTGAGCGACAAGGTCACCCTCGAGATCGAGGTGTCGGCGATCCGGGTGGCGGAGGGCGAGGCCGCGGCCTGAGCCCCCGACCCGACGGGCGATCCGCTGCGAACGGCCCGGGCAGCGACGGAGCCCGCAGTTTCAGCTCCCGGGCTGGTGCGCGCCGGCGGGGCACAGCCCCGCCGGCGTTGCGCGTCCGTCTCCCCGGGGTCGTTCAGGCGTTGCTCGACGACGAACGCGGGCGGCGTGAGAGGCCCGGTCGGTGCTTCGGCGGACCGACCACCGCGTGGGCGCGGCCGGGCCGCTCCCCCGGGTGACGCTGGGGCGGACGCCTCGGTTGTACCGGACCGCCGCGCAGGTGGTGGCGCGGACCGGACCAGGGCGCGGGCGGAGCCGTGAGCCTGTCCGCGAGCCGGTAGGCGGCCGCTTCGTAGTTCACGCGCCAGCCTCGGAAGTCGGGCCAGGACTCCTCGGCGCTGCGCTCCACCGGGAACCCCACCCCGACGAGCTTGTCGATGGCCTGTGCGTACTCTTCGAAGGTGAGCTCGATCGGCCCTTCAGGGTCGGGGTCCGGATCGACCCTCCAGCCGAGCGACACCGCGATCCGGTCGAACAGGGTGAACCCCATGCGGAGGCACAGCCTCGCCTCGGAGCTCGCGCTCGACGGGGAGACGGCGAGATGGATCGCCGCTGCGTCGAGCACCGCGAGCTGGCCGATCACCCACGAGTACCACGCCTCTGGAGACCGGAAGAGGAGCAGGACGGGGTACGTCGTGTGGCTCTCCGCCACGTCTGCTGCCCACGCTTCCCATGACGCGTAGAGGTCGGGCAGGGTGTCGATGATGCCCACCAGCTGGTGGCGCATGAGGAGCTCCGGCCCCCACGCGGGGACGCCGCCGCGGCTCTCGAGGAGCGCCACCAGTGATTCGCGCCGGCTGAAGGCGCTGTAGAGGGTGGGCAGGTACGCGATCTGGAGGGCGACGATGACCACCCAGATGGCGCCGCACGGGATGTCGAACGATGGGATCGCCACGCCACCCCGATGCGCCGCGCCGACCGTGAAGAGCGAGGTGAGCGCCTGGAGGAGCCCGTCGCCGAACGAGTGGTGTGTCGCGGTGATGAGCAGCCCGAAGCCGAGGGTGAGCCCACCCGCCCACAGCAGCAGCTGCCCGACGAGCGCGATCGGCCCCATCGGCGAAAGGATCTGGTCCTTCCACTCGTAGGTGCGGGCGAAGTGCGAGATGAAGCTGACCATCCGGAGGACCAACCGGTTGACCACGAGGGTCAGCCGGTCGATGCCGAACGGCCGCCGTGGGAGCACCATGGTGAAGAGCACGTTCATCGACGTGAAGAGGATGACCACGACGCCGACGACGAAGAGCGCCCAGTTCACTCTTCGACCGCCCGACCGGGTGGGCACCAGCTTGGCGTCCGAGCGGCGACGAACGGCGCGGCGTCGAGCGCGCAGTGAACGGGTGCAGCCTCCGGGGTCGGGGCGCCCCGCGCCGTCTCCGGGGTCGGGGCGCCCCGCGCCTTCGAGGGGTTCCGCACTCCGAGCGCGGCCACGACACCGCCGGCGACGCACCACGCCGCCGTGACGTACGCCGCGATCCGGAAACCGTGCGCGAGCGGCGCTGCGTGCAGATAGGCGCTCCCTGAGATCCCGGCGATCGCGGGGATCACCGCGACGGCGATGAGCCCTCCGACCCTTGCGACGTCGTTGTTCAACGCGGACGCGAGGCCCGAGCGCTCGTCGCTCACCGCGCCGAGCGCGGTCGCGGTGAGCGGGGCGACGGTCACCCCGAGCCCAACCGCGAAGACCAGCACCGCTGGCAGCACCACCGAAGGGTACGACGTGCCGGTCGTCGCGCGCGCGAGCAACGCCAGCCCGACGCCCACGATCACCGGTCCTGCGGTCATCTGGAGACGCGGGCCGATCCGTGAGGAGAGCCTCCCCGAGGGTGCGGAGAGCACGAGCATGACGAACGTCAGCGGGAGGAGCGAGAGCCCGGCGTCGAACGGGGTGTACCGGTCGCCCACCTCGAGCTGCACGGGGAGAAGGAAGAGCGCGGCGCCGAGCGCGGCGTACACGAGGAGCGTCACCCCGTTCGCCGCCACCAGCTGGCGGTTGCGAAGGAGCCCGAGCGGGAGGATCGGCCGGGAGGTCCGGCGCTCGACCGCCACGAGCGCCACGCCCGCGGCGCCACCGAGCACGAGCGTGGCGAGGACGGGTCCCGCGAGCCAGCCGAGAGCCGACCCCTCGACCAGTCCGTAGGTGACGCCCGCCAACGAGACGACGGTCAGCACCGCTCCGGCAGCGTCGATCCTGGGAGCCGCCTCGTCGGAGGACTCGGGGACGTGATGGACGACCAGAAGGATGACGACTGCGAGCGGGACGTTGAGGAGGAAGATCCACCGCCAGGACACCGCGGTCACGAGGTAGCCCCCCACCAGCGGCCCCGCGGCGGTGGCCACTCCCCCGAGGCCCGACCACGCGCCGATCGCGCGGCCGCGGTCCTTTTGCACGAAGGCCGCCTCCACGATCGCGAGGCTCGACGGAACGAGCAGCGCGGCGCCCGCGCCCTGGACAGCCCGCGTGGCGATGAGCAGGTCCGCGTTCGGAGCTGCGGCGCACGCCGCCGACGACGCGGCGAACCACACGACACCGATGACGAAGATGCGGCGGCGACCGAACTTGTCTCCGAGCGCACCGCCGACGATGAGGAGCGACGCCATCATCAGCAGGTACGCGGTCACCACCCACTGGACCGACACGAGCTGCACGTGGAAGTCCCGGCCGATGACCGGAAGCGCGATGCCGACGACCGTGCCGTCGATCGCGGCGAGCGACGACCCGAGCACGGTGGCGAGGAGCACCCACCTCCCGACCGCAGACCGGTAGGAGACACCTGACCCCTGCGTGCCTGACCCCTGCGTGCCTGACGCCTTCGAGCCGGAGGCCTGTGAACCTGACGCCTGTGCTGCCACCTGCGGCGCCGCCCGGGCCGCTCAGGAGGTGCCGGCGGGCGAGAAACTCAGGTACTGGTGCACCGACGAGACGCTTGCAGAGCCCTCGCCGACCGCCGCCGCCACCCGCTTCGTCGAGCCCGAGCGCACGTCGCCCACCGCGAAGAGGCCGGGGTGGCTCGTCTCGAAGGGAAGCGGCGTCCGGCCCTGGGCCGCCCAACGGTCGTCGAGCGCCTCTGCGTTCAGGGCGCGGTCGGTGACGACGAAACCGGCCGCGTCGAGCGTCGCGCACCCCGAGATCCACTCGGAGGCCGGCACCGCGCCGATGAACGAGAAGAGCCCTGAACACTCGATCGTGTCCTCCCCGCCAGACCCCGTGACGCGAACCGCCTCGAGCCCGCAGGTGCCCACGAGGCCCGTCACCTGGCTACCCGTCCGGATCGTCACCCGCGGGTGCGCGGTGATGCGGTCGACGAGGTAGCGCGACATGCGCGCCCCGACGTCATCGGCGCGGACGACGACCGTCACCGGACTTCCGGCGTCGGCGAGGAACATCGCGGCCTGCCCGGCCGAGTTCCCACCTCCCGCGACGATGACGGGCTCGGGCACGCACGAGCGCGCTTCCATCTCCGTGGCTGCGTAGTACACGCTGTTGCCCTCGAACTCTTCGAGCCGCGGGACGTCGAGCTTGCGGTACCAGGCGCCGCTTGCCGCGATGACCGCCCGGGCCACCACGTCCTCT
Source organism: Acidimicrobiales bacterium (assembly GCA_030039755.1). Lineage (GTDB taxonomy): Bacteria > Actinomycetota > Acidimicrobiia > Acidimicrobiales > RAAP-2 > JAJYVT01. The sequence goes on from JASHUY010000147.1 coordinate 16,024, forward strand.
CCGTCCGAGAGGCGCACGACGAGGTGACCCGCTTCCTCGTGGAGCGACACCGCTTCACAGGGCATCGAGAGCACGGCACCGAACTTCTCCGCTTGGACGAGCGCCCGCTGAGCGAGCTCGCCACCCGAGATCCCCATGGGAAAGCCGAGGTAATTCTCGATCCGGGAGCTCGTGGCCGCCTGGCCGCCCGGAGCGCGGGCATCCAACGCCAGGGTGACAAGACCCTCCGAGGCGCCGTAGACCGCGGCGGCGAGACCTCCCGGCCCGCCGCCGACGACCACGAGGTCGAAGCACCTCTCCGGGAGCCGGTCGACCGTGAGACCCAGGTAGTCGGCGAGCTCCCCCGGCGTCGGATGCCTCAGCACCGCGGTCGGCGTCACGACGACCGGCAGGTCCGCCGGCCCCACGCCGAAGCTCTTGAGGAGTGTGTCGACGTCCGCGTCGACGTCCGCGTCGAGCCACTGGTGGGGGATCCGGAGGCGAGAGAGGAACTCGCGGATCTTGAGGGACGCCGGCGAGTAGCGCGAGCCGACCACGCGAACGGAGTGTCCAGCCCCTTCGAGGAGGATCTTGCGTCTCGCGATGAACGCGGCGAGGACCTTGTCGCTCAGCGCGGGAATCGTCGCGATGAACGGGAGCAACCTCTCGTGCGGCACCACGAGGACCTCGCCGGCCTCGACGACCCTGGCCGAGAGCAAGACGCGCATACCGCTCAGCAAGTTCAGCTCGCCGAGGAACCGTCGCGGGCCATGTCTCACGATCTCTCGTTCGCCGCCGTCGGCCTGTGTGAGGATCAGGACGGAGCCGTTCACCACGACGTAGAAGTCGTAGGTCGCGTCGCCGGCGCGGAACAGGTAGTCGCCGGGTGCGACGCTTCGACGCGTCCCGACAGCCTCGAGTGCGGTGAGCTCCTCCTCGGTGAGCTCCGGCACCGCTACGTCGTCGAACACGGTGCTTCGGACCTGCGCGCCCGGGGCGGGCCGGGCCGATCGGTACCAGGCATGCGACGTGGAGACGTCACGTCTCGAGCACCGCCTCGAGGCTGATCTCGGGAACGCCCGCGAGCGCCCTGCTCACGGGGCATCCCGACTTCGCCGTGTGGGCCTGCGCGTCAAAAGCGGCCGAGTCGATGCCGGGCACTCTCCCGACGGTCCGGAGCGCGATCGACGTGATCGTGGGCGTGCCGTCCACCAGGCGAAGCGTCACCTCGGCATCGGTGACGATCGACTCGGGCGGAGTCCCCGCCTTCGCCAATGCGTTCGAGAGCGCCATCGAGAAGCACGACGCCTCCGCGGCGGCGATCAGCTGCTCGGGATTCGACCCCGGGCCGTCCTCGAAGCGGGACTTGAACGTGTACCCGCCGCTGATCGTGTCGCCGGCGGTGAACGTCCCCGATCCCGACTGCAGGTCGCCCCGCCACTCCGCATGTCCTTTTGCCGGCATCCGCGTCTCCTCCTCGTCGATACCTTGGTTCCTGTTTCCCGGGTCCTCTTTGCCCGGTTCCTGTTTCCCGGGTCCTCTTTGCCCGGTTCCTGTTCCCCGGGCGCCGTTCCCCGATTCGTGTCGCCCGGTTCCTGTTTCCCGGGCGCCGTTCCCCGATTCGTGTCGCCCGGTCCTGTTCCCCGGTGCTGCTCCCCGGCCGTGCGCGATCTCGGTCAGGAATGGGACGGTGCCGGGGGGGCTCCTTCCACGTCGAAAGCCAGCTCGTCCGCATAGCACCACCACCAGTCCTCACCCGGCTCGAAGGAGCGGATGACCGGATGGTCGTGCCGGCCCCGCCAGTGTGCCGTCGCGTGGCGGTTCGGCGAGCTGTCGCAACAGCCGACGTGCCCGCAGATCATGCAGAGGCGCAGGTGGACCCAGCGTCCACCGGTCCGCAGGCAGTCTTCACAACCGTCGGCCGACGGGACGACATCCTTCACGAGGTTCAGGTGGCTGCAGGTCTCCGCCATGATCACTCCTGTCGAATCCGGTTCTGCGCGCGGCTGCCGGCCGTGAACCCGGGAGCCTACGGGTGGTCGACCCGGACCGACGCAGTCACCTCCGGATGCCCCTCCAGCCACCGCCGGGCGAAGGGGCAGTACGGCACGATGGTCAGGCCGTCGACCGCGGCAAGCTCCGCCGCGGCTCGCACCAACGCCGACCCGATCCCTTTCCCTTCGAGGGACAGCGGGACGCCGGTATGGAGAATGGTGAGCCGGTCGCCTCGCCGCTCATAGTCGAGCTCCGCGACGTGACCGTCCTCTCGCACCAAGAGCCGTTGCCCGGCCACGTCGTTCTCCACGACCGGTGGCTGGTGATGCTCGGGCTGCTCCACCGCCCCGTTCTACCGCTCAGCGGGTGAGTGCGCTCTCGGCTCCCCCGGCGTAGAGCTCGGCTGCCCGCCAGCAGTACCAGGCGGCGACCGACCGGAACGGCCGGTACAGGTCGCCGAGGGGGTCTAGCTCCTTCGCGCTCGGCGTCGGCACCCCCCATGCGAGCCCGTACCCGCGACGGACGCCGAGGTCCCCGGTGGGCCACACGTCGATGCGCCGGAGCTGGAACATGAGGAACATCTCTGCGGTCCACTTGCCGATGCCACGGACGCCCGAGAGTCGTGCCACGACTTCCTCGTCGCTTTCACGGGCGAGGCGCCTCGGGTCGAGCTCGACGGAGCCGTCGAGCACCTTCGCCGCGAGGTCGCGCAACGAAGCCGTCTTGCTCGCCGAGAGCCCGACCTCCCGCATCGTCCCGTCGGAGAGCTCGAGCAGACGCGCGGGGTCGGCCGTACCACCGAGGGCCGCGAGCAGGCGGCCGTGGATCGCCGAGGCGGCGGCCCCCGCGAGCTGCTGGTACACGATGGCGCGCACGAGCGCGGCGAAGTGGGACTCGAGCGGCGGACGGACACGGGGTGGCCCGACCCGGTCGAGGAGGCGGGCGATCACCGGGTCCCGCTCTCCGAGGATCCGGGCGGCTGCCGTGTAGGAGGGAGACCGGGTGCCGCCGGTCCGGATGCCGCCGGTCCGGATGCCGCCGGTCCGGGTGCCGCCGGTCCGGTTTCGAGCGACGCGGCCGTCATCGGCCCCGGAGCCCACCGTGCTCACTCCGGCAGGCGTGCGCGCCGGAGGTCGACCCGACCACCCCTGACCGGTACGCCCTCGCGACGCAGGAGCGACAGCTGTTTGCCGCCTGCCGCAAGGGACCCGTCGGCTCGCACCACTCGGTGCCAGGGGACCCGCTCGGTCGTCGTGGCGAGCACTCGTCCGACGAGCCGCGGGGCCTTGGGGTCGATGTCCCCGTACGTCCGCACGAATCCTGGCGGAATGGCGCGGACGCGCTGGAGGATCCTCGCCACCCGCGCCTCGCCGGAGGCCGGGTCTGCCACACGCCGCACCCTCCCGGCCAACCCGGCCATGCCGGTCGAGCCGGTCGAGCCGGCGCGCCGCGACGTGGTGCCGACCGTCTGCACGCCATCAGTCTGCCCCCCGACGACGCCGCCGAGGGACAGGCAGACCGGTCCCGGCGACGGCAAGATAGCGAGGACGAGACGGGTCGCATCACGAACGAGGGCCGGGCCATGGACGTGACGTCGACGAGGGAGACCCTGCACCGGGTGGCTGCCCACGTGCTCGGGCGTGGCAGGCACCGGGCAACCGGCCGGTTCGGGCTGCGCGCGGCACCCGGGGGCTTCGCGACGCCGGCCTACGGGGACGGGCCCGAAGTCCTGAGAGTCGCATCCGGGTTCCTCGTGCACGAGACCGCGGGCGGTGCGACGTACGTGGCGATCGACGGCGCCTCCCTCGGAGACCTCGCCGGGGTCGCAGACGTCACCCTCGAGGAGGGCTTCTCGGTCGGTACGGACACGCCGCCGGCGGGTGACGTCGAGCGGCCGCTCGTGCTCGACGGGGCCGCCGCCCGGCTCCTCGCAGAGTGGCTCCTGCTCGGGCAAGAGGTTCTCGACCATGTGAGCGCCGCGCTGCCACGGGAAGCCTCCCCCGCGGTGGTGCAGCTCTGGCCCGAGCACTTCGACCTGGCCACGCACCTCACCCTTCCGGATGGCAACGGCGTGAACCTGGGCGCGTCGCTCGGCGACCGCTTCAGCGAGGACCCCTACTTCTACGTCGGCCCATGGAGCGATGCCCGCCCCGGCGACGCGGCGTACTGGAACGCCCCGTTCGGAGCCGTGCTTCGCCGCAGCGAGCTCGTCGCCGGCGGACGACCTGTCGACGCGGGAAGCTTCCGCGCGGCGCGGGGGTTCCTCCGGGAGGGACTCGAGCTGCTCGGGTGGGCGATCCGGTAGGGGACACGAGACGGACGGGTGCGGCGCTTCCGCCGGCTCGGGCCGGCAAGGAGAGGTGACATGGGCAAGGCCGACCTGTTGATCGATCAATTCGAGCGTCTGCGCGACGCGCTCTATCCCGCGGTGAACGCGCTCTCGTACGACGAGCTCGCATATCGACCCGACGAGCAGTCCAATTCGATCTCGTGGCTCGTCTGGCACCTCACCCGTGTCCAGGACCAGGTGGTCTCCTCGCTCATCGGGCAAGAGCCGATATGGACCGCCAACGGGTGGTTCGACCGGTTCGCGCTCACGCTCGATCCGGCGGACACCGGCATCGGCCATGACTCGGTCACCGTCGGCAAGGTGACGTCCACCGCAGAGCCGCTCCTGGACTACTTCGAAGACGTCCACCAGCGCACCGTCGGCTGGCTCCGGTCGCTCGACGACGCCGCACTGTCGAAGGTGCTCGACGACACGAGCGAGCCGCCGGTCACGGTGGAGTCAAAGCTCGACCTCGTGATCACCGACGACCTGCAGCACGTCGGACAGGCGGCCTACGTACGCGGCCTCGTCCAGCGCCGCTGATCGAGGAGCAGGTCGCCGGACTCCGCCGGCCCACCGCATGCGCGCGCGGCGATGGACCTTGCACCATGCAGCCCGGTAGGCGCGCACCGCCGAGCGGTAGCGACGACGCCCTCCGACGCGATGGCGCAACCTACGGCCACCAACAGGCTGCGGCGACCCGGTCCCCTCGCCCACGTTCTCGGAGACCGCGGGCGCCGTCTTCGAGGCGAAGCCGCGCGCGACGATCGCCGCGGCGACGATGGCGAACGCCGCGATCACGAACAGCGACACGCGGTCCGGCCCGACGGAACCGCCGGATGCGGCCCCCGTCCCGATGATCGCAGCGGTCAGCGCCACACCGACGGCCGCGCCGACCTGCCTGCTCATGTTGACGAGACCACCAGCAAGTCCCTGCTCGTGGTCCGCCACACCGTGGGTGGCCGCGACCGTCGCCCCGAAGGCGCTGGTGGCGGTGCCGAAGCCGGCGAGCAGGAAACCTGGCAGGAAGAACAGGTACTCGTGCCACGCGAAGCTCACCCCGAGGAGGAAGAGACCGACTGCGTCCGCGCCGGTCGACGCGATCATCAGCGAGCGCAGTCCGACGCGCCGGACGATGCTCGCTCCCCGGGATGCGCCGATGAACCCGATGACCCCCTGGGGTGCCATCGCGAGCCCGGTCGCGAGGGGCGAGTAGTGCAACACGAGCTGGAAGAAGAGCGGCACGGTCAGCAGCTCTCCGGCGGACCACGCACCGAGCAGCACCATCGACAGGTTGGCCGCGCGCAGCCCCCGACGGCCGAGCATGCCGAGCCGCACCAGCGGCGCGGGGTGGTGCTGCTCCACGAAGACGAACGCCGCGCCGAGCACGACCGACAACGCGAGCGCGCCGAGCGTCGTCGCCGACGTCCACCCGAGGTCGGGCGCTTCCGAGACCCCATAGACGAGGGCGGCGATGGCGCCGGTCACGAGCACCGCCCCGCCGACGTCGAGCCGCGCCCGACGTGTGCCGCGCGGCGCGTCCGTGATGAGCACCGGCGCGAGCGCGGCGGCGACGAGCCCGATGGGGACGTTGACCCAGAGCACGGACCGCCAATCGAAGAACTGGACGAGGACACCCCCGAGCACGAGCCCGGCGACGAACCCGATCGACGCCGTCGCGCCGTAGTACCCGAGCGCGCGATGGCGCGCCGACCCATCGGCCGTGCTCGTCGTGATGAGCGACAGCGCCGCAGGGGCGACGAGCGCGGCCCCGACCCCCTGCACAGCCCGCGCGGCGATCAGCACGCCGATCGACGTCGCCAGCCCGCCCCCGAGGGAGGCCAGCGAGAAGAGCACGAGGCCGGTGATGAACATCCGTCGCCGGCCGAACAGGTCGCCGATCCTCCCGCCGAAGACGAGCAGACCGCCGAAGGTGATCGCGTAGGCGGTGATCACCCACTGGACCGCGGTCGCACCCACGTGCAGCTCGCGCTCGATCGACGCGAGCGCCACGTTCACGATGCTGAAGTCGAGGACGACCATGAAGGCGACGGTGAGGATGAGCACCAGTGCGGCCGTACG
>JASHUY010000148.1 GCA_030039755.1 Acidimicrobiales bacterium
GTGAGGGCATTGAACATCGACAGCATCGCCTTCTCAGGGGCCGAATCGGAGCGCGGAAGCATCCCGACCTGGCGGGCGAACGACGCGCCGTCGTAGTAGACGGTGTTGTGGCGCAGGTGGCCGTCCTCGATCTCCATGACGTCCACGCCGCGGATCTCGACACGTCGGCCGGTCGGCTCGATCCCCTGGAACGGCCCACCGGTGAAGCTCCCGCTGGCGACCCACTGGACCGCGGCGGCTCCCTCGTCGCCCACGATGCGCTCGACGGTGACCTGGAAGTCCGGGAAGGCGGCGAGCAGCTCCTCGAAGAACCGCCGGATCGCCGCTCGGCCGCGTATCTCCCCGATCGCCACGAAGTCGTCGACGCTGTCCTCAGCGTGATAGGCGAAGGCTGCGTCGAGGTCCCGCTTGCTCATCGCGTCGAAGATGCCCCGGGCAACTTCTACGGAGGTAGCCATGACGTTCCTCCTCCGATCCTGGGATCCCTTGCGACGGCGAGCCTATCGGCAACTTCCAGACGGCCGGCCGGCGTCCGCCCCCGGACTGCGGAGCCGTGTGGGCCGCACCACGCCGGGCGTCGCCCTGGTGGAAGCCGGCAGCCCTGGTGAGGCCTGCAACTATTGGCTATCGTGCCGCCGGGACGAGCCCGGGAGGCGGGAGGGACATGGAGTACCGCGCGATTGCGCTGTCGCAAGTGGACGGAGCAGGCGGCGAGGCGATCGCGGCCGGCCTCGCGGAGCGGCTCGGCTTCGGGTACCTGAACGAAGCGGTCATCGCACGGGTAGCCGGCGACCAGGGCCTCGACCCCTCCACGGTTGCGGACGCCGAACGGAGGAAGTCCTTCGTCGAGCGCCTCGTCCGCTCGACCGCCCTCGCAGGGCTGGACGGAGTGGCCGTCGCGCCGTTGTACGCGGTCGACCAGAGCGACGCGATCCTCGGGCTCATCCGGGACGCCGTGCGTGACGCGGCGGACCGCGGCGACGTCGTGCTCGTCGGCCACGCGGCCTCTTTCGCATGCGCCGACCGGTCCGACGTGCTGCGCGTCTGCGTGACGGCTCCGTTCGACTCGAGAGTGCTTCGTGTCGCGGACGCCCAGGGGACCACCGGGAAGGAAGCCGAAAAGGTGCTCCGCCGGTCCGATGCGGGGCGGGCCAGTTACCTGAAGCGCGTCTACGGCGTCGACGGCGAGTCGCCCACGGACTACGACCTCGTCGTGAACATGGCTCGGCTCGGTTCGGATTCCGCGATCGACGTGGTCCTCGCGCTCGCACAGCCGTCTGATCAGCACCGCTGAACGTCAGCTGCAGAGCCGGCTCCTCAATCGGGAGTTAACTCGAAGTACGACCCTCGGCGAGGGGCGAATAGGCTCCAGCCGTGGGCGAGCCGCTCCTGTCCATCGGCGAAGTGGCGGAGCGAACCGGCGTGGCGCCGTCCGCACTGCGGTTCTACGAGACCGAGGGGGTCATCAGCTCGACACGCACCGCGGGCGGGCAGCGGCGCTATCCGCGCGGCGTGCTGCGCCGGGTCGCGTTCGTGCGGGTCGCCCAGCGGGTGGGGTTGAGCCTCGACGAGATCCGCGACGCGCTCTCGGCGCTCCCTTCGTCGCGCACGCCGACGAAGGCTGATTGGGCTCGCCTTTCCGCATCGTGGCGGCCGCGTCTGGACGAGCAGATCGCCGTGCTCGAGCGGCTGAGGGACGAGCTGTCGTCGTGCATAGGGTGTGGGTGCCTGTCGCTGCGGGAATGCTCCCTCTACAACCCTTCCGACCGTGCAGCCGTCAACGGGCCCGGGCCCCGCTACCTCATCGGCGACGAACGCCCCCGACCGACGCCGGGCACGCGTCTCGCAGTCTCCGGACAGCACGGGCGGTGACCGACCGGGCGGTTTGGCGGCGGCTACGGTTTTCGGCCGACCGCGAATCGAGGATGGGCGAGGAGGAGTCAGCATGCGGGTGCGCGGCACGATCTCGGTGAGCGTGCTCTCTGCGGTCGCGCTGGCCGGCGGGCTCGCCATCGCGGGGACGACGGGCCCGGCGGGTCGTGGAGGGGGTCTTCACTCCCAGCAGCTCGGGACGCGCCATTCGCCGACAACCACCTACCTCACCGAGTCGCAGTGCCTTGCGACATCGTTGATCCGCATGCCCTGCTACGACCCGGCCCAGATCCAAGCCGCGTACGACGAGGAACCCCTGTTCGCGAAGGGCATCGACGGTCGGGGCCAGACGATCGCGATCGTCGATTCCTTCGGCTCCCCGACGATCCGCAAGGATCTTGCGACGTTCGACGCGCAGTTCCACCTGCCCGCACCACCGAGCCTGCGGATCATCCAGCCGGCCGGAGCCGATCCCCGGTACAACCCGAACACAACAACAATGGTCGGCTGGGCGGGTGAGGCCACCCTCGACATCGAGTGGGCGCACGCCGTCGCGCCCGGCGCGAGCCTCCTCCTCGTCGAGACTCCGGTGTCGGAGACCGAAGGGGTCGTCGGGTTCCCCCAGATCGTCGCGGCGGAGAACTACGTCGTCGAGCACCACCTCGCCGATGTGGTGAGCGAGAGCTTCGGCGCGAACGAGCAGACCTTCTCGTCGCCGAGCAGCCTCGAGTCGCTTCGCAGCGCCATCGTCGCCGCCGCCGCGGCCGATGTCACGGTCGTTGCGGCGAGCGGAGACACAGGCGTGAGCGGCTTCACGACAGCGACAGGGAAGGACTACTCGTTGTCGCGGACCGTCACATGGCCCGCGAGCGATCCCCTCGTCACGGCGGTCGGCGGGACGCAGCTCAGCCTGAACGCGGCCGGGCGGCGGACCGCGCCGGACCGGGTGTGGAACGACTCGTACGACACCTTGGCGAACGACTTCGTGTTCGGCACATCGAAACCGCATCCGGACGCGAGCGGCGGCGGGTTGTCGTCGATCTTCTCCAGACCCTCTTACCAGCGCGGGGTCGCGGCGGTGGTGGGCGACCACCGGGGGCTCCCGGACATCTCGATGAGCGCGGCGTGCTCCGGCTTGGTGGCCACCTACCAGAGCTTTGCCGGGCCCACACCCGCCGGCTGGTACTACGTGTGCGGGACGAGCGAGGCCGCGCCGCTGTTCGCGGGCATCGTCGCCCTCGCAGACCAGGAAGCCGGTCACGGCCTCGGCGTCATCAACCCGGCGCTCTACGCGATGAAGGCGGCCCACGAACCGGGGATCGTGCCGGTGACGGAGGGCGACACGACCGTGTCGTTCGACCAACGCGGTGCCGAGCACACGGTGGTCGGCTACGACGCGTCGTCGGGCTACAACCTTGCGTCGGGACTCGGCACCGTCGACGCGGCGCGCTTCGTACCCGAGCTGGTCCGCGCCGTCGCCTCGGTCGGCACCGCGGTCACCTACGGCTACCTGCCTCCGGCGTCGCGTCCGTCGTCGGGTTAGCGCCCCCCACGGCGGGGGCGGGCCCGGGACGTCGGCTACTCGGCTGCACGGCTCGCGCGCAGGCTCAGCTGTTCCTCGATCCGCTCGGCCTCGGTCTGCCAGTGCCAGTCACCCGAGGGCCGTGCCTCTTCGAGCGAGCCGTCGGGACCGAGCAGCTCGCGGACGGCGGCCTCGAGCTCACGAGGCGTGGACGCCCCGACGGCCTTCACCGTGCCGTCCGCGTCGACGAGGACGTTCGTGGGCACGCCGCGGATACCGAGCTGTTCGACCAGCTGGCCTGCTTCGTCGACGAGGACCGTGCCCTCGATCCCCCACAGCTCACAGAATGTCCGCGCTTCTTTGAACGCGCCCGTCCCCTCCCAGACGTCCACCAGGATGATCTCCAGACCGGACCGGCCTGCACGTCGACGCAGGTCTTCGATCACCGGCGCCTCCGCGTTGCACGGGCCTCACCAACTGGCGAAGACGTTGATGACGTACTTGCGCCCCGCCCACTCCCCGAGGTCGCGCAGCTCCCGGCTCCACAGGTCCGGCAGCGTCAGCCTGGGGATCTTCCTGCCCACCATCGGATGGGGCGTCGGCAGGACCGGCGCCGGCGGGGGGCCGTCGAGCAGGTCCTCGGCCACGGTGAGCGTCCCGGAGCCGGCGTTGGCGACGAGGATCCGGCGTGGCCGGAGAGGGTCCACGCAGACACCGCCGGGGGCGGCGCCGACGGGGATCCGTGACCACTCGGCGCCGTCGAGCCCCATCACGCTCACGGTGCCGTCGCCCCGGTTGCCGACGTAGAGCCTGTCGCCGCACGCGCTCATCGCGAGCCCGACCGGTGCGTTCGGCACCGCCATCTCGGCGATCTTCTCGACCGAGCGCCCGTCGATCCGGGTGATGGTGCTGGCGAGCGAGTCCGCAATGAAGATCTCGCCGCTCCGGGGGTGGACCGCCACCGCGCAGGGACCGGCGAGAAGCGGCAGGGTGGCGGTGACGTCGAGAGTCTCGCCGTCCACGACCGTCACGGAAGAGGCCACGAAGTTCACGCAGTAGACGCGCCCTGCCTCCGGGTCGACGGCGACCGCGCCGGCGCCGAGCTCCGCGTCGACGACGCCGATCCGTTCGAGGCGGTCGAGGTCGATGACGCTCATCGTGGAGCCTGCGGCGTCACCCGAGTACAGGCGACGCCCCCTGACGTCGACACACAGACCTGCGGGGTAGCAACCGACCGGCACCGTGGCGATCACCTTGCCGGCGTCTGCGTCGATGACCGAGACCTGGTCGGAGCGCGCGTCGGCGGTGAAGACCCTTCCGGTCTGCTCGTCGACGGCGATGTCGATGGGCTCGCCCCCGACGGGGATGGTGGCGACGACACGCAGCTCGTCGGCATCGACGACGGCGACGGCGTTCGACCGCGAGCAGGCCACGTAGATCCGGCCGGTCGCGGCGTGGACCACCACGCCTTCGGGGTCGAGGCCGACCTCCACCTCGCCGACGAGCCGGTACGAACGTCCCTCGTCGCTCAGGTCGACCCGGCAGCTCGGCCCGGTGCCGACGACCGTGGGCAGCGGGAGCGGCCCCGTCCCGTCGTCGTCCGGCCCGCCGGGCCCGCCCAGCGCATCGAGCTCCACCACGGGTACGGCTACGGCCGACTCGTCCGGCAGGGCAGACATCCAGTTCGCCTCCTAGGTGGGCATTCGTCCTGCCCCGCCGGCTGCGGGCGGAAAGTGTGGGCAGCCGTGGCGGCGCTGCGGCCCTGACGATTGCAATTTCGGCGCCCCGCGCGCAAGACGGCAGGTCTCCGGGGCCACCGGGTGCACGCCGGGTGCAGGGTGTGACGCGCCACCCACCAGGTGCCTCTACGCTGCCGCCCGGAGGTGTCCAGGCGCCTGGTGGGTCTCCCCGCCTTCAAAGCGGGTGGGACGGGTGATCCCCGTCCGGCGGGTTCGATTCCCGTCCACCTCCGCGGTTGTACCCGATCGGCGCGCACGCGCGAGGGCGGAGCCGGACCGACCGTGCGGGGCGGAATCGGTGAAACCGTTCTGTAATGCCCGTCTCGATGCACGTAGTGTTGACAGCCTGCTCCCGCTGCCGACCTGGCCGGGAGGACACGAGTGCTGCGGGGGGACGGCGAGGAGCGACATGACCTTCCAGTCGGGGTCGGAGTCACCCACCATCTGGCGGTGCGCGGCATGTGGAGCCCTGGTGCATCCGGCCGACGAGGACGTCCCCGCGGCCTGGTGCATCCGGTGCCGCCGAATGGTGCAGGCGGTCCGCGACGGCGCGCAGCGTCCCGCCTGACGCAACGGGCGGCCCGCACCCCACGTGCCCGCTCGTCCCGCGGCGGCTCCCCGGCCCTCGCGACGCGACCTGGCCGAGGCGGTCGAGCGGGGCGCCAAGGTGCGCGACGTGGTCGAGCCCGGTCTCGACGTGCTCTTCTGCGGCATCAACCCCGGCCGCTGGTCGGGCGCCGTGGGTCACCACTTCGCGCATCCCGGAAACCGGTTCTGGAAGGCGCTGTTTCTGGCCGGGTTCACCGATCGCCAGCTCGCTCCCGCAGAGGAGCGTCTGCTCCTGCGCCACCGGCTCGGCATCACGAACCTCGTCGATCGCACGACCGCGGCCGCCGCGGACCTCGGCGCCGAGGAGTTGCGCAACGGAGCCGCGTCGCTCGAGCGGAAGGTGCGACGGCTCCGCCCGAAGGCCGTGGCGTTCCTCGGGATGGGGGCGTTCCGCGTCGCCTTCGGCCGGCCCCGTGCCGCAGCCGGGCGCCAACCCGAACCGCTCGAGGGGGCGGTCGTCTGGGTGGTGCCGAACCCGAGCGGTCTTCAGGCGGCGTACGGCATGGACCAGGTGGTCGACCAGCTCCGGTCGCTCCGCGAATTCGTGCGCGCGGCTCGGTAGGGTCCAGTCCCGTGCGACTTGCGACCTTCCTCGCCCCCGAAGAGGCCGATGCCGGTGCGGTGGCGCGGCAGCGGACCGGCGTCGTGGACGGCGACGATCTCGTCGACCTCACGGACGCCGCGGTCGGCCTCCCCGGCGACATGGCCGCCCTCCTCGGTCTCGGCGCGGAGGCATGGGCACGCGCCGCGGGCGCGTCCGCGACCTCCGCCCGGCGGTGGGGGCTCGAGGAGGTGGAGCTGCTCGCACCGGTCACCCTGCCTCCCAAGGTCCTCGCGATCGGCATGAACTACTCCGCGCACGTCGCGGAGATGGGGCATCTCGACGAGCCCGGGTACCAGCCCCCGGCCCACCAGTACTGGTTCAACAAGCAGCGCACCGCGGTCACCGGGCCCTCTGCCGACATCGTCGTCCCGGCCGTCTCCTCGCAGGTCGACTACGAGGGAGAGCTGGGCGTCGTGATCGGGAGGAGGGCGAAGTCGGTCCCCGCGGCCCGCTGGCTCGACGTGGTCGCCGGTTTCACCGTGGTGAACGACGTGAGCGTGCGCGACTGGCAGGCGCACTCACCGACGTTCACCATGGGGAAGTCGTTCGACACGCACTGCCCGCTCGGACCGTGGATCGTGACGCCCGACGAGGTGGGTGACGTGCGCTCGCTGCGGCTCCGGACGTGGGTGAACGGCGAGCTCCGGCAGGACGCGACGACCGCGGACCTGATCTTCGGGCCCGACGACATGATCGAGTACCTGACGACGGCGTTCCCCCTCGAGCCGGGGGACGTGCTCTCCACCGGCACGCCTTCGGGTGTGGGAGCGGGGTTCCGGCCGCCGCGGTGGTTGAGGCCGGGGGACGTCGTGCGTGTCGAGATCGAACGCGTCGGCGTCTTGGAGAACCGGGTGGTCGACGGGCCGCCCGCCGCTCCTCCCCCCGATCCTGTCGTCGGCGAACACTGATGTGACCCGGGGGCCGACGGAGCAACCGGACGTACGGCGCCCGCGGCGCGCACGGCAGAATGTGGGCATGGAGGAGCACGGCCTTGATCGACAGGACGGGGACGCCGGGCCTCCGGCGCTCGACGACGAAGAGCGGAGGAGCCGGCTCGCACAGCTGCAGGGCCTGATGGACCTCATGCGGCCCGCGGTCCAAGCGGACGGTGGCGACCTCGTGCTGGTCTCGGCCGACGTCGAGTCCGGAGTGGTGGAGGTGCAGCTGCAGGGTGCGTGCAGTTCCTGCGCGATCAGCTCCGCCACGTTGCAGGGCGGGGTGGAGCGGATCCTGAGGGACCGGCTGCCCTGGGTGACCGAGGTCACGGGGGGTCTCACAGAGACAATCGACCCGTACGAGAGCGCCTCTCTCGGCCAGGGTGCCTACGTGCCGCGCTTGTAGCCGCCTGCGGTGGCACGGAGGGTGGCACCGGTCCCTGGGCGCGTAGACGGTCAGCGCCCGTCGGGTGGTCCCGGCCCCTTGGGCAGCCCGAGGACCCGCTCTCCGACGATGTTGCGCTGGATCTCCGCAGTGCCGCCCCAGATGGTCTCCGAGCGGGAGAAGAAGAACGACGCCTGGAGCTCGTCCACCGGGTAGTCGGGACCGCCGCGGCGCGCGGTCGTCCGACCGCCGCCCGTCTCCACGCCGGAAGGGCTGCCGCGGAGGAGCTGGGCGTCCATCCCGAGGATGTCCATCGCGAGCTCCGTCGTCCGCCGGTGCGTCTCCGACCAGAACATCTTGTTGCAGGCGGCGAGCTTCGCCGTGTGGTGGGTGCCGTGCAGCGCGTCGGTCAGCGTCCGGAACCCGTTGATCTGCATGATCTTGATCGCCGACCACGCCTCGGCGACGCGCTGACGGATCAGGGGATCGGTGTTCCTGCCCCGTTCGCGAGCGGCCGAGATGATCGTGTCGAGCTCACGCGCGAACCGTCGGTAGCCGGTCGTCGCGGAGGTCCCGCGTTCGAAGCCGAGGGTGGTCATGGCGACCTTCCAGCCGTTGTTCACGCCGCCGACGACGTTCTCCTTCGGGCACCGCGCGTCGGTGAAGAAGACCTCGTTGAATTCCGTCGAGCCGTCGATCTGGGCGATCGGCCGGACCTCGATGCCGGGCTGTCGCATCGGGACCAGGAGGTACGAGATCCCGGCGTGCTTCTCGGCGTCGGGATCGGTGCGCGCGAGCAGGAAGATGTAATCCGCGAACTGCGCCTGCGTCGTCCAGACCTTCTGTCCGTTGATCACCCACTCGTCGCCGTCGAGCTCGGCGCGCGTCTTCAACGACGCGAGGTCGCTTCCGGCATCAGGCTCGGAGAAGCCCTGGCACCACGTGATCGACGCGTCCAGGATGCCGGGGATGAACCGCAGCCTCTGGTCCTCGGTGCCCCATTGGAGGATCGTCTCCCCGACCAGCGTGTCGCCGAAGAAGTCGGCGCGAAGTGGCGCACCGGCCCGGGCGAACTCCTCGGTCAGCACCACCTGTTGGAGCAGCGAGAGGCCACGGCCGCCGTACTCGACGGGCCAGCTCGAGCAGATCAGGCCGCCCGCGACGAGCTTTCTCGTCCACTCCTCGTCGAGCGACCTCCGCTCGTCGGGCGACGTCGACAGACGCGCTTGCGCCCAACCCTCCGGGAGGTTGTCCGCGAGCCACCGCCGGATCTCCTTGCGGAAGGCTTCCGCCTCCGGCGGGTAGGTCAGGTCCACGTGCGGCGACATTACCGGCGACCCGTCGACGCAGGTCGGGCGCAGGTCCGAGGTCTGCCGCGCTACCGTTCGGGTCGGTGACCGCGACCGCGCCGGCCGTGCGCCTCGTCCACTTCTCGAGCGTGGTGCGGCGTCCGCTCATCGACCCGACGGGGGAGCGCGTCGGACGCGTCGAGGACCTCGTCGTGCACCTCGGCGCCCCCCACCCGCCGGTCGTGGGGGCGGTCGTGCGGATCGGTGGGCGCGACCTCTTCGTCACGATCGGCCAGATCGGCGGCATCGGGCAGCGCGAGCTGCAGTTCACGGGCAACCGGGTCGACCTGCGGCGCTTCGAGCGAAGGCCCGGGGAGCTGCTTCTCGGGCGCGACCTGCTCGCGAGGCACCTCATCAACGTCGCGGGCGGCCGGCTCATCCGAGCCAACGAGATCGAGCTGTGCGACGTCAACGACACCTGGGAGATCATCGGGGTCGACCCCTCGCGCAAGGGGGTCCTGCGCCGGCTCCTCCGTGGCCACCTCGGCTCGAACGGCCAGCCTTCCGAGGTCGTCGACTGGGCGAGCATCGAGCCGTTCGTCGGCCACGTCCCCACGGCCCGGCTCCGGATCCCGTACCGCAAACTCGCGCGCCTGCACCCCGCGCAGATCGCGGATCTCGTGGAGGCGGCGTCGCACGAGGAAGGTGAGGAGATCATCGAGGCCGTCGGCGCGGACAAGGAGCTCGAGGCCGACGTCTTCGAGGAGCTCGATCCCGAGCACCAGGTCGAGTTCCTCGAGTCGCGCTCGGACCAGGACGCGGCGCGGCTCCTCGCATCGATGGCCCCCGACGACGCGGCCGACCTCATCATGGAAGCGGACCAGGACCGGCGTCTGCGCCTGCTCGAGGCGCTTCCCCAACCGCAGCGCCGGAAGGTACGCCTCCTGCTCAGCTACAACCCCGAGACCGCCGGGGGTCTCATGAGCCCGGACTTCGTCTCGCTGCCCGAGTCGGCGACGGCGGAGGACGCCCTGTCCGCGGTCCGGCACAGCACCGCGGCACCCGAGTCGCTGCAGGTCGTGTTCGCGGTCCACGAGGACGGCACGATCGCGGGCTCCGCGTCGGTCGTGGCGCTGCTCCGTGCCCGGCCCGACGCCATGCTCGCGTCGGTGGTCCGGCCGATCCCCGCCCACGTCCATCCGGACTGGGACCTCGGCGCGACGGTGCGCAAGATGTCGGACTTCAACTTGATGGTCGCCCCGGTCCTCGACGCCGAGCACCGGCACATCCTGGGTATCGTGACGGTGGACGACGTGCTGGAGCTGATGCTGCCCACCGGTTGGCGTCGCGACTTCGGGACCACGTCGCCCGAGGACTGACCGAGCGTGAACACATCGATGGAACCCCCACATACCGGATACGCGGGGCGGGATCTTCCCCGCGTCGTCGCAGACATGACCGACGGACCGCCTTGCCGGCGGGCCGTGCGCTCACCTTCGGGAGCGGCGCGGGCTCACTCTCCGCGCTGAG
>JASHUY010000149.1 GCA_030039755.1 Acidimicrobiales bacterium
GGGCGAGCAGCATGAAGAGCGTCACCGCCCCGGCCGGGCTGCGGCGACCGGCACGGCTGCGGTGACCGACGGACGCAGGGAGGCCCGGGCACGCGGCGCCGGCCGCTGCGGACGGAGCCGTGCACTGTTCCACACCACGAAGACCGAGGAGAGCGACATGGCACCGGCGGCGATGAGGGGGTCCAGGAGGCCCGCTGCGGCGACGGGAATGGCGACGAGGTTGTACGCGAACGCCCAGAGCAGGTTCGAGTGGATGATTCGCAACGTGCGACGAGCCAGCGCGATCGCGCCCGCCGCCGCCCGCAGGTCCTCGCGGACGATGATCAGGTCGGCGGCGTCGATCGCGACGTCGGTGCCGGAGCCCACGGCAAGCCCGAGATCTGCCGTCGCGAGCGCGGGTGCGTCGTTCACGCCGTCTCCGACCATCGCGACCGAGTGGCCCGCCTGTTGGAGCGACCGGACCAGGTCCACCTTGTCGGTCGGCAGCGCGCCGGCGACCACCTCGTCGATGCCGACCGCCGCAGCGACCGTCCGGGTGGTCGTCTCGTTGTCGCCCGAGAGAAGGATGCAGCGCAACCCGAGACGGCGAAGCTGCTCGACCGCCGGTGCCGCGGAGGGACGGATCGCATCGGCGACCGCGATCGCGCCGATCACCGACCCGTCGCCCGTGACGACGACCGCCGTGTGCCCGCGGGCTTCCCACTCTGCGCAACGAGCTTCGACGTCGGGAGTGAGCCGGGCGCCCGGCACGAGAGCCGGTCGGCCCACCGAGACGGTGCGATCGCCCACGGACCCGGTCGCGCCCAACCCTGGGACCCCGACGAACGACTCCACCGTTGTCAACGCGCCCAGCTCGTCCCGAGCCGCGGCGGCGACGGCGCGGGCGATCGGATGCTCCGACGCGCCCTCCACCGCGCCGGCGAGCCGCAGCAGCTCGCGGCGGTCCACACCGGAGACCGTGGCGGAGTCCACCACCGCCATCCGGCCCTCGGTGACCGTGCCGGTCTTGTCGAGCACCACCGTGTCGACCTGCTTGGAGAGCTCCAGCGCCCGGTAGCCCTTGAAGAAGATGCCTTCGCGCGCCCCCGTGCCCGACGCCACGAAGAGCGCCGCGGGCGTGGCGAGGCCCAGGGCGCACGGGCACGCGATGATGAGGACCGACAGCCCGGCGTTGAAGGCGATGAGCGACGACGCACCGGACGCCAACCACCCGCTCAGGGTGACGAGCGCCAGCACGATCACGACCGGGACGAAGATGCTCGCGATCCGGTCCGCCAGCCGCTGCACCTGCGCCTTTTCGTTTTGCGCATGCTCCACGAGGGCGAGCATGTGGCCGAGCTGCGTGTCTGCTCCGACGCTCGTCGCCTCGACGACCAGCCGTCCGGCGCAGCACACGGTGCCGCCCGTGACCTCGTCTCCCGGACCGGCGTCGACCGGCTCGGACTCCCCGGTCATCAGGCTCCGGTCGATGGCCGACTCACCGGCCACCACCACCCCGTCGGTGGCGACCTTCTCACCCGGCCGGACGACGAAGCGGTCGCCCGGGCGCAGGTCGGTGACGGGCCCCCGGCGCTCGGTCCCGTCCGCATCGAGGATGGACACCTCCTTGGCTCCACGCTCGGAGAGCGCGCGCAGGGCGTCGCCGCTGCGCTGACGCGACCGGGCTTCGAACCAGCGCCCGCAGAGCAGGAACGTCGTCACTCCTCCGGCCACGTCGAGATAGATCGACCCCCCGGAGTGGTGCGTGAGAAGGTACGCGATCGAGTGGCCGGCCGGTCCGGTGTCCTCGAAGAACATGGCGTAGACGGACCACGCCGACGCGCTGATCACGCCGAGCGAGACGAGGGTGTCCATGGTCGCGGTGTGGTGGAGGGCATGGCGGAACGCCGCCTGGTAGAAGGGCCACGCCGCCCAGGTGACGACCGGAAGGGCGAGGGCGATCAGCAGCCACTGCCATCCGTAGAAGCGCGCGCTCGGCACGACCGAGAACGCGATCGAGGCGTCGCACAGCGGCATGAAGAGCACCGCGGCCACGATCAGGCGCCGTCCGAGGGACCGCACGCGTCTGGCCGCCTCCTCGCCCGACTCCGCGACGACGGCCTCGCGCGGATCGCTCCCGACCAACTGCGCGCGGTACCCGACCGAGGCGATCTCGCCGATGAGCTGCGCCGCGCTGAGCGAAGGCGGCGCCGTCACCGACGCACGCTCGGTCGCGAAGTTGACCACCGCGCTGACGCCGTCGATGCCGTTCAGGCGTCTCTCGATGCGGGCCGCGCAGGCGCCGCAGGTCATCCCGCCGACGCTGAACGAGAGCGCGTGCGGAGAGGCGGCGCGCTCGTGCTCCGCGTGACCTGCGTCGTCCTCCGCCCGCCGGTGCGGACGGCGGCCGATGCTGGTCCCGAGCCGTACCGGTTCGGGCTGACTGGTGAGCGTCATGGGCGGTGAGGGGTGTCTCGGGAATGCCCGGAGCGGGCAGAGCCCGTTTGGGAGGCTATCTGCCGCCCGCAACGGGCGGCCACCCTCCTGTCGCGTCCGCGACCCGGCGGAACTTCTCGAGCCACGTCCAGAGGGTGTCCACCTCCGTTGCCAGGTGTGCCGGCGTCGAGCTGTTGTCGAGGACGTAGTCGGCGAGGGCGACACGCTCCTCCCGTGAGGTTTGCGCGGCGACCCTCGCGCGGGCGTCCGCCTCGTCCATACCCCGCGCCTCGACGAGCCGATCGACGGCCACCCAGGTCGGGCAGTCGACGACCACCACGGCGGCGAGGCTGAGGGCGTCCACGTGCTGTCGACCCAGGAGCGGGATGACCGCGACGGCGATGCCGCCGGCGGAGCCGTCCAGCTCCTCGAGCCGCGCGAGCATCACCGCCCCGATCACCGGGTGGGTGATCGCGTTCAGGTCGGCGAGCGCGACCGGATCGGCGAAGACGAGCGCAGCGAGGGCGGCCCGGTCCATGGTCCCGTCGGGCCTGAGGACGTGAGAGCCGAAGCGCTCCACCACCGCGTCGTAGGCGGGGCCGCCGGGAACCACGACCTCCCGGGCGATCTCGTCGGCGTCGACCATCGCCGCGCCGCGCTCGGCCAGCATCCCCGCGACCGTCGACTTGCCCGAGCCGATGCCGCCGGTGAGGCCGACCCGAGCCATCACCGTCGCGGCCCCCCGGCCGTCCGTTCGGAGCTCACCCGCGTGGGCCTCAGTGGGTACCGGCAGACGGCGAAGAGGACGGGCGTCGTCTCGTCCACGTCGTCGGTCACGAACCAGTCGTCCGCGGTGATCCCGGACGCGCCGTCACGACCGCCGCGGCCCACGAGCGCGTAGGCGACCGGCAGCAGCCGGGTGTACAGCGCGACGTACCAGCTCCTCGGGATCCGGTGCCGGAGGTCGAAGACGTCGAGGCGCAGCAGCTTGTCGGCCTTCGCGCGGCGCGCGGCAAAGTCCGCCTTCACCCGTTCCGTCGCGTCCACCCCCCCGACCCAGACGTCGTCGAAGTGCACGCGCAGCAACGCGCCGAGGTCGCCGGGTCCGAACAGGCGAAGGTGGAACGGGTTCTCGAAGTCGGCCGGAGCGTTCGGCGTGAGGAAGAAGGCCGTCCCGGTGTCCCCGGTCACCCGGGAGAGCTCTGCGACGTGTGCGGACGGGTCGCTGAAGTGCTCGATGAGGTGCGACGAGCAGACCGCGTCGAAGGCGCCGTCGGCCAGGCCGAGCGCGTGCGCGTCCATCTGCGCGACCGAGAACGCAGGCCGCGAAGTCGTCGATGGCGTCGGGCGCGCCGCGCCGTCGTGGGCCGCGCGTCGTGCGGCCTCCGTCGCCTCGCGCGCGTAGTCGACCCCGACCACCTGGCGGCCGTCGCCTGCGAGGCGCAGCGATTCGAACCCCTCGCCACAGCCGACGTCGAGGACGAGACCGGGTCCGAGCCGCTGGAGCACGGCGCGGTAGCCGGCGTCGTGGAGCGCCAGCAGGGAGTCGGGGGTCGCGCCACGCCGCGGTCGCTCGCCGGTGAGCCTCGCCGGACGCTCGTGTCCTGGCCGCGTCGTCGTCACCGCTCCCGTCGCTCCCTGCGCGGCCGATCACCGGCGTCACGGCGCGCTGCCTACAGTACCCATCGACGTGCTGCGAACGGGGGGGCGGAGTGCCCACGCGTGGTGGCGCGCCCCGCTCGGCACAAGATGACCACCCGGACCCCGACTCCCGCGCCCGCCGCTGTCGACACTCCGCCGGCCGGGGAGCGCGGCACGCGGGGCACGACAGGGGTTGCGACCTGGAAGGAGCGGCTCCTCCCCGGCGGGTCGCCGTCCGGGGCGCTCGAGCACCTCCTGCTCGCCCTCCTCTCGTTCGTCCCGCTGCTCGTCGTCGAACGGGGCGTCGTCAGCTCGGACACGAAGACCTACCTCTACCTCGACCCTGCGCGGTTCTTGAGCGAGATCACGTCGATGTGGTACCCGACAGTGGCACTCGGCACGGTCACGCACCAGTACATCGGCTACCTGTTCCCGATGGGGCCCTATTACGCGCTCACCGCGGCCGTCCATCTGCCGACGTGGATCGCGCAGCGCGTGTGGCTGGGCGCGATCCTCTTCGCCGCCGGAGCCGGCGTCCTCTACCTCTGCAGGACGCTCGGGACCCGGGGGCCGGGCAGGGTCGCAGCAGCGCTCGCCTTCATGTGCTCCCCGTACATCCTCCAGTACTCCGGGCGGATCTCGGTGATCCTCATGCCGTGGGCGGCGTTGCCGTGGCTCGTCGCGTTCACGGTTCTCGCGCTGCGGGGGCGAGGGAACGGGCACCGCACGTCGGGCGCAGGAGTCCCGGGCGCCGCCGGGGTTCCAGGTGCCCCGGGTGCCCCGGGCGCCGCCGGGGTCGCCGGCGCCGCCGGGGTTGCCGGGTGGCGCTACCCCGCGCTCTTCGCGCTCGTCGTCGCGCTCACGAGCGGCATCAACGCGAGCTCGGTCCTCTACGTCCTCCTCGGCCCTCTCCTGTGGCTCGTCTGGGCCGTCGCGGTCGAGCGCGAGGCGACGTGGCGCGACGCGGTCGTGGTGCTCGTGAAGATCGGTGCCCTGTCGCTGCTCGTCTCCGCGTGGTGGATCGCGGGGCTGGTCGTCGAGGCGGGCTACGGCGTCGACATCCTCCGCTACACGGAGTCGGTGCGGGCGACGGCCTCGACCTCGACGCCGCTCGAGGTGCTGCGGGGCCTCGGGTACTGGTACTTCTACGGCAGCGGCAATCTCGGCCCGTGGACGCAGAGCGCCGTGCTGTACACGAGGTGGCTCTGGCTCCTTTCGCTCTCGTACTTCGTGCCGGTGCTGGCGTTCCTCTCGGGCGTGCTCGTCCGCTGGCGGCACCGCGGGTACTTCGTGGTGCTCGCGGTCGCCGGCGTCGTGCTCTCCGTGGGCGCGTATCCCTACACACGTCCGACCGCGGCCGGCGGCCTGCTGAAGGCGTTCATGAACGACACGACCGCGGGCCTCGCCATGCGCTCGACCGACCGCGCGACCCCCCTCGTGGTGCTGGGGCTGGCGATGCTGCTCGGCGCGGGCGTCTCGGCGGCGTGGCAGCGACGTGCGTGGGTGGGATGGACGTCGGGCGCGACGCTCTGCGCGCTCGTGCTCGCCAACAACCCTGCGCTCTTCAACGGCGACGCCGCCATCGTCCACCCGCTCACGCAGCCGTCGACGCTCCCTTCCTACGACGTCGCCGCAGCCGACTACCTGAACTCGGTCTCACCCGGGACGAGGGTGCTCGCCATCCCGGGCAACGCCTTCGCCTCGTACACGTGGGGCACCACCTACGACACGCCCCAACCCGCGCTGCTCACCCGCCCCTTCGTCACCCGCGAGCAGCAGGTCATGGGCTCGATGGCGACCGCCGACACCCTCTACGCGCTCGACGAGCCGATCCAGGAGCACATCGAGGACTGGTCGGCGCTCGCGCCGATGGCGCGCCTGTTGTCGGCGGGCGACGTGCTCGTCGAGTACGACCAGACATCCGCGCAGTACGGGAGCCCCCAAGCCGTGACACTCGCGCGGACGCTCGCTGCGACGCCGGCGGGCCTGTCGCTCGCGGGCACCTTCGGCAAACCCGGAGAGGGCGTGGCGAAGCCCACAGTGGACACCGAGCTCCTCGCGGGCACACCGCACGCGAAGAAGCCCTCGCCGGCTGTGGTCTACACGGTGCACGACCCGCGACCGATGGTGCGCGGCGAGTCCGACAGCGGCGCGCTCGTCGTGGCGGGCGACGCGACAGGCCTCGAGACGCTCGCCGCGCAGGGGCTGCTCGACACGAAGAGCGCGATCTACTACGCCGGCACCCTCGACTCGGACCCCTCCTTGCTCCACCGGCTCGCCGCCGACGGGGCGACCCTCGTCGTCACCGACACCGACCGCAAGCAGAGCTTCCGCTGGAACGGTCTCACCTCGAACGCCGGACAGCTCGAGACGCGCAGCGAGGACATGACAACACTGACACCGACGAGCAGCCCGATGGACCTCTTCTCGAAGGCGACAGACCCGACAGCGACAACCGGGAGCCGCACGGTCGCCACCTACGTCGGCGCGGCGGCGGTGACCGCCTCCTCCTACGGCAACCCGGTCAACTACGCGCCCGACGAGCGCGCGTACAGCGCGATCGACGGGAGCCTCCGCACGGCGTGGGAGACGGGCTCCCTGGTCCCCGACGTCGACGGTCAGTGGTGGCAGGTCGCGTTCGGTCACGACGTCACCGCCGGCCACATCACCTTGGTCCAAGCGCTGAACGGGACGGGGAAACGATCCATCAGCAAGGTGACGCTCACGTTCACAGGGGGACGCCCGGTCACCGTGAAGCTCCGGGCCGCGTCGCGTCGACGTTCCGGCCAACGTGTGAGCTTCCCGGTCCGGACCTTCCGCACGTTGCGCATCACGATCGACGCGACGACGTCGCAGGACCGCACCCGGGTGGGCTTCGCCGAGGTGGAGGTGCCCGGCCAGCACGTGGTCGAGGTCGACCGGATGCCGACGGACCTCCTGTCCCGCCTCGGCACCTCCTCGCTGAAGGACCGCCTCGTGATCGCGATGTCGCGCACACGGGTCTCGCCCTACACGACCGCAGAGACCGATCCCGACATGGTCCTCGCGCGGTCCTTCACACTGCCGACCGCGCGCACCTTCACGCTCTCGGGCACCGCGACGCTCTCGCCCTACCTCGGCGACGAGGAGATCGAACGGCTCGTCGGCGTCCCGGGTGCCACAGGCTCAGGGGTGGTCGCCACCTCGTCGAGCCGCCTCACAGGCGCGCTCGGCGACACCGCGGCCGCGGCCGCCGACGGCAACCCCGCGACGATCTGGCAGACGGGCTTCGGGGGAAAGGACGTCGGGACCGCCTGGCTCCTCTACCGTCTCCCCTCGCCGATCACCTTCGACCACCTGTCGCTCGCCGTCGTCGCCGACCGTCGCCACTCGGTCCCGAGGGCGCTGACGGTGACCGTGAAGACAGCTGCGACCGGGCGCACCGAGAAGCGGCACGTCCCGCTGCCGCGCATCCGCCGGAGCGGCGTGCCGGGGACGACGGTCACCGTCCGCGTGTCGTTCCCCGCGGTGACCGGCACACAGGTCCGCGTCGGCTTCGACGACGTGCGCTTCGAGCAGGACGTGCTCGCCGACGGGTCGCGTACCGGGACCCTCCCGCTCGGGATCGCGGACCTCGGGATCCCCGGGTTGCGCGTCCCGTCGCCCCCGGCGACGCTGCCGGGCACGTGCCAGTCGGACCTTCTCCGCGTCGACGGCCGCCCCGTGACAGTGAAGGTGGTCGGCTCGACGGCGACGGCGCTCGACGACGGCCAGGTGTCGATCGAGCCGTGCGGCGCCGACGCCCACGGGATCCACCTGTCGGCGGGCAGGCACGTGATCGAGAGCGCGCTGGCGACAACGCCGGTGGCGGCTACCGCGGACGGCTCGGGCATGGACGGCTCGGGCAGGGACGACTCGGGCAGGGACGGCCCGGGTGCGGCGCGCGAGGGGTCGAAGGTGCCCGACGTCCCGGGGTGGAACGTCGACGACCTCACCTTGAGCTCGGCGCCCGGCGGCGGCGCCACTGCCGGTGACGCGGCGGCGGCGCCCACGCCGGGGGCGGCGCCCCGGGTCCACGCGCACGAGACCACCGCGACCTCCTGGTCGGTGCGCGTCGACCACGTGGCGAGCCCCTTCGAGCTCGTGCTCGGCGAGAGCGTCGACGCAGGGTGGCACGCCGTCGCCACGCCGGCCCCCGGCGCGCCCCCCGGCTCGCACCCGGTCGCGCTCGGCACGCCGAAGCTCGTCGACGCCTTCGCCGACGGGTGGCAGGTGACGGGCGCGGACCTCCGTGCACTGGGCGTCCGTGGCGGCGCGGGCGGGGTCACGGACTTCACCGTCTCGCTCGTCTGGACGCCGCAACGCTGGGCTTGGGCGGGGATCGTGATCTCCGGCGTCTCGGTCCTCGGCTGCGCGCTGCTCGTCGTGGTGCCGTGGCGACGATGGCGCCGCCGGCACCGACGGCGGCGACACGGAGAGCGCCCGAGCCGATCGGGCAACCACGGCCTCGCGCGCGGGGCGCCGGTGTCGGGGTTTGCGCCCTCCGAGCCCTTGCTCGCGCTTCCGGTCGGGGGCGCCGCGGGCCGGCGGCTCCGGTGGTGGACCGTCGCGACCGCCGCCGTCGCGACGGGCGCCGCGGGAGCGGCGATCAGCACCCCCTACGCCGGCGTCGCGCTCGCCGTCGCGGTCGCCGCCGGGCTCTCGTGGCGGCGGCTCAGAGCTCTCGGTGCTGCCGCGGCGGTCGGGCTCCTCGTCGCGGCGGGCACCGTCGTGGTCGTCGGGCAGATCCTCCATCCGGCAGGCGGGGGAGGAAGCTGGCCCGCCGCCTACGGCGACGCGGCGACGCTGGCGGCGGTGGCGGTGGCGTTCCTGGGCGCGGATGCGGTCGTCGACTACGCCACGACGCCCGCGCCGAGGGACAGCCGGTAGTCCCCCGACGCCCAGCAAGCCTCCTCGGCGAGCACCTCGAGGGTCCCACGCGCCGCGGCTTCCCACGTGAAGCGCTGCGCGTGGGCGAGGGCGCCCGCGCCGAGCCTGGCGCGCAGGTCGGCGTCGCACAGCATGCGGGCGATCGCCGCGCCGAGGCCCGCTTCGCCGTCGGCGAGGAGCCCGGTGCGCCCGCCGACGACCGCGTCGCGGTGGCCGACGATGTCGGAGGCGACGGCAGGCGTGGCGCACGCGCCGGCCTCGGTGAGCGTCATTCCCCACCCCTCGCGTCGGGACACCGACGCGGCGATCCACGCGCTCCGGTAGAGGGCGAGGAGCTCGTCGTCGCCGACGTGACCCGGGAGGGACAGCCAGCCAGCCGCCCCGAGCTCCTTGCGGAGCGCTTCGAGCCGCGGCCGTTCGTAGCCTTCTCCGACGATCACCGCCCTGAGCGACGGCACCGAGCGTCTGGCGTGGGAGAGGGCCCGCATGAGCAGGTCGAACCGTTTGACCGGGACGAGCCTTCCCACGGCGACGACCAGCGGGTCGGGTGAGCGTGCACCCGGTGGGCCCGGCGAAAACCGCGGCTCGACGCCCGGCGGCACGACGGTGACCCTCTTCGCGTCCAGACCGAGCATGTCGACGATCTCCACTCGGGACGACTGGGAGAGCGTCACCACGCGGGTCGAGCGGTAGAGGGGCGGCGCGAGCCGCTTCTCCGTCGCCTCGCCGATCCGCGCCATCCACCCCGGGAGCACCATTCGCCACATCTCCGCGTGGACGTGGTGGAGGAACACCGCGCGTGGGCCTCGGAACCACAGTGGCGACCAGAACGGCATGCCGTTCCAGATCTCGACGAGCGCCTCTCCGGCGCGGCGACGCCGGAACAGCTCCTCCATGCCTCTGCGCGCGAAGACGCCGTAGCGGCCGCCGTGCCGCAGCACCTGGTAACCCTCTCGCTCGAGGGCGCGTGCGGCGCCGGGGAGAGCGGACGTCCGGAGCTCGACGTCTATCCCGGCGGACGCCCACAGGCTCGCGATCCGGTGCGCGTGGAGCTCGGACCCACCCGCTTCCGGGTCGTCGAGGTCACGCCACGCGACGATGCGCACCCGCTCGAGACCGCTCTCGGCGGCGATGGCGCGGAGGGTGGCGGACTCGTGGGTCGCTGCCACGGCCGCCGGGCTGCAGGGTGCCCCTCGCCCGACCGTGTTCGGCTTCGGATCTCCGATCCGACCCCCGACCAGCGTCACCGGCCGGAGCGTACTCCCCGGCAAGTGAGCGGCAAGGGGACCGCCGATGCGGTCGTCCGCCATGGCACGAGCGGCCCCGGAGGGCCCGAAGAGGCCCGGGGCTCTCGACCGGCCGCCCCGAGCCACCCTCGTCCTGTGAGGTTGTGCCGTTCGTGTGCCGCCCCGCTGTCAACATTCCTGCTGCAGTCCTCGTGGCGGGGACCGAAGTGGGCTGGTCCCGCGCGTCTGCCGGGACCAGCCCATGAGACCAGCCCATGAGACCAGCCCATGAGAGAGGGCGGGGCGGGGCCAGGCGGCGGGGCCCGACGGGGTCGCACGACCCAATCGGGTCGAACCAGCAGGCAACTAGGCGGCAGGAGGGAACGTGAAACGAGGAATCGTGCTATCCGCGGGTGTCGTCGCGCTCGTCGTGGTGCTCGGACCGACGTCCGTGGCTTCGAGCGCACAGCGCGCGCAGAGCGCGCAGAAGGCGAAGATCAGCGGGCCCGAGAAGCTGTTCGTCCTGCCACGGGACACAACATCCGGCGCGCATCCCGGCACGGTCCTGTTGACCGGCGCCGTCGCCGACTACGGCAAGTCCGTCGCGACCAACGCCGGCGGCAAGCCGACACCGCAGGGAACCTACCGGGAGCTCGAGTTGACGAAGGGTACCTTCCTCGTCGACATCGCCTCCCTCGAGCAGGCGATCGACACGACGTTCTCGCATGCCGCGTTCAACATGTCGACGTGCTCGGTCTCGATCACCGTGAGCGGCGCCATCAAGATCGTCTCGGGAACGAAGGCCTATTCGGGGATCACCGGGTCGTTGATGCTGACCGGGAGCATTGCCGAGATCGCACCCCGCACCAAGAGCGGCGCGTGCACAACGAAGACATCGACGCGTCCGGTCGCGACATTCACCGAGTTCACGGGCTCTGGGACGGTGTCCCTGCCGTAGCAGCGTGGCGGGATGTACGCAAAACTGAGTATTTACTTCCACGGCGGCCTTCCGCAGAATCCTTGACGGGACGGGAGGGCGGACCTTCGACCCTTCCCGGTGGATTCGGCGGCAGGAGGGAAGATGAAGCGAAGAATCGTGGTGTCCGCGGGTGCCGTCGCGCTCGTCATGGCGCTCGGACCGGCTTCTGCGGCTTCGAGCGCACAGAGCGCGCGCACCGCGCAGAAGGCGAAGATCAGCGGACCCGAAAAGGTGTTCGTGACGCCGAACGACACAACATCGAGCCAGCATCCGGGCAAGATCCTCCTGACCGGCACCATCGGTGACTACGGCAGCGTCGTCACGACCAACGCCAAGGGGCAGCCGACAAAGAAGTCCGTCTACCGAACGCTCGAGTTGAAGAAGGGGACGATGCTCGTAGACATCGCAGCCTTCAACAAGGCGGTCACAGCGGATTTTGCGCACGCCACATCCAACCTGACGACGTGTTCCATTTCCTTCACGGTGAAGGCGCCCATCACGATCCTCTCGGGAACGAAGGCCTACGCAGGCGTCACCGGGTCCGTCATGATGACCGGCAACCTTGCCGAGATCGGTCCCCGCACGAAGAGCGGCGCGTGCACAACGAAGACAACAGCCGCGCCCCTCGCGACATACTTCGAGATCACGGGCTCTGGGACGGTGTCCCTGCCGTAGGGCGCCCGCCCTCGTCGCCGGGAGGGGCGACGGCGGCAGGGACCACGCCTCTCCCGTCCGGCTCGGGCCTGGGCCGGGAGAACCGCGAGCGGTGCACGCGTGCGAGCTCCGCGACCGCCGCACAGACGAGGACCGATTGGACCCCCAGGTCGGCCAGCGCGGTCGTCCCCGGCGCACCGTTCGCCAGGGAGACGGCAGCGGTCGCCAGTGCCGCTGCTCCTGCGAGCACCACGACGAACAGCCTGTCCCCCACGCCGAGGAGGTACATCGTCACGACGACCGTGACGCTCAGGCAGACCATCGCGAGGGCGAGTGGGAAGAACGCGCCGGCCGCCGACAGGTACCGATCCGAGAAGGCCGTGGCGAGGAAGGGCCGGGGCACGGCCGCAGCGACCGCCAACAGCAACGCCGCGGGTGCGGCGAGCACCGCGAAGGACACGAAGAGCTGGCGTACGGCGGGGCGGCCGTCCCTCCACGAGATCGCCGCCTCGGGCAGGAGATAGCCGGCGACCACGATCGCAACGAACACGAGCGCCTTGCTCGAGACCGACACCGCCGCGTACCCGCCGGCCGCCCGCGGCGCCTCTCGCCCGACCACGATGACGTCGATGTTCTGGAGCACCGCGATCGCCGCCAGCGCCGCGACGGCGGCCGCGAGGTCCCGCCGCACGACGCCGTCGCGCCCGAGCCCCTGGACACGGCGCCATCCGCCGGACCAGCTTCGTACGGCGTCGCCGATCGCCGCACGCGATGGCCGGCGTGCCCGCACGTCACCCTCCGCACGCCACGCGCGGTGCGCCACGAACCGTGCGTGCGCGGCCGTGCAGAGCTCGGCGAGGAGCACGCCCGCGGCGACGCCGCCCACGCCGAGCCCGACGACGCCGAGCGCGATCATGAACGCCGTGCGTGCGGCACCTTCGAGCAAGAGGTTCGCCGACAGCGCCCGGTACCCGCGGCGCGCCTGGAGCAGTCCCCGGTTGACGCAGAGGAGCACCCACACCGCCCCCGCGATCGCGATGGCGTCGAAACCGAACGCCTCGTGACGGCCGAGAAGCGACGCGACCGGCGAGCCCGCAGCGAGGACGGCCGCGGCGAAGAGGACGAGCGCCCACGTCGCACGGCGGTGCACCTGTGCTCCCCAACGCGCAACCTCCTCGGGCGACCCCGACCAGCGCGTCACCCGTCTGACCACTCCGACGAGCACGGCCGTGCCGGGCGTCGAAACCACGAAGAAGACCCCGATGAGCTGGTTCAGCGCGCCGTACTCGCGGGCGACGAGCACCCGGGCGAGCACCAACGTGACGAGCAGGCTCCCGCCGTTCGCGGCGATGCCCGCCGCAGCGAGGGGCCCGGCGTCCAGCAACCCGGCACGCCACCCGGGCCGGGCCGGCACCCCGGGTCGATCGGCGAGCACCGCCATCGCGAGCCCCCGCCGCGCTCAGCGGAGGTTCAAAAGCCCGGCTGCTCCTCGCCTTCGGCGCCCTCGGGCACGAAGGTGCCGGCGGCGACGCCCTCGCTCGCAGTTCCCTCGGGGAGCGCGGCCTCGGCATCGCCCTCCCCCGCGGGCAGGGCGGCCTCGGCGGGGTCGGGGTAGGCAGCCGGAGGTAGCGCAGCTTCGGGCACCCCGGGCTCGGACACCGCGGGAGCCTCTGGAGTCCCAGCCTCGGACGCGCTCGGAGCGACGCTTCCCCCGGCGGCCGCAGTCTGCGCCGCGTAGTCAGCCCACGCGGCCTGCGCCTCGGTCTCGGGGGTGAAGTCTCCGGTGTCGCCGTAGTCGTACGCACCGATGTAGTTGCCCTCGGCGTCGTAGGCGTGCTCGCCGAACGCCTCGCGGTACTCCTCGGAGACCTCGCCCCCCTCGGCGGCCTGCTTGATCGAGAGGCTGATCCGGCGGCGCTGGAGGTCGATGTCGATGATCTTCACCCAGAGCTCCTCGCCCGGGGTGACCACCTGCTCGGGCATGTCGACGTGGTGCGCCGCCATCTCCGAGATGTGCACCAGGCCCTCGATGCCGTCGCCCACCTGGACGAAGGCGCCGAACGGCACGAGCTTGGTGATGCGGCCGTAGACGAGCTGGCCGACCTCGTGGCTGTCTGCGAACTCCTGCCACGGGTCGGTCTGCGTCGCCTTCAGCGACAGGCTGATCCGCTCCTTCTCGAGATCGACGTCGAGCACCTCGACTGTGATCACGTCCCCCACCTGCACGACCGACGACGGGTGGTCGACGTGCTTCCACGACAGCTCGGAGACGTGGACGAGCCCGTCCATCCCGCCGAGGTCGACGAAGGCGCCGAAGTTCACGACGGACGACACGGTCCCGCGGCGGCGCTCACCGGGCTTCAGGTTCGCGAGGAAGTCGCCGCGCTGCTCCTTCTGGGCCTCCTCCAACCACGCGCGCCGCGACAGCACGACGTTGTTGCGGTTCCGGTCGAGCTCGATGATCTTCGCCTCGATCACCCGGCCGACGTACGGCTGGAGCTCGCGCACGCGGCGCAACTCGACGAGCGACGCCGGCAGGAACCCACGCAGGCCGATGTCGACGATGAGCCCGCCCTTCACGACTTCGATCACCGGGCCCTTCACGACCTGGTCGGCGTCCTTGAGCTTCTCGATGGTCGACCACGCCCGCTCGTACTGCGCGCGCTTCTTCGAGAGGATGAGCCTGCCCTCCTTGTCCTCCTTCTGGAGGACCAACGCCTCGACCTGGTCGCCCAGCGACACGATCTGTGTCGGGGCGACGTCGTTGCGGATCGAGAGCTCGCGGGCCGGGATGACGCCCTCGGACTTGTAGCCGATGTCGAGCAGCACCTCGTCGCGGTCGATCTTCACCACCGTGCCCTCGACGAGGTCGCCGTCGTCGAACTCGACGATGGTGCCGGCCATGAGGTCCTCGAGGGACTGTCCGGCCAGATCGTCGTCGACGATGGCCCGCGGGTGGTAGGTGCCGTCCTCGTCGAAGGTGCCCATCGCCTCGTCGGACAAGGTGGCACGACGCGGCGGAGCGGTGAGGAGGGCGGAGGATTGCTCGTCGGACATCAGGAACTGCTCGCTTTCATTCGTGTGGCCCTTCCGCAGGGAGGATTTCCGCGAAGGGGGATCCGCGGAGGCGTGACCCTCCTCGGGCGATCTCCCGGGGGGGGATCCCCGCAGCAGGACACCGGCGGCCGCGCCGGGGCCGCGTGCTCGACGGATTGAGCCTGACCGCCGGCGCCGGCCAGGTGCCAAAGGGTAACGCAATTGCAAGGGGAGCCGTTCCCCGGAGCCTCCCGGGCGCCTCCGCGAGCACCCGGTGGCCGCGGCCGAGGTCCCCCCTCACGACCTCATGAGCCCTTCACCGCCCAGGAGTCCCCCCAGGCCATGGTGATCTTCAAGGGGACCGACAGGGAGACGGCGTGGGTGAGGGCGTCCTCGGTCAGCTCGGCGACGGCGGCCTCCTCGTCGGGGAAGGCCTCGACGATCACCTCGTCGTGCACCTGCAGCACGAGCCGGCTCCGCATCCCCCCGCGCTCGAGCGCCCCGTCGAGCTTCACGAGCGCAACCTTGAAGATGTCCGCGGCGAGGCCCTGGATCCCGGCGTTCATCGCCTGGCGCTCCGCGGCGGAGCGGCGCTGGTAGTTGCGGTCGTGCAGCTCGGGCAGCGGGCGCTTCCGGCCCATCTCGGTGCGGGTATAGCCCCGGTCGCGCGCCTCGGCGACGGTCTCGAGCATGTAGCGCCGCACCCTGGGGAACGCCCGGAAGTAGCGCTCCATGATCTCGCTCGCCTCGTCGACGCTCGTCGACAGCCGCCGCGCGAGGCCGAAGGCCTCCATCCCGTACGCGAGGCCGTAGGAGACCATCTTCGAGCGGTCGCGTTGGTCCTTGGTGACCTCGTCGGCGGGCACCCCGTAGACGCCGGAGGCGACCGCCCGGTGGATGTCCTGCCCCGAGCCGAAGGCGTCGATCAACCCGGGGTCGGCCGCCAGGTGCGCGATCACCCGGAGCTCCACCTGGTCGTAGTCGGCGACAAGGAAGCGGCACCCCGGAGCCGGCACGAACGCGCGCCTGAACTGCGAACCGGTCTCGCGGCGCGCCGGGATGTTGTGGAGGTTCGGCCGCTCCGACGAGATCCGCCCGGTGCGCGCCACGGTCTGCCGGAACGAGGCATGGATCCGCCCGTCCGGCGCGACCTCGGCCAGCAGCGTCTCGCCGTACGTCGAGCGGAGCTTCTCGAGCTCGCGGTAGCGCAGCAGCTTGTCGACGAGCGGATGCTTGTCGCGCAGCGTCTCGAGCGTCGCGGCGTCCGTCGAGTACCCGGTCTTCGTCTTGCGGCCGGGGGCGAGGCCGAGCTCTGTGTAGAGCACGGTGCGGAGCTGCGGCGTGGAGTTGACGTTGAAGTCGTGCCCCGCGAGCGAGTGGATCTCGTCGACGAGCGTCTTGCACTCCGTTGCGAGCTCGCCGGTGAGTCGCCTGAGCTCGTCGACGTCCACCCGGATGCCGGCGACCTCCATCTTCGCGAGCACGCGGACGAGCGGAAGCTCCACGATGTCGTGGAGCAGGCGCAGGTCCTCGGCGTCGAGGCGCGCGAACAGGCGCGGCACGGCGGCGGCGACGGACAGCGCGTCCACGGTCGCGGGCACGGCATCGGCCAGCTCTGCCGCCTCGGCTGCGTCGGTTGCGTCGGCCCCCTCTGCCGCCCCGGTCGCCCCGGTCGCCGCGGTCGCCGTGGCGGGCACCGCGTCGTCGAGGGAGAGCTGGCCGGCAACCTCCCGTTTCGAGGCGCCGTCGGCACCGCCCGCCTCGCCGTCGGCACCACCGGCCTCGCCGGCCTCGCCGGTGTCGCCGGTGCCCCGTCCCCGGCTCGACCTGCGGATGACCGCGTCCATCCCGTAGTCGCCGGTCGACGGATCGAGCAGGTACGCGGCGACCTCCGTGTCCATCACGAGCCCAGTGCAGTCGATCCCGAGCCCGAGCAGCGACCGGAGCAGCTCCTTCACCCCGTGGCCGGCGACCGGCACGTCGGCCAGCAGCTGCGTGAGACCGGTCGCGACCGAGGCGTCGCCGAGCAGCCGGCCGGGGACCCAGACCGCGGCACCGGGTGGCGCAGGATCGACCAGCGCGACCCCGCGCAGCGTCCCGCGGCCGGGGAGCCCGTTCCACCGGCCGACTGCGACGAGCACCTGGCCCGCCGCTCCGGCGACCTGCTCGCCCTCGGCCGCCCCCTGCTCACCTGCCCCCTGCTCGCCTGCCCCCTGCTCCCTCCGCGTGGAGAAGGCGCCGGCCAGCGCGTCGATCGCGGCGACGGCAGCCGGCGCGTCCTCCGGTAGGAGCGCCTCGACGGCTTCGGCGACCACTACCTCGACCTCGACCTCAACCGGTCCGCCACCCGGCCCGTCGCCGCGGCGATCCCCGCCGGGTCCCGCTCCCGCCCTTCCTCCGGCCGGCGTCGCAGACGCCGAAGCTCCCGACGTCGCGGTCACGGGCAGCTCGGACCCCTCCCCCGGCGGGCCGAAACGCCCCTCGGCGAGCAGGGGGACCGTGCGTTGCCACACCGTGCGCAGCTCGTAACGCTCGAAGACTTCCTTCACCTCTTGGAGATCCCAGCCACCGAGCTCGAGCTGGTCGACGGTCACGTCCAGCGGCACGTCACGGACGAGAGGGGTGGCCGACGCGTTGGCACGGACCTGGGCCTCGTGCGCAGCGAGGCTGTCCCGGAGCTTCGGGGACAGCTCGTCGAGATGCGAAAAGACGCCGTCGAGGTCGCCGTAGGTGAGGACCAGCTTCGCCGCGGTCTTCTCGCCGACGCCTGGAACCCCGGGGAGGTTGTCGGAGGTGTCGCCGCGGAGCGCCGCGAGGATCGGGTACTGCCGCGGCGGGACCCCGGTCCGTTCGACGATGCCCTCCTCGTCGTAGAGGGAGTAGTCGCTCACCCCCCTCCGGTTGTAGAGGACGCGCACGTGCGGGTCCTCAACGAGCTGGTAGCAGTCGCGGTCGCCGGTGACGACGACGACGTCGCACCCTCGGTCGCGTGCTTCGGTGGCGAGCGTCGCCAGCACGTCGTCCGCCTCGTACCCGGGCGCGCCGACGACGGGCACGTTCAGCGCGGCGAGCACCTCCCGGATCATGCCGAACTGCGGGAGCAGCGCATCGGGCGTCTCCGCGCGCCCGCCTTTGTAGTCCGCCACGAGCTCGTGACGGAACGTGTCACCCGGGAGGTCGAAGGCGACCGCGAGCGCGCTCGGGCGATGGTCCCGCACGACGTTCACGAGCATCCCGACGAAGCCGTGCAGCGCGTTCGTGACCGTTCCGGAGGCGGTCGCGAGGTCGGGAGGCAGCGCGAAGAACGCCCGGAACGCGAGCGACATGGCGTCGAGCAGGAACAGGGGCCCGCCCGCGCCGTCCGCCCGCTGGTTCACGACGGTCGCAGCTCGCCCTCGACGACGCGGCGGGCCACGTCGCGCATGCGTGACCGGGTCTGCATGGCCGTGCGCTGGATGAAGGTGAACGCCTCGGGCTCGCTCATCCCGTCGCGGTCCATGAGAACCGCCTTGGCCTCTTCGACCACCCGGCGGGTCGCGATCTTGTCTTCTGCGACCCTGTCCTCCGCTTCCGACTCCCTGTCCAGACCGTCCACGTCGAGCTCACGGGTGACCTCTTCGTCGATCGCCCAGTCCTGGCGGCAGCGCGCGAGCACGTCGGCGACAGCCGGCAACAGCTCCTCACGCCGGAAGGGCTTCACGAGATACGCCGAGACGCCGGCGTCCCGCGCCTCTTCGATCAGGTCTCGCTGACTGAACGCGGTGAGGACGACGACCGCCGCGCGATGCCGCGCCGCGATCTCGCGTGCCGCGCGAACGCCGTCCATCCCGGGCATCTTCACGTCCAGGATGACGAGGTCCGGCTGGTGCAGGTCCACCAACGACACCGCCTCGTCACCCCGCCCGGTCTCCCCGACGACGGCGTAACCGGCCGATTGGAGGATCTCTTTCAGGTCGAGGCGGATGATCGCCTCGTCCTCGGCGATCACGACCCGCGTCGCGACCCCGAACGGCGATTCCGTCGTCATCTGCGGATCTGCGCTCATTCGTGCACCTTGCGGGACTCTCGTCGTCGATCGTCGGTTACAGCGGCCGCGACGTCTACGGCGGCTGCGGTCACGAGCCGGACTTCCCGACGTCAAGGAGCAGTTCGTCGCGGCGGCGTTCGAGGCCCTGGACCGTCGCCGACAAGGACGCCCGGGCCCGGCTCATCGCGTCGACGTGGCGCTGGACCTCGGTGTACTCGTGGGCGGCCAGAGGCGTCTCCGCGACGAGGGACCGCAACCTGGCGTCCTCGGCTTCCTCGGCGACGACCGCGAGCTGCTCGTCGAGGACCGCGAGCTCCTCCCGGGCGCGCACCAACCGGACGTGGACGTCCCGGAGGCGTCGCTCGACGAGGAACCGCTGCATGAGGGTTCGATTGTACGTGGCGGGTGGCCGGAGCCGCAGCGGCGGGTCGACGACGCCCGACGCTCTTGCGGTCCGCCAAGCGGGTCGACCTCGGCCGGTGCCGTGCCTACGGTGGATTGGAGCCGGATCGACCGCTTCTCCCTCTTCTACACGACGACG
>JASHUY010000150.1 GCA_030039755.1 Acidimicrobiales bacterium
TCCCAGTCGAACCGGGCGGCGCGCGCGAGGCCGCGCGCCCGCAGCGACGCCGCGGTCTCGTGGGAGTCGACGACCGACGCGATCGCTCCGGCGAGCGCGGCCTCGTCGCGCGGCTCGACGAGCAGTGCGGCGTCGCCCACCACTTCTTCGACCGCGCCACCTCGCGTCGCGACCACGGCCGTGCCCGCGGCCATGGCCTGCAGCGGCGGATAGCCGAACCCTTCGTAGAGCGACGGGTACGCGAGGACCGTCGCGCCGTTGATCAGTCCCGCGAGCGCGGCGTCGTCCACCCAGCCGGTCTGCACCACGCGCGCCCGGGCGCGGGCGGCGCCGACCGCGCGACCGAGCTCCGCGCTCCCCCAGCCCTCGGGACCGGCGAGCACCAGCGCGAGGTCCGGCCGTGTCGCGGCCAGGAGGTCGAAGGCGGCGACGAGCCCGGGCAGGTCCTTCCTCGGCTCCGCGGTGCCGACGGCGAGGACGTAGCGCGTGGTCCCGGGCGGCAGGTACCTCGACGGGGCTCGCTCGTCGGGAGCGGCGAGCGGCGGCACGCCGGACGCGACGGCGCGCACGCGTGCGGGATCGGCGCCGAAGACCTCGACGACCTCCTCCGCCACCGCCGCAGAGTGGGTGTGCACCCACGCGCCGTGCGCCAACGCGCGGCGCACGAGCCCGGGGAACGCAAGCGTGGCGTCGTCGCACAGCTCGGGGTAACGCACGGTGGTGAGGTCGTGGACCGTCACGACGCGCGCGGCCCGACGCGTGGGCGGGACCACGTAGTTCGTGCCGTGAACCACGTCGGCGGCCCCGACGAACCATTCGAGAGGAGGGAGGTCCATCCGGCGCCACGACGCGTGGAGCGGACGCGCAGGCATCGCGCGACGTGCGACGGCGATGCCGCGTGGCACACGCCCGTCGATCGCGCCGCGTCGCCGCCAGCTCACCGCGTACGCCGTCGCCGACACCTCGTCGCGTCGAGACAGACCGTCGAGGACGCCCGCGCAGAATGCGCCGACACCCGTCGGCCTCCCGATGAGCGGGGTGGCGTCGAGCGCGACGCGGAGCCGGTCAGCCACGCACCGCTCCCTCCGCGAGGGCCTCGACTGTCCGCAGGACCGCGTCAGAGAGGGCAGGCCACGCCTCGACGGCCCAGGGCCCGAAGCCCCGGTCGGAGAGCACGCCGCAGGCGACGCGCGGCCCGGGATCGACCCACAGGAACGACCCCGAGCGCCCGAAGTGCCCGAAGGTGGCCGGGCTGTTGTCCGAACCGGTCCAGTGAGGACGCTTCGCGTCGCGGAGCTCGAAGCCGAGCCCCCAGTCGTTGGGCTCCTGGCGTCCGAAGCCGGGGAGGACGCCACCCAGGCCCGGGAAGGCGACCGTCACTGCGGCTGCGAGCGTCTGAGGAGACACGATCCGCGGCGTGAGGAGCTCGGCACCGAGCGCGAGGAGGTCCGCCAGGGTCCCTTCGACGCCGTGCGCGGCCGAGGCGCCGGGGGCGAGGCGGGC
Source organism: Acidimicrobiales bacterium (assembly GCA_030039755.1). Taxonomy (GTDB): domain Bacteria; phylum Actinomycetota; class Acidimicrobiia; order Acidimicrobiales; family RAAP-2; genus JAJYVT01. Next base: position 1,504 of record JASHUY010000150.1, read on the forward strand.
ACCCGCCATCCCGGCCGGGGCGAAGACCGCCTCCGCCACGTAGTCCCGGACCGGCATGCCTGCGCGCTCGCTGAGCAGGTCGCCGAGGACCTCGTAGCCCGCGTTCGAATAGATCCTCCTCGTCCCCGGCGGGGCGATCGCCTCCCGCTCGTCGGGCGCGAGGCCCGAGGCGTGCGCGAGCAGGTGCGCCACCGTGGCGCCCGGAGGCCCCGCCGGGTCCGACAAGGCGACGGTCCCCTCTTCGACCGCGACCAGCACCGCCAGGGCCGTACACAGCTTCGTGACCGAGGCCCAAGGGTACGGACGCGCGGCGTCCCCCGTCGTGCCGAGGAGCACGACCCCCGGACGGAGCGCCCCGCCGCCGTCCCCGACCACGCCACCTCCTCCGGCAGCGTCGTGGCGCGCGGCGAGCGCTCCTGCCGCCGCGGCACGCACGGGCCAGCCGGCGACGAGCTCGAGGGACCGCATGGACAGGCGAGCGTACCGTCGGCTGTGCTCGCGGCCTCCACCTAGTCTGGCGCGGTGCTCGCAACCCTTGCCGGAGGTGTGGGTGCGGCGCGCCTGCTCACCGGGATCGTCCAAGCCGTCGACCCGGCGGAGGTCGTGGCGGTCGTCAACACGGGCGACGACCTGACGCTCCACGGCCTCCACGTCAGCCCCGACATCGACACGGTGATCTACACCCTGTCGGACTTGCACAACCGTTCGACGGGGTGGGGGGTCGCGACAGACAGCTGGGCGGTCATGGACGAGCTCGAGCGGCTCGGCGGGGAGACGTGGTTCCGCCTGGGCGACCGTGACCTCGCCACCCACCTCTACCGCACCCAACGACTCGGGGAGGGTGCCGCGCTCCACGAGGTGACGGCGGAGATCGCCCGTGCCCGCGGCGTAGGCGTGCGCATCCTTCCCATGTCCGACCAGGCGGTGCGCACGCGGCTCCTGCTGGCCGAGGGTGCGGGCGGGGTGGAAGCCGGCACCGAGGTGGCCTTCCAGCACTACTTCGTCGGCCTGCGTCACGCGGTCGCGGTCCGCTCGGTCCGCTTCGAGGGCGCGGCCGCGGCAACCCCTGCACCCGGAGTGCTCGACGCGATCGCCGACGCCGACGTGGTGGTCGTGTCCCCCTCCAACCCGGTCGTCTCCATCGGGCCGATCCTGGCGGTGCCCGCCGTGCGCAAGGCGCTCGTCGCACGCCGCGAGCAGGTGGTCGCGGTGTCGCCGATCGTCGCGGGACGGGCGCTCAAGGGACCTGCGGACCGTCTCCTCACCGAGCTCGGGCACGAGTCGTCGGCCGTCGGGGTCGCGCGTCTGCACGCGGAATGGGTGGGGACGCTCGTGATCGACGAGCAGGACGCACATCTCGAGGGAGCGGTCGAAGCCGAGGGGGTCCGTGCGGTCGTCGCCCCGACGATCATGTCGAGCCCGGAGGTCGCCGCATCGCTCGCCGCCGTGGTGCTCGATGCCGCTCGATGAGCGCGGCGCGCTCCACGCCTACGGGATCCTCGGCATCGGTGAGGTTCGCCCCGGAGACGACGTGGGCGCGCTCCTGGCCGAATCCCTCGGACCTCCGGGCGCGGGCGTCCTCTCCGAAGGCGACGTGGTGGTCGTCACCCAGAAGATCGTCTCGAAGGCGGAGGGGCGCCTCGTTCCTGTCGACCACGCCGACCCGGCGGGGAAACAGGCGCTCGTCGAGGCGGAGTCCGTCCGCGTGCTGCGCCGGCGGGGAGAGCTGCTGATCACCGAGACCGCCCACGGGTTCGTCTGCGCCAACGCGGGGGTCGACCTCTCGAACGTCGGCGAGGGCTGGGCGGCGCTCCTCCCGGTCGACCCCGACCGCTCCGCCAGGCGCATCCGGGCCGAGCTTCGACGACGGCTCGCGGTGGACGTCGGCGTCGTCGTGTCCGACACCTTCGGGCGGCCGTGGCGCCAGGGGCTGACGGACGTCGCCATCGGCGTCGCCGGGGTGGCCGCCGTCGTGGACCTGCGAGGCACGCTCGACGCGACCGGTCGCGAGCTCCTGGCGACCCAGGTCTGCGTCGCAGACGAGCTCGCCTCTGCGGCCGAGCTCGTGATGGGCAAGGACAGGTCGATCCCCGCCGCGGTCATCCGTGGCGTGCCCCGGTCCTGGCTGCGCGACGGGTCCGTCCGCGAGGAGATCGTCCGCGGGCCGGCCGAGGACCTGTTCCGCTGACCGGGCGAGGGCGGGTCAGAGGCGCGCGGGCCTGACCTCCGACCCGTCGGACGGCACGACGGAGACGCGTGCCCGGCGCCTCGCCTCCTCGATGACCGCCCGGCAACCGTCTTCGAGGGTCGTCCACGGACGCCATCCCAGGTGGATGGCGGCGCGAGTCGGGTCGAGCGCGCTGCGCGTGAGCTCGACCTCGTCCACGGGCGCGTGACGGACCTCCGGCACGACGCCGGCGATCCCCGCCATCGTGCTGAGGAGCTCGTTGACCGACGTCCCGCTCCCCGTCCCGACGTTGCACACGAGGCCCCCGCCCCTCGTGCCGGCCCGGGCGAACGCGTCGACCACGTCGTCGACGTAGACGAAGTCGCGGGTCTGCTCGCCGTCCCCGAGGACCGTGACAGGGCTTCCGGTCGCCAACGCCTCGGCGAAGGCCGCGACGACACCGCCTCCGCCGTGCGGACCCTGCCGCGGCCCGTAGACGTTGCCGAGCACGAGCGCCGAGAACTCGAGCGCGTGGAGCCGGCGGTAGGCGACGAGGTACTCGACGACGGCATTCTTCGCCACCGCGTGCGGCGAGTGCGGCCGGTGCGCCTGCGACTCGCGCACCGGGAGCTCCGCCGCGTCGAGGTCGCCGTAGAGGCTTGCTGTCGCCGCGAACACGACCCTGTCGGCCCCCGCGCGCCGAGCACCTTCGAGCACGCGAAGGCTGCCGAGGACGTTCACGTCCGCGTCGAGCACGGGGTCGGCGACCGACGCCCGCACGTCGACATGGCCCGCCAGGTGGAAGACGACCTCCGGGCGGCGGCGGACGATCAGGTCGGTCGTCTCGGGAAACCGGACGTCGAGCTGGTGGATCGTGAGGGCGCGACCGCCGGCCGCGCGCACGTCCGCCAGGTTCGCCAGTGAGCCGCCGGACAGGTCGTCGACGACGTCGACCTCGTGACCTTCGGCCAACAAGCGGTCGACCAGCGCCGACCCGATGAATCCGGCGCCGCCGGTGACCATCGTCCGCATGCGCCCACAATCTTGCTCGGTCAGGCCGGCACGCGCCCCCCGGTCACGACCGTCCGGGGAGCGACGGACGCGCCCATCCCGAGCACGGTGAGCGGGCGTACCTCGCTGCCCTCGCCGACGCTCGCTCCGGGTCCGACGATCGAGCCGGTCACCGTCGCGCCCTCGCCGACCACCGCGCCTGCGAGGAGCACGGACCGGACGATCGTCGCACCTTGCCCGACGACGCAGTCGTGTCCCACGACGGCGCGGTCCACCACGGCGCCAGGTCCGACCCGGGCGCCACGACCGAGCAGCGCCGGGCCGCGTGCCTCGCCATCCAACTGGGCCGAGTCGAGGATCCACACCCCGCCCCCCGAGTCCCTGGCGCCCGGCGCGGGCAGCCCCGGGCGCCGTCCCTCCAGGAGATCCCAGTGCGCGGTGAGGTACGCCTCGGGCGTGCCGGTGTCGAGCCAGTACGACGGATCGGCGAGCGCGTAGAGCGTGCCGTCGGCGACCATCGCCGGGAACGTCTCACGCTCGATGGAGACCCTCCGCCCACCGGGAACCCGGTCGACGACCGACGGCTCGAGGACATAGGTGCCGGCGTTGATGAGGTTGGTGGGCGCTGCATCCCTGGGGGGCTTCTCCACGAACGCCTGCACACGTCCTGCCTCGGCGGTCGGCACCACCCCGAAGGCGGAGGGGTCGTCCACGGGGTACAAGGAGATCGATCCCTCGGCACCCCTCGCGCGATGAAACTCGACGAGCGCGGTCAGGTCCATGTCCGTCAGCACGTCCCCGTTGACGACGACGAACGTCTCGTCGATGCCTGCGCTGAGAGCCGCGAACCGGATCGCACCAGCCGTGTCGAGCGGAGAGGGCTCGACTGCGTACGAGAGGCGCACTCCCGAGGCGACTCCGTCGGGGTACGCCTTCATGAAGGCGTCCGGGAGATACCCGAGGGAAAGGACCGCGTCCTCGATGCCGTGACGGGCGAGCTGGCCGAGCACCCTTTCGATCATCGGCTGCTCCACGACGGGCAGCATCTGCTTCGGGACGGAGAGCGTGAGCGGGCGGAGGCGGGTGCCTTCGCCCCCCACGAGCACCACCGCCCTCACGGCGCGCTTCCTAGTGCGCCTTCGTGGTGCTGGTCGTCGAGGACTTCGGCGCGGTGGTGGAGGTCGTCGTCGAGGACTTCGGCGCGGTGGTGGAGGTCGTCGTAGTCGTGGTGGGGGACGCGCCGGTCACGGTGTCGAGGAGCGCCGTCACGATGGTGCCGTTGGGCTTGGGCAGCGACGTCCCCGCCGGCACGAAGCCGACGGTGATGAGTTGGTCGTTGTAGAAGAGCAGTGTCGACGGGTCCCCCTGGACGGTGACCGGCTTCTTCTTCGACGCGAAGGCGTTCTTCCAGTACGTGACCACGACATCGGCTTTCTTCCCGGCGTCCTTGGTGCCCGACGGGCACTTCTCCCCGTTCCGGTACGTGGTCCCCGACGCGGACTTCACCTTCCCCCCGGGCTTCGACTTCGACGACGAGCTCGTGGTCGAGGTCGTCGACGTCGTCGACGTCGTGGTGGTAGAAGAGGTCGTCGCGGCCGTCGACGTCGTGGTGGTCGTCGGAGACGTCGTGGTGGTCGTAGACGCCGTGGAGGACGCCGTCGTCGGCAGGTGCAGGACGGTGGCGGTCAACGTGAGCCCCGTGTAGGAAGAGACGAACTTTCCGAGCACGGCGTTGTGGCCGGCATCCGCTGTCTTCTTCGGTGAGATCGTGATGACACCGTCACCCGTCGTGTAGAAGGACTGGGTTGTCGCGTCCAGCAGGTTCGACCCCAGCGGCGAAAGCTGCTTGCCGCAAACGTCGAAGTCGATCGCCGCGTACCACGGTTCGCCACCCTTCGTGGGGGCAGTGGTGTTCGCCACCGTGCCTCTCCGGTAGTCCATCCGCGAAACGACGACGGAGGCGATGCCCACGACGACGATCAGTACGAGGACCATGTACCAGTTGATCGGCCTCTGGCCGCGATAGGTGCGACCGCCGCCGGTTGCGGCGGCGCGTGCGACCCATCTTCCCGTCGAACTCCTCGGCATGGCGGGGGAGACCTTAGCAATAGCGCCCCGCCCCACTTCCGCGGCCCCGGTGCACAACCGCTCGCGAGCTGCGCCTCTGTCGTGGGAACACGCCGTTTGCGCCTTCGTGGGCCCTCCGTCGGCGGGTGGTTGCCCGCTCCTAGAGAGCGCTCATACCGCCCTCGTTCTCGCACGTCCGGAAGGGGGCCGCCGGCGGGAACGCCGGCGGCGGGTGAGCGACCGGTAGACGTCCACGGTGTCGGGATGCACCCACGCGGTCATGTCCACAGGTCCGCCGCACGGTGCCTGCTCGTGCTCGAGAGCCTCGCCGGCGACGAGACGAACGAGCTCGCCCATTGCGGACTCCACCCCTCCGGGGTTGCCCTGACGGTCGGCGGCAAGGAAGAGCAGGCGGTAGAGCCGTTCGTCGTAGGGGGTGACGAGGAGCCCGCGGCGAACGGCTTGCTCCGCGCCACGGCCATCACCTCTTGCGAGGCAGTGCTCTGCGAGGTCGACGACCAACTGGACGATCGTCCGTTCCAT
>JASHUY010000151.1 GCA_030039755.1 Acidimicrobiales bacterium
CCGCTCTCGGCCAGGTCGAGCCCCTCCTCGTCGAAGAACCTGAGGATGACCGACTGAGGGTCGTCCTCGGCGAGGCGGACCGTGACACCGCCCTGGTTCCCGGAAGCGCGGATGTGGTGGCGCGTCACCGGCACGGTGGCCACCTCGAGGTCCTCCACGTTCACGCCCGCGGCGTTGCAGCCGATCATGAAGGCGCGCTTCAAGATCCTGGCCGCGCGGCTCGTGTCCCGCGAGACGGTGATCGTCAGGCCGCGGTCCATCGTCGAGGCCCAGGCCATGGAGAGTCTGACCACCAGCTCGGGGCCGACGTCCACGTTCGCGATCCCGCGGACGCCGTCGCGACCGAACAAGGTGCGCGCGCCGCGCGACTCCCACACGATCGACGAGTTCACGACCGCCCCCGTCTCGACCGTCTTGAAGGGGTAGACCTTCACGTCGCCGCGCACGTGGGCGTGCGCGCCGATCAGGCATCCCTCACCCAGCACCGATCCCGGGTCGCACGTCGCGCCGCGCCGCAAGTCGCACGAACGGCCGATGACGGCACCGGCGACCCGCACCCCGGGGCCGAAGTAGGCGTTGTCGTGCACCACCGACCGGCGAACCTCTGCGCCGTCGGACACCCGCACGTTCGACCCCAGGGTCGAGTACTCGCCCAGCACGACACCTGCGCCGATCGTGCAGTTGTCCCCGATCACCGCGGGCCCTTCGATGGTCGCGGCCGGGTCGAGGATGCACCCCTTGCCGACCCACACCCCGGGCCGGATCTCGAAGCCGCCGATCTCGACCTGCACCTTGCCGTCGAGGACGTCCTGGTGCGCGCGGAGGTACGCCTCGGTCGTGCCGACGTCCTCCCAGTAGCCCTCGGCGACGTAGCCGTACAGCGGGCTCCCACCTTCGAGCACGCCGGGGAACACCTCGCCGGAGAAGTCCACCGCCCGGTCGGGAGCGATGTGGTCGAAGATCTCCGGCTCGAGGACGTAGATGCCGGTGTTGATGGTGTCGCTGAACACCTGCCCCCACGTCGGCTTCTCGAGGAACCGCTCGATGGAGCCGTCCTCGCGGGTGATCACGATCCCGAACTCGAGCGGGTTCTCCACCGAGGCGAGCGCGAGGGTGGCGAGCGCGCCCTTGCGCACATGGAAGTCCACGACTGCGGCGAGATCGATGTCGGTGAGCACGTCCCCGGAGATCACGAGGAAGCGCTCGTCGAGCTCGTCCCGCGCGTTCAGCACGGATCCCGCGGTACCGAGGGGGGTCTCCTCCATCGCGTACACCATGCGGACACCGAGCTCCGACCCGTCGCCGAAGTAGGTGCGGATGGCGTTGGCCATGAAGGCGACGGTGACGACGATGTCGGTCATCCCGTGGCGCCGGAGGAGCTTCACGACGTGCTCCATCATCGGCTGGTTCGCCATCGGGAGCATGGGCTTCGGTTGGTTCGACGTGAGAGGGCGCAGACGGGTGCCCTCTCCGCCCGCCATGATCACGGCCTTCATGCGCCGACCTCCCCGGGTTCTCGCAGCGATCCTCGCGCCGGCGGCGCCTCGCCGTCTCCCTCCAGGGTCTTGCCCGCCCCGCCCGCCTGGCGTGCCGAGCGCCCCTCGGCGAGCGCCCGCCTGGCCGGCACCAGGTACGCGACGGCCGCGGCCCAGGCGAGCACGATCCCCGCACCGCCGAACACCCACGCCGCGACGTGGAAGGGATGTTGCCAACCCGCGTCGCCGTGGCTGATGAGGAAGCCGGGGTACGCCACCATCAGGCCGAACGTGCCGACTTTGCCGATCCACAGCACGTCGATCCGCCGCGCACCGAGCGACGCCAGCACGAGCACCGTACCCGAGACGACCGCTTCGCGGACGACCGTGAGGAGGCCGAACCACAACGGCACCGCGCCGTGGACGATCACTGCGATCACCGCAGTGGCGACCAGCACGCGGTCCACGGCCGGGTCCAGGATCTTCCCGATCCGGGACACCTGGTGCAGACGGCGTGCAAGCTGGCCGTCCACCCAGTCCGTCGCGCCGAGCACACCGAGGAGGATCGCGGCGGCCGTCTGATGCTGCGCCCCGAAGAGCAACCAGAGGAAGACGCCGACTCCTGCGAGGCGGATCGTGGTCACGACATTGGCTGCGGTGAGGACCCGGTCTTCGCCCGCCGCCCCGGCCTCGGGAGCCCCTTGCCGCGTCCCGCCTGCGGCGTCGGGCGCAGGGACCGGGTCCGGCATGCAACGGAGTCTACGGGTGGCCCGTGTGCCAGTCTTTGCCCGTGCCACGCTTCGAAGCATTCAGGGGAACGCGCTACGACGTCGCCCACGTGCACCTCGACCAGGTGATCGCACCGCCCTACGACGTGGTCGGGTCCCAGGAGCGCGACATGCTCGCCCATCGCAGCCCGCTCAATGCGATCCATCTCGAGCTCCCGGAGCCGGACCTCCGGTACGGGCGCGATCGCTACCTCGCCGCAGCCGACCTCCTCGACTCGTGGCTCGAACGGCGGGTCCTCCTCGAGGACGCCGAGCCCGCGTTCTACCCCTACCGGATGACGGCGCCGGACGGCGCGACCACCACCGGTGTCGTCGGGGCGCTGGCGATCGGCGACGACGTGCTCCCCCACGAGGAGACCATGCCCAAGCCCAAGAGTGACCGGCTCGACCTCCTGCGCGCGACCGGGACGAACCTGTCCCCCATCTGGGGCCTTTCCCTCACCCCCGGGCTCAGCGAAACGTTCGCTCCTGACGGGCCGCCGGCCGAGGACGCGTACGACGACGACGGCGTGCGCCATCAGCTGTGGGTGCTCGACGACGTGGGAACCATCTCCGAGGTGCGCGACGCGGTCGGAGCGTCGCCCGTGGTGCTCGCGGACGGGCACCATCGCTACGAGACCGCGCGCACGTACCGCGACGAGGTCCGGCGGGCGAACGGCAACCGTCCGGGCGACCACGATCTCGTGATGACGTTCATGGTGGAGCTCGCCGAGTCGCAGTTGCACGTACGCGCCATCCACCGAATGGTCGCGGGACTGCGAACACGGACCACACCCGCCACGCTGCTCGGGCCGTTCTTCGACGTCGTGCACGCCGGCCCCTCCACCGAACGCGTCGTCGGGGCACTCGCGGGCTCTGACTCGGTCGCAGCGGTCACGCGGGACGACGCCTGGCTCCTCACCGTGCGTTCCGGCGCGTTCGAGGAGGCCGGCACCGACCTCGAGGCCGGGCTGATCGACCTCGCGCTGCGCGAGGTCCCCGACGCCTCGGTGACCTACACCGCCCGCTGGCAGGAGGCCCTCGAAGAGGTCCGCGCGGGCCGCGCGGAGTTGGCGATCCTCCTCCGGCCGGTCGCCGTTCCCCAGATCTCCGCGTGGGCGGACGCGCGGCGGCGCATGCCCCCCAAGACGACGTACTTCAGCCCGAAGCCCCGGACCGGCATGGTGTTCCGCGTGCTCTCAGGCGACACGGCCTGAGGGGTCAGACCGGCGGCACCGCCTGACGCATCAGGCCGGCGGCACGCCCAGACCTGACGGGTCAGGCACGCGACGAGGTCGGGTCGACGGGTGCGGCCTGTGTCACCGCGCCAGTGCGATCCGACGGAGACGGCCCCACCGCCGCAGTCCCTCCCCCGGCACCGGTGGTCCCGGCGCTCGGCCCTGGCGCTCCGGTCCCCGACCCCGCCCGCTGGGCGTTGTGGTGACCGTGAAGCACCCACGCGACGCAGCCGGCCGCCGCGACGACCACGGCGGCTCCGAGCCCGGCGGTGTCGACGCCGACGTACTTGAGCCCGGAAATCGCGATCACGGCGGTGATGACCGGTCGGATGACCTGGTCCGGCGCACGTGACGACAGGAGGGAACCGACGAACACGGCGGGAACGCTCCCGATCACGACGGACGCGGTGACCGCGAGCACCACGTGGCCGAAGAGGAGCTGTCCGAGAGCGGCCGCCCCGGTCAGGGGGATCGCCTGCACGAGGTCGGTCCCGACGAGCTGCGACGAGCTGAGCGTCGGGTACAAGAAGAGCAGGAGCACGATCATGAGCGAGCCGGAGCCGACCGAGGTCAGGCCCACCATCACGCCACCCACGACCCCGACGAGGACCGTGGCGAGCGGCCGCATCACAATCCCTCTGCCGGTTCCGCCCATCAGGTCGGTGCGTACCGACGAGCCCGACGAGGCCGACAGTGCAGACGCCGCAGACCGGCGTGAGCCTCGCCAGAGCGCCCGCACCACCATGCCCACCGCGCCGACGAGCAACGCCGCGCCGAGGACGACTTCCACGTCCGTCTGGGCGGCCTTGGTGTTCCCCATGAGATGGAGCAGGTACGCGCCGAGGATCGCCGAGGGCACCGCGCCCAAGGCGAGCCACCCGACCATCTGCATGTTCACGGTCCCGCGCTTGAAGTGCACCGCGGCACCGACGGGACGCATGAAGATCGCCGCCACCAGGTCGCTCGAGATCGCCGCGGTGGGCGTCACCCCGAACAGGAAGATCAGCATCGGGGTCATCAGCGCACCGCCGCCGGCGCCGGTCATCCCCACGAGGAGGCCGACCAGTGCGCTTCCGAGGACGATGAAGCCGTCGACGTGCACGATCTACTCCTACCGGGTTTATAGAATTAGATCAAACTACACGGAAAGCCGCAGCGGCGGTGGCACTGTCGCTGCCGCCGGCACCGGCACCGGCGAGCGCGAGCGGGCCGCGGGCGCTAGTCGACGGTCCAGGTCGCGCCGGAGCGCAGCAGGGCCTTCAGGTCCCCGATGCCCCGGCGCTCCTGTGAGTCGGCGAGCTGCCTCGCCATGGACTCCCCGTACTCGGGTCGCTCCACCGCGCGGAAGACCCCGATCGCCGTCGGCTCGTACGGGCCGTGGGCCAGCCGGGACAGTGCGAACGCGAGGCCCGGGTCCTCACGGCGCTCGTCGTGGACGAGGATCGCGTCTTCGCCGACCTCTGCGACGTCAACGATCTCGAGGCGACCGTCGGGCCGCTGGACGACGCCCTTCTCCTTGTCGGCACCGAAACGGATGGGCTCACCGTGCACGAGCGGCACGAGCATCGACGCGCGCACGTCGCGTCCGGTGATCTTCTCGAACGCCGCGTCGTTGAAGACGTTGCAGTTCTGGTAGACCTCCACGAACGCGGCGCCATTGTGCTCGTG
>JASHUY010000152.1 GCA_030039755.1 Acidimicrobiales bacterium
ACCCGCGCTGTCCTCGAGCGCGTGACGCCGGACCAGCTGGCACGACAGACCCCGTGCCGCTCCTGGGACGTGGCCGGGCTGATCAACCACATGATCACCGCGCCGCGCTTCTCGGCCACGGCGCTGTCGAGCGGGACCGGGGCAGCTGAGGACGCGAACTACACCGCCGGGGACTACCTTGCCGCCTACGACGAGAGCCGCGAGCGGGCCCTCGAGGCGTTCGGGGCGCACGGCGCGATGGACACGATGGTCACGATGCCGTTCGGTGAGATCCCCGGCAGCGCCCTGGTGATGATCGTCGCGGCCGACCAGTTCACCCACGGCTGGGACCTCGCCAAGGCGACGGGGCAATCCACCGACCTCGACCGCGACCTCGCGAACACCTTGCTCGAGTTCGCCCGCCGCATGCTGAGGCCTGAGTTCCGCGGGGACGACGGTGTGATGCCGTTCGGCCCCGAGTGCGTGGCGCCTCCGGGCGCGAGCCCGGCCGATCAGCTCGCTGCGTTCGAGGGACGCACGATCTGAGCTCGGGACGGCTGCCGATAGGGGAGTGTTGGCCGACGGCGGACACCTCGTTCGTAGACCCGTTTCTCGCTCTTGCTGTGACCGACCCTGTCGGGGAGCCGTAGGGGGAAAGGCACGAACCCCACGGAGCGCCATGCCCTGGTCACCGGGGCTCTCGCTTCGCTCCGGTTCGCCAGCTTGGAGGCCAAGCTGAGCGCGGCCGAGTCAGGAGGCGGTGGTCCGCGGTAGCGGCTGGGGCGCGGAGGGACCGACGTACCGAGCTGCCGGTCGGATGAGCCGGTTGTGTGCCGCCTGCTCGAGCACGTGCGCGGTCCAGCCGATGACGCGACTGGAAGCGAAGGTCGGCGTGAACATTTCTCGAGCGATGCCGCACGAGCTCATGACGACGCCGGCGTAGAACTCGACGTTCGTGTACAGACGGCGTCCCGGCTTGAGTTCGGCGAGGACGTCGACGGCTGTGCGCTCCACTTTCGCGGCGAAGTCCGCAAGAGAGCCGCCGAGACTCCCAGCGACGTCGCGGAGGAACACCGACCTCGGATCGTCGGTCTTGTAGACGCGGTGGCCGAAGCCCATGACTCGGTCGCCCCGCTCGACCGCCGCACGCAGCCAGAGGTTCGCTCGCTCCGGAGACCCGATCTCGTCCAGCATCGCAAGAGCTCGACTCGGCGCGCCGCCGTGAAGGGGGCCCGACAGGGCACCGATCGCTCCACAGACGGCGGCGGCGAGGTCCGCACCAGTGGAAGCGATGACGCGGGCGGTGAAGGTCGATGCGTTGAAGCCGTGGTCGATCGTGAGGATCTGGTACCGCTCGACGGCACGTGCACGCGCGGCGGTGGGTTCGATACCGTCGAGCATCCAGAGGTAGTTCTCCGTCGCGCCGAGATCGGGACGGGGCTCGATCACCGGTGCGCCGCGTCCGAGGTTCCACGCCGCGGCCAGGATCGTCGGCACCACGGCACACAGCCGGAGCGCCTGCTCGACGAGCTCGTCGTGATCGAGGTCGAGGATCGGCTTCCAATCGAGCTCGGATCCCAGTATCGACACCGCGCTACGAAGGATGCCAAGGGGTGCACCCGCAGCTGCGAGGGCAGGAAGCTGGTCACGAAGCCCGGACGGAAGGTTCCGCATGCCTCTCACGCGTGCGTCGAAGTCGGCGCGCTCGGCCGATCCTGGGATCGCTCCGAAGAACAGCAGGTACCACACGTCTTCGAGAGCGCACTTCGAAGCGAGATCGATCGCAGAGTACTGGCGGTAATGGAAAAACCCTTCCTCACCCCGCACGTCGCCAAGCTCGGTCTCGGCGACGATCACTCCTTCGAGCCCCGGCGGGGCGTCGGTCCCCGCCTCGTCCGGTGGGCGGACCCGCGCGATGCGGACGAGGTCCCGCAATGACACCACGCCGACGAGTTCGCTCCCGTCGACGACCGGCAGGTGCCGGTAGTGATGGTGGGTCAAGCTCTGCCACGCCGCACCGACTTCCTCGTCGGGGGAGAGGACGTCCGGATTGGCGGTCATCCAGGCGGATACCGCATCGTCGCCAGGCGCTCCCGCGGCGGCAGCCCTGAGTAGGTCGCGCTCAGTGAGGATTCCGACGACCTTCCCTTCCTCGGTAACGACCGCCGAGCCGATCCCAGCATCGGTCATGAGGCGCGCGGCGCCGGTCAACGTGGCCGTGGCCGTGCAGGTCACCGCCGGACGCGACAGGAGGTCTTTGACACGCGTGGGCACACGTGCATCATGCGCCCATGGGGAGCATGTGTAAACGTTGATCAAGTCAATGTGTGCTACGTTCCGGGATCGTGGACGGCATGCTGCAGAGCGAGCAGGCCGCAAGACGTCTAGGCGTGAAGCTCTCCACCCTCTACGCGTATGTGAGCCGCGGGATCATCCAGTCCCACCCGTCAGGCGATACCCGCCGTCGACTGTTCGTCGCCGAGGACGTGGAGGCACTCGCCCGTCGCACCCGCGAGGCGAAGTCGGCGCAGCCGAAGATCGCCACCGTGCTCACGTCCATCACCGAGATCCGCAAGGACGGCCCCGTGTACCGGGGGCAACGGGCGATCGACCTTGCGACGTCGGCCACCTATGAAGAGGTCGCGCAGCTGTTGTGGGGAACTTCGCACCAAGCGGGTGTCGGTGCGTGGCCGAATCTGCCAGTGAACCTGCCTCGCACTCTTGGAATGTCCGATCGCCTGGACCAGGTGGTAGTCACGACCGGCTCCAACGACCCCAGGCGAGGTGACTTGCGCCCCGAGGCGGTCGTGGGCTCCGCACGAGCGCTGATCGCGACGATGGCGGCGTCGCTCGGCCGCGGTGACCGCGTGATGCCAGTCCTCAGAGTCGGTCGCCGCCGGTTCACCGAGTCAGTGGCGGGGGCTGTCGCCGCCGGGTTGATCCCCAAGGCTCGACCGGCGCACGTTGCAGTCGTGAACGCCGCGATGGTACTGCTCGCCGACCACGAGCTGGCTGCGTCGACGTTGGCGGTACGAATGGCCGCCTCGACGAGAGCGGACCATTACCACGCGGTTCTCACCGGCCTCGGTGCGATGGCAGGACCGTTTCACAGCGGCGCGCCGGTGGTAGTCGAAGCGTTTCTTCGAGAGGCAGACCGCGTTGGCGCTCCCCGAGCCGTCGACGAGACTCTTCGCCGAGGCACACGGCTTCCGGGCTTCGGCCACCTCGTCTACCAGACAGGTGACGGGCGGTTCCCCGTCCTGAAGCGGCTTGTCGAGAGTGCGGCGACACGGCACTGGAATACGCTCGTCGACTCGGTGCTCGACGCGGCGGGTGCTCGAGGAGTGCCTGC
>JASHUY010000153.1 GCA_030039755.1 Acidimicrobiales bacterium
AGGCTCAAGGACGCCGACGAGCTCTACCTGGCGACGGACGAGGACCGCGAGGGCGAGTCGATCGCATGGCACCTGACCGAGGTGCTCGCGCCACGGGTCCCGGTCAAGCGGATGGTGTTCCACGAGATCACCCCGGCCGCGATCCGGCGGGCCGTACAGGAGTGGCGGGACCTCGACCGTCGCCTGGTCGACGCCCAGGAGGCCCGGCGCATCCTCGACCGGCTGTACGGCTACGAGGTCTCGCCCGTCCTCTGGCGCAAGGTCATGCCACGGCTGTCGGCCGGACGGGTGCAGAGCGTCGCGACCCGCATGGTCGTCGAACGCGAACGAGCCCGCATGCGCTTCCGCTCGGCCACCTGGTGGGGCGTCGAGGGCACCTTCGCCAAGGCGCGGCCCGGCGCGGGCACCGATGGAGCGGGGGACGGCGGAGCCGCCGAACCTTCGCAGTTCACGGCGGCCCTCGTGGCGCTCGACGGGACGCCTGTCGCCACCGGACGCGACTTCGGCGAGCAGGGTGAGGTCTCCGGGAACCGGGTGCGTGTCCTCGGCGAGTCCGAGGCCGGTGCGCTCGCCGAGGGTCTCACCGGCCGGACGTTCACCGTGCGGTCGGTCAGCGAGCGGCCGTTCCGGCGGTCGCCGGCGGCGCCGTTCATCACCTCGACGCTGCAGCAGGAGGCGGGGCGCAAGCTCCGGTTCAGCGCGCAGCGCGCCATGCAGGTTGCCCAGCGCCTCTACGAGCAGGGCTGGATCACGTACATGAGGACGGATTCGACCATCCTCTCGGACGAGGCGCTCGCCGCGGCGCGCTCACAGGCCACCACGCTCTACGGCGCCGGGTACGTCCCAGCCGAGCCCCGCCGTTACGAGCACCGGGTGAAGAACGCGCAGGAGGCGCACGAGGCGATCCGCCCGGCCGGCGACGTCTTCCGCACCCCCGATGAGGCGGCGCAGACGCTGCACGGCGACGAGCTGCGCCTCTACGAGCTCGTGTGGAAGCGAACCGTCGCGTCCCAGATGGTGGATGCGACGGGGACGAGTGCCCAGGTGCGAATGGTCGCGACCATGCCCGCCGAGTCGCCGATCCTCGCAGGCGCCGAGGCGGAGATGTCGGCGAGCGGCCGGGTCATCGCGTTCCCCGGGTTCCTCCGCGCCTACGTCGAAGGGGAAGACGACCCCGAGGCCGAGCTCGCGGACCGTGAAGTGGTCCTGCCCCGCCTGGCCGAGGGCGACGGCGTGCGCGCGCTTGAGCTCGAACCGGGCCCGCACGCGACCCAACCCCCGGCGCGCTACACGGAGGCATCGCTGGTGAAAGCGATGGAGGAGCTGGGCGTAGGCCGTCCCTCCACCTACGCGAGCGTCATCGCGACCATCATCGACCGGGGGTACGTCTGGAAGAAGGGCAGCGCCCTCGTGCCGAGCTTCACCGCGTTCGCGGTCGTCGGTCTGCTCGAGCGCTACTTCCCCGACCTCGTCGACTACGGCTTCACCGCCGCCATGGAGGACGACCTCGACGAGATCGCGAGCGGCCGTGAGGAGGCGCTTCCGTGGCTCACGCGCTTCTACTTCGGTGAGGAGGGGGCCGACGGCGCCGGACGCAACGGTGCCGAACAGCGGGCCGGCACCACCGACGAGGACGAGTCGGAGACCGCCCGGTTGGGTCTCAAGGAAGCCGTGGCCGCGCACCTGGGTGCCATCGACGCAAGGGAGATCAACTCGATCCCGATCGGTGCCGACTCCGGGGGGAACCAGATCGTGGTCCGGGTCGGGCGCTACGGCCCGTACCTCCAGCGCGGCGAGGACCGGACGTCGATCCCCGAGGACCTCCCGCCTGACGAGCTCACCCTCGAGCGCGCGGAGGAGCTTCTCGACGCTCCGTCGGACGACCGGGTGCTCGGGACGGACCCGGGCACCGGCTTGGAGGTGCAGGTGCGTGCCGGGAGGTTCGGGCCCTACGTCCAGCTCGGGGCCGCGACCGACGGTGCCGAGAAGCCCCGCACGGCATCCCTCTTCCAATCGATGACCCCTGCGACCGTCACGCTCGAGCAGGCGCTGGAGCTGCTCCGCCTGCCGCGGATGGTGGGCGTGGACCCGGAAAGCGGCCAGGAGATCCTCGCGTCGAACGGTCGCTTCGGGCCGTACTTGAAGCGCGGCAACGATACGCGCAGCCTCACTTCCGAAGAGCAGCTCCTGACCGTGACGCTGCACGAGGCCCTCGCGCTGTTCGCCCAGCCGAAGACGCGTCGTGGACGCGGTCAGGCCGCAGGTCCGTTGCGCGAGCTCGGCGCGGATCCGGACACGGGCCTCCCGGTCGTCGTGCGCGACGGACGGTTCGGTCCGTACGTGACGGATGGCACCACCAACGCGTCCCTGCGCAAGGGCGACGACCCCCTCACCGTCACGATCGAGCGGGCGGCCGAATTGCTTGCCGATCGCAGGGCGGCGGGACCGTCGACGCGCCGTCGGAGCGGTGGGGTGAAGAAGACCGCCGCCAAGAAGACCGCCGCCAAGAAGACCGTCGCCAAGAAGACCGCCGCCAAGAAGACCGCCGCCAAGAAGACCGCCGCCGAGTCTTCGGAGGCGGCGAACGAGTGACGCCCGCACGGGGGCGCCTCGTCGCGTTCGAGGGAGTCGACGGGAGCGGCAAGTCGACGCAGGCGAGGATCCTGGCCCGGTCCATCGGTGCGACGCTCACCTTCGAGCCTGGCGCGACCGAGCTCGGTCTCGCCCTTCGGCTCCTCCTCCTCGAGCCTGGCCACCCGGTCCCCGACGCGCGGGCTGAGGCGCTCCTCGTCGCCGCGGACCGGGCCCAACACGTGGCCCAGGTGATTCGTCCGGCGCTCGACGCGGGGCGGATGGTCGTGACGGACCGCTTCTCCGGCTCGACGCTCGCTTACCAGGGGTACGGGCGGGGGATCCCGATCGACGAGCTACGCGGGCTGGTGGAGTGGGCGGCCGGCGGCGTCGAGCCCGACCTCACCGTTCTCGTCGACGTCCCGCTGGACGTGGCCCGCCGCAGGATCGACCACGTGGCAGCGGACCGCCTCGAGCGTCTCGACGAGGACTTCTTCCGCCGGGTGCGCGACGGCTACCTCGAGCTCGCCCTGCAGGACCGAGCCCGCTGGGCGGTGGTCGACGGCGACGCGGACGTCGACACCGTTGCGGCCGCGGTCCGCTGCGTCGTCGAGCAACGGGTCGATGTCGAGCCCGTAGAGGAGCGTCACGCGTGAGCACCGCGCCGGTGGCCCGCGACGAACGGCCCGTGGCAGCCCTGTTCGACGGTGTCGTCGGGCAGGAACGGGCGGTGGCGGCTCTGCGCGCAGCGGCACGCCACCCTGTGCACGCCTATCTCTTGGTGGGCCAGCCCGGCTCGGGTCCGCGCGCCGCGGCGCGTGGCTTCGCCGCGGCGCTTCTCTGCCCGTTCGGTGGCTGCGGCGAGTGCGGCACCTGCCGCCGCGCGCTCTCCGGGACCCACCCGGACCTCGTCAGCGTCGAGCGCACCGGAGCGGCAATCGACGTCGAGGACGCGCGCCGCTTGGGGACCCTTGCACTGCGGCGTCCGCTCGAGGCTGCGCGCCAGGTGCTCGTCGTCGCCGACGTCCACCTGGCGGAACGCGCCGCACCCGCGCTCTTGAAGACCCTCGAGGAGCCGCCCGCCACGACGGTCTTCGTGCTCCTGGCCGACGACGTGCCGCCTGACCTCGCCACGGTCGCGAGCCGTTGCGTGGAGATCGCCTTCCCCCCGGTACCGATCGAGACGATCGCAGCGTGGCTCCTCGCACGCGGCACGGATCCGACGCGAGCGCGCCTCGTCGCGGAGGGCGCCGGGGGCAACGTCGAGCGCGCCCGCCTCCTCGCCGAAGATCCGGGCTACGCCGACCGCCTCGCGTTGTGGCGGTCGATCCCGTCGCGTCTCGACGGCCACGGGGCGGTCGCAGGCGCGCTCGCCCGAGAGGTGCTCGCGGCGACCGACCGCGCGTTGGCGCCGTTGCGTGCCGAGCACGAAGAGGAGCTCGCGGCATTGGAGGAGGACGCGAAGGCGATGGGCGAGCGCGGCCTGCCGGGCAGGAAGGACGTGCTCGACCGCCAGCACCGGGAGGAGCGGCGCTGGCGGACGGAGGAGCTGCGCACCGGCCTCGGAGTCCTCGCTCGTTCGTACCGGGACCGGCTCGCCTCCGCCGTGGCACCATCGGGGTCACCGACGGAGGTGGGAACGGTGCGGGCCTTCCGGCCGGACGAGGCGAAGGGTGACGAAGCTGCGGTGACCCTCGTGTCGGACGCCACCGTGGCCCTCCGCCGCAATGCCCAGGAGACGCTGCTGCTCGAGGCGCTCTTCGTGCGGCTTGGCCGTCTGGGCGGCTGACGGGGTCACGCCGTCTCCGCCGGCGGACTGTGACGCGCGTACGATGGGGCGGCCGGCAGGCGCCGTCGATGCGCGGCGGTGACGGCACGCCTGGGTAGCTCAGTCGGCAGAGCAGCGCACTCGTAACGCGCAGGTCGTGGGTTCAAGTCCCACCTCAGGCTCGGATCGGATCGGGTCGGATTTTTTTGGTCACTCGACTGCGTCGCGGTGCTCACGCGCCCCGCAGGAGCGGCTGGGGCATGATCGACCTTTCCAGGCTCACGAGTGCCTGCGACGGGGTGAGGCCGATCTCGGCCAGGGCCGAACGCGCGCGTTGGAGCAGTGACAACGCCTCGCCGCGCCGCCCGTCCTGTGCCAGGGCCGTCGCCAGTTGCAGATACCTTGCGTCGTCGTACGGGTTGAACTCGATCGACTGCCCGACGATCCGTCGCAAGTCGTCGAGGTCGCCGCGATCCGAAGCGTCCGCGGCGCAGAGGTCCAGGAGCTCGATCATCATCGTCCGGCCGCGCTGGCGAGGCTCCTCCGCCCAGTCTTCATAAGGGTCGTCGGGCAGGAAGTCCCCGTGGTAGCGCGCCATCGCGCTTCGGGCGATGGCGACGGCCAGCGGGCGGTTGGCGGCGGCCGCGGCCCGGGCTTGGTCGACTTCGGCGACGAACTCGTTCAGGTCGACGCTGAGGGAGCTGCTCAACGCGAGCGACTTCCCCGAACGTTCGACGACGTTCCCTGCGGAGGTCTTCAGCCGGGAGAGGACCGTCCTCAACCGGTTCTTCGCGGTCTCGGGGTCCGAAGAGGGCCACATCGCCTCCATGGCCTCTTCGCTGTGGGCTCTGCCGCCGCGGGCGACGACGTACTTCAAGAGCACGACCTCCTGGCCGTGTCGAAGACGCACCGGGCGTCCGGCGACGGCGAGCTCGAAGCGCCCCAACGTGGTGAGCGTCATCGGAGGGGGGGCGGCGTCGATGGCGAGCGGGGACGCCCGCCTGGATCGATCGGCAACTCGCAGCAACGCGTCGGTGATCGCCCGCTCCCTGATCAGAGGTGCATGAGGCTGGCCGATGCGCGCCGCCTCTTCGAATGCGGTCCCGGCGAGCGTCGCCGCGAGGTCCAGGTCCCGTCGCCGCAGCTCGACGTAGGCGAGGAGAAGGGTCACCCGCCACCGTTCCCGCTGATCGACCCTCGGGCCGGCGAGGCTTTCGAGCCGGCTCCGGGCTTCCGTCGGGTCCCCGTGCCGGGCGGCGAGAGCGGCTTCCGCCAGCGAGATCACGTGCCCCGCGTCTTGAGGGTCCGCCTTCGCCCGGGCCAGGCAATCCGCACCCAGGTCGACCAGGCCGACACGGTCGCACAGGTCCGCCGACTCGGCCAGGAACTCCGCTCCCACCAGTTTCCACCAACTCCCGCGGTTGGCTTCGACCTGGCGGCAATGGGCGACCACCGCGTCGGCATCGCCCTCGTAGGACGAGAGCACCGCCATCTTCCAGTGGCCCTGCGCGGTGAGCATCGGGCTGTTGATCCGCTCCGCCGAACGGAACACCTCGTTGACGCTTCGCCGGCACAGCTCTCCCTGCCCCAGCTCGGCGGCGAACAGCGCCCTCCAGATCATCAGGAACCCGACCGCCCGGGGGCGGTCTCCGGCGAGCAGGATCGCCTGTTCGATCCGCTTCATGGCGGCGTCGAGCTGGCCTCGGCGGAACTCGATGTGCACGGACCAGTCGACTCCGATGAACGACGCGGCCGAGCGCATGCCGAGCGCCTTGTACAGCGCCGCCGCTCGGGTGAAGGAGTCTTCCGCCTCGGCCAGGTCGGCGTCGTCCCGGCACCCCTCGGAGTCCACGATGTGGCAGAGCGCGTAGCCGAGGACCTCGCTCGCACGCGCGCGGGTCAGCTCTTCACGGGGTCCGGTGTCGTCGAGGATCCTCCTCGCGCGCTCGGCCGCGGCCCTGTACTCGAGGTTGGCCAGTTCGGACACCTTGAGCAGCTCGGCTTCGGCCGCGCGCGCCAGCAAGAAGTCCTTTCGGCGCTCTCCGATCTCCTTCGCCCGCGCTGCGGCCGCGCACGAGACGGCCCACAGGCTGGAGTAGCCCAGGCGGCGGGCCATCAGCACCAACAGCTCGGGATGCTCGTCCACCACCCGGGAAGGAAGCTGCTCGAACCGGGCCCGCAGCTCGAAGGTGTCGAGCGTCTCCTCCACGTCGGGGCTCGTGCCGGCGAGCAG
Source organism: Acidimicrobiales bacterium (assembly GCA_030039755.1). Lineage (GTDB taxonomy): Bacteria > Actinomycetota > Acidimicrobiia > Acidimicrobiales > RAAP-2 > JAJYVT01. The sequence goes on from JASHUY010000153.1 coordinate 6,573, forward strand.
GTCGGCGGCCGCGTCGGCGTCACCGGACGAGAGCAGCAGATCCATCGCAGATCCGAGCTCGCCCCGGCGGCGGTACTCGGATGCGGCCATCCTCATGCTCTCCCTACGGGAGGGCGCGAGGCCGGCCAGATGGTCGCGGACCGGTCCGGGAAGCTCCCACCACGGACCCCGTGACGGCGTGAGGGGGAGTCCCGCCGCGAGGGCCCGGCGGAAGAAGCCCTCCTCGCCGGCCAACCTGTCCACGAGCCCCGGCTCGAGCAGTGGAAGGCGGCCGAGCTGGGCGAGCACCGGCTTCCGCGCGGGGCCCAGCGCGGCCAATGCCTCGTCGAGGATGGCCGCCACCGCCTGGCTGGAGTGCTCACCGCCGCCCACCGCCGCGACGGCCGTCAGGGTCTCCCCCGTCCGGGCCGCCCGGGCGGCGGCAAGGACGGTCGCCGCCGTCCAGCCTCCCGTGGCGCGGCCAAGGGTCTCGGCCGCTTCGGAGTCGACCTGCAACCCGAACCCGTCACGGCACACCCGGATGGTCTCCTCCGCCTCCATGGCGAGGTCGGCCGCCGACAGCTGGAGGAAGTTGGCCCGACGGAGTCGCAGCGCGCCCTGCGGCAGTTGCCGGGCCAGCACCACCAGGTGCTGCGGGCCGGTGAGACGGCCGGCGAGATGGTCGATCAGCTCGGCCGCGTCGACGTCCGCGTTGTGCGCGTCGTCGATCACGAAGGCACAGCTCTCGCCGGCGAGCGCGTCGAGAAGTGCGTCGACCATCCCGACCGGGTCCGACCTGGAGGCGGCGGCGGTGGCGGCGTCGGTGAACCCGGCGCGCTCGACCGCCGTGTGCAACCGGGCCGCGAGCAGCGGAGCGGTCACGCCCCGGTGATCGAGGCTCACGTCCACCCCGACGGTGCCCCAGTAGTCGACGAGCTCGGCGGCGAGGACGCTCTTGCCGTACCCGCCTGCGGCCTCGACGACGACCACCTGCTGTTCGGCGCACTCGCGGGTCAGTCGGGGCCGCGGGACGTGGTGCGGCGGCAGGCGAAACATGTTGAACGGGCGTGACTACGCGGAGACCTGCCGACGAAGTCTCTGCACCGGGGAGCTACCGGACGTCATTCCCGAATTGTGGCAGACCCGGCGACGGGGGTCATCACTCCGAGTGAAGGCTTGCACGGCCCCTGCGCGTTCGCTGCACGCCCTCCCTGTAGCGTCGGCGCGGTGCCACGCCGCGTGCCTTCCGTCGATCCTGTGCTGCTCCGCGCGTTCTCCGACGTGGTCGGTCGGGTGCACGTTCTCACGGAGACCGACGTCGTCGCGTCGTACGCGGTCGATTGGACCGGTCGCTACCGGGGTGAGACGGCCGCCGTCCTCCGGCCCGGCTCGGTGGAGGAGGTCGCCGCGGTGGTGGCGCTCTGCCGCGAGCACGGTGTGCCGGTCGTGCCCCAGGGTGGCAACACGGGGATGGTCGGCGGCGGCGTCCCGCTCCACGGCGAGCTCGTCGTGAGCCTCCGTCGCCTCTCGAGGGTCGGTCCCGTCGACGCAGCGGCCGGCCAGCTGACCGCGGGGGCCGGCGTCACGCTGGCGGACGTCCAGGCGGCCGCGCGGGAAGCGGGCTGGGCGTACGGCGTGGACCTCGGCGGACGCGACAGTGCGACCATCGGTGGCAACGTCGCGACCAACGCCGGCGGGCTGCGGGTGCTCCGGTACGGCGACACCCGCGCGCAGCTGCTTGGCGTGCAGGCGGTGCTCGGTACCGGCGATGTCGTCGAGCACCTCGGGGGTCTGGTCAAGGACAACACCGGGTACGCGCTGCACTCGCTCCTGTGCGGGAGCGAAGGCACCCTCGGGCTCGTGACGGCGGTCCGCCTCCGCCTCGTCCCGCCGGCCCCTGCCCGCGTCGCGGCGATCCTCGGGATGAAGGACGCGGCGTCGGCGGTCGCCGCCGCCCAGGAGCTTCGCCGCACGCTCCCTACGCTCTCGGCGGCCGAGCTGATGCTGCGAGCGGGGGTGGAGCTCGTCTGCAGCGTGTCGGGCGCGCCGCCTCCCCTCGCGGCACCCTCCGACGCCTACCTGCTCGTGGAGGCGTCGGGAACGGCCGACCCCACTCCCGAGCTGTCGGCCGCGGTCGCCTCGCTCGCGGGGGTCGAGGACGCCGCGGTCGCCGAGGACCCCCAGCGGATCGCCGCGCTCTTCCGGTACCGCGAGGGTCACACGGAAGCCGTCAACTCGCTCGGCGCGCCTCCACACAAGCTCGACGTCACGCTTCCGAACAGCGTGCTCGCCGAGATGGTCGAACGGCTGCCCTCCGTCGTCGAGGCCGTGGCCCCGGGCGCGTCGGTCTGGCTCTTCGGCCACGTCGGCGACGGGAACGTGCACGTGAACGTCACCGGCGTCGAGCCCGACGACGAGCGGGTCGACGACGCAGTCTTCCGTGCGGTCGCCGAGGTCGGCGGGAGCATCAGCGCGGAGCACGGTGTCGGCACCGCGAAGCGCAGGTGGCTGGAGCTGAATCGCAGCGCCGCGGAGCTCCGCGCGTTCGCCTCGATCAAGCACGCGCTGGACCCCGACGGGATCATGAACCCGCACGTCCTCGTCGGCTCGGGGTGAGCATCGCCGAACGCGCCGCTCGCGTGGCTAGCCGCCGTCGAGCGTCACCGCGTCCGCGCACCTGCGCATCGCCGCGGCGAACGCGTCCGCACGCTGCCTGTAGTCGCGGAACTGGCCGAAGCTCGGTGCTGCGGGCGACAACAGGACCACGCCGCCGTCGGCGCTCGCGCCGCCGCGGGCCCGCGCCCAAGCGAAGGCCGCGAGCGTCGCGTCGGTGAGGTCTCCGAAGTCCACCACCTCCGCCTTCACCTCCGCCT
>JASHUY010000154.1 GCA_030039755.1 Acidimicrobiales bacterium
CATGGCCCCAACGGTACAGCGGCCGACCGCAAGCCCCATGGGAGGCGGTGGCTTGGGCGGCGGTGGCGGTCGGGCGGTGGCGGGCCGTGGCCGGTCGGTGGCGGGCGTCGCTACCGGGCGACGGTATCCAGAGGCGTCGGCAGCACTCTCATCTACAGGTCGTGAGAACCAGCGGGCATCTGGTCGGGGCCTTGGCGGAGGACGGCGGAGCGGCGCCTCGTGACGAGGTCGCGGCGGTCGCGACCCGGGTGGCGGGAGCTGCCGGATCGGGCCCGGACGACGCCGGGTCTCGGGCTGAGCCGTCGTCGGGATGCGTGGGAGCGCGGGGGCTCGGATGGCAGAGGCGGACAAGGGCGAAGGTGGAGCGGTCGGCGTCCCCGCGACCGTGCCCCACGTGGGAAGGCGCGCCCGAAACGAGACACGGCTCACACCCGTGCTGGAAGCCGGCGCGCACGAGCGACCCTCGAACGGCGACGGACCCCGCTTCGAGGACGGCGAAGGGCTCGTGGGCTCCTACTGGGAGGTGCATCCCTGGACCGGGAGCGACCCCCGGAAGGGAAAGCACACGAGGAGCGCGACACGGGAGATCCCGGTGGCCGAGACGCCGGCTGACTCGTACTGGTCACGGCGGCGCTCGAAGGTGAAGGCGTCGTCGGAATCCGAGCGTCCCGACGTGACGGTGCCGGTCGACTCCTACTGGTCGAAGCACCACGACAGGCGGGCATCGGAGAACGGGCGGGCGTCAAAGAACGGGCGGGCGTCAAAGAACGGGCGGGCACCAAAGAACGGGCGGGCGCCGCAGCGAGGTTCTGAGTAGGGTTCGAGCGGGGCGGAGACGGCGAGGCGAACGATGACCAGGGCGGAGGGAGTTGCGTCCACGCGTCGGCGCGCGGTACGCCTGCTCGCGGCACTCGCCGTCGCCGGCATCGTGGTCATCCTGCCCGTCGGCCTCGCTTCTGCGAAGACCAAGACCACGTCGGTGGTCGGGGTGACCTTCACAGGAGGCTGCAGAGGGCAGGGGAGCGCACACAAGAAGAAGAACGGGAAGGTCCTCGACGATGCGACCGCCCCGGAGGCACCGGGGGCCACCTCGTCCGACCCGTTCAGGGTGGCGCGCGGGGGAACGGTCGACTGGTCGGGCTCCACCCCCGTCGTCTTCACCGACCACCACTGGTGGGTGCACGTCGACGGCTTCCCCATCCGCTCGGGCGGCTCGGTGAACGCCTCGCACGAGAAGAGCGCCTCTGGTGTCGTGAAGGTCGACTCCTACCTCCCCTCCTGGCTCGGGGTGACCGGCACGTACTACGTGAACGGCGAGATCAGCGGGGTGGGGGGGACGTGCACCGGCGCCGTCTACGTGAAGCTGACAGGGGACCCTGCGACGGGGGTCCTCTTGTGGGCCGCCATCGTCTTGGTGCTGGGCGGGCTGGTCCTCGTCCTGGCGTCACGGCCCAACTGGCTCACCGTATTGCGGGTCGTGCCCCCCGCCGCGACGGCCGCCGTGGTCACGACACAGACGACACCCACAGGCACGACAACGACGACACAGGGGACAGGCGGGGGCACAGGCGGCGGTACCGGGGGGACGACCGGAGGCGGCGGGACACCACCGCCGGCACCCTCGACAGGAGGGGGCGGCACATGAGGGACATGGTCGAGTCGCGGAGAAAGAAGCGCCACCCGATCCGGGGCTTCGTCGGCGGGCTGCTCTTCGGCTTGGGAGCCGTGATCCTCCTCGCCCTCTTCGGCGCGGCGCCCTTCACCGCGTGGTGGCCATTCGCCGTGATCGTCGGGGGCTGCGCGGTACTCGGCGTCCTCGTCGGCCTGTTCTCCCGCGCGCGATGACGACCATGAACGACGACCCCACCTTCCCACTCGGCACGGAGCGAGTCCCGGGTGACCCGCTCGCCGTGTTCGAGGACCGGCTCCTGCGAGGTGCGCGCCTCAGGACAGCGGGCAACGCCGAGGAGCAGCGGCGCGGGTTCCATGTCCGGGTCGAAGACCTCATGGCGGCGAGGGGGCGCAGGGGCACGCCCCGGCGCTGAGGAACCGTCCGTGACCGACCACCTCGTCGCCTATCTCGGCCCGATCGACTCGCGGCTGCTCGGCTACCTCGACGAGAGCCGCGACCTCTCGCTCCCGACCGTCGAGCACCTCTACCGCTACGGGGTCGCGTTGCTCCAGGGGCACATCCTCCCCGAGGACGTGATGGAGGACTGGGAGGACTTCTTCCACCTTGCGGGCGGCTTCGTCTTCGCCCACGGGTCGGAGCGCCTCTCCATGTCGGCCCGCAGCTCGTCGGTGCTCTGGGTCGGGCGCACTCCGGCACCGCTCAGCGACTCGGACCGCACCCTCCTCGTCGACCTCGTGAGGGAGATGGGGGAGCTTCTTGCTCGGCGAACGAGCGCGGCGGGGGGCGGGAGCGAGAGGCGGTCGGCGTGACGGACGACCCCGCGTCCAACCTCGACGAGCGTGGCAACCTCTCGACGGAGTCCGTCCGTCACGTCCTGTGCTACGCGGTCGCGCTCGTCCAGCGGCTCATCGTGCCCGCGCACGTGAGGGAGGACTGGCCCGACTTCTTCTGCACCGTCGACGCCTTCGTCACCGCCTACGGCTCGCCGAGGCTGCGGCGCCTGGCGCAGGAGTCGCGTCCCTTCGAGAACGACGGCGGCGGTCCGCTGACCGACGGGGAGCGCGCCTTCCTCGTCACGCTCGTGGCCGACATCTACGACCTTCTCCCGGAGAAGGAGGGCTAGCACGCAGGCCGCGCTCGAGGCGGGCCGCGCTCGGGGCAGGGTCGAGCTCGAGGCAGGTCGTGCTCGAGGCGGGCCGTGCTCGACGTGTGCCGAACGAGAAAGCGAGGAACCCCATGTCCGATATGCCCGCAGCGACCGACACCCGGGACATGAAGTACGTCCACGATGCCTTCCGGCGCGCGCTCGGCGACGCCCCGGGACAGATCGCCTCCGTGGAGGACGGTGACACCGAACGGGCGCAGGAGCTCGCCGGCTACCTCGGCGAAGCCCTCTGGCTTCTCCATGCGCACCACGACGGTGAGGACGAGCTGCTCTACCCCCTCCTCGCC
>JASHUY010000155.1 GCA_030039755.1 Acidimicrobiales bacterium
AAACGCTCGAGCTGGCGCAGCGTGCGGCACTCGACGACGGCGTCGCAGTGGACCGCGTACTCGTCCACGATCGAGTCACCCGAGCCCCAGTACTGGTGCGGTTCCGGGTTCAGCCAGTAGACGTGGCGCGCCTGGCGCTGGAGCTCGTGGAGGACGGCGGAGCCCGACGCGTGGTAGTTGTTCCGAGCGTCGCCGAGAACAAGGACGGTCGCGCGCGACGTCACGTCGTCGCCCCATCGGCGGTCGAACTCCTCGAACGCGTGCCCGTAGTCCGAGTGCCCGTCCAGCCACACCACGTCGGCCTCGGTCGTGATGCGCCGCACCGCGGACCCCGGGTCGTCGGCCTGCTCGAAGACGTGCGTCACCTCGTCGATGCCGTCGACGAACACGAAGCTGCGGACCTTCGAGAACTGCGTGCTGATCGCGTACACGAGCTCCAACGTGAAGCGGGCGAAGGACGCGACAGACCCTGAGACGTCGGCGATCACGAAGATCTCCGGCTTGGAGGGCCGCGGGTGACGAAAGCGTGGCTCGACGGGGACGCCGCCCGTCGAGAGCGACCGGCGCACCGTCGCGCGGAAGTCGAGCGGCCCCCGGCGGCGGTGCCGCCGCTTCCGCCCGAGCCGCACCGCCAGCTTCCGCGACAACGGATGGAGCGCGCGTTGGAGCGCGGCGAGCTCCTCGCGGTTCGCGTGCATGACGTCGACGTCCTCGGGAAGCGTACGCCTGACCGACTTCGCGAGCGCTTGCGCACCGCGGTCGAGCACGAGACGACGCCGGATCTCCGCTTCGACCGCCTTGCGCAGCGCGGCGATCCGCGCGCGGTACTCGTCGGCGAGCAGCCGCTCTTCGAGCGGCGTCAGCTCCCGTTCGCGTCGCTGCTCTTCGAGGAGGCGTCCGAGCAGCCCTTCGAGGTCGAGGTGCCGGAGCGTCCGGTACAGGTAATAGGTCCCCCCGACCGGTCGACCGGGCTCGATCGCGGCGTAGCGGTCGACGGCAGCGCGGGCGAGCGCGGCAGCGAGCGCGCGGTCGCCCTGGCGCATCGCCCGGAGGAGCAGCGCAGCGAGCTCGGCGGCGCTCATCGGCTCCGATCCACCCCCGGCCGGGGTCGCCGCGGCTCCCGGGACCCCGGCGGCGCGGGACGGAGGTGCCGACGCGTCGGCGTTCGTCGCGGGATTCCCGGGGTCCCCGGCCGCGGCTCCCGGCGCGACCCGCGACGAGAAGTACACCTCGAAGGCCGTCTCGAACGCCGGCCAGTGCGCTCCGGACTTCACGAGCGTCGCACCGAGCGCGGCCTTCAGCGCCTCGCGGTCCTCCATCGGCACGTGGTGGACAGCCCGAGCCGCGTCGAGGTGCTCGGTCATCGAGACGGGGATCCCTGCAGCACGCAGCTCGCCGACGAACCCCGACAGGAGCTCAAGCATCGGCTGCGAGAAGCTCCTTCGCCGCCCGGTCGATGTCCTGGCGGTACTTGAGCAGCACGTGCAACGTGTCCCGGGCGCCTGCCGCGTCGATCGACTCCATCCCGAGGATCACGAGCGTCCGTGCCCAGTCGAGGGTCTCCGCCACGGACGGTGGCTTCCGCAGCTCGAGGGAGCGGAGCGAGCGCACGATCCGGGCCACCTGGTCCGCCAGCTCCTCTTGGATGCCGGGCACCCGCCGCAGCACGATTTCCCGTTCCCGCTCGAGCTCCGGGTAGTCCACGTGCAGGTAGAGGCAGCGCCGTTTCAGCGCCTCCGACAACTCCCGGGTGTTGTTGGAGGTCAGGAACACCATCGGCACCCGCGTCGCGCGGACCGTCCCGAGCTCGGGGATCGAGACCTGGTACTCCGACAGCACCTCCAAGAGGAGCGCCTCGGTCTCGAGCTCCACGCGGTCGATCTCGTCCACGAGCAGCACGGTGGGCTCCTCGCTCCGGATCGCTTCGAGCAGCGGGCGCGAGAGGAGGAAGTCCTCCGAGAAGATGTCCGCCTCGAGCTCGCGCCAGCTGGGAGCCGACTGCTCGGCCTGGATGCGCAGCAGCTGCTTGCGGTAGTTCCACTCGTAGAGCGCCTTCGCCTCGTCGAGCCCCTCGTAGCACTGGAGCCGGATGAGACGGCTGCCCGCCGTTTCCGCCACCGACTTGGCGAGCTGCGTCTTGCCGGTCCCGGCGGGACCCTCGACGAGAACGGGCTTGCGCAGACGGTCCGCCAGGTAGACGACGCCGGCGATGCGCTCGTCGGCGATGTAGCCCGCGCGTCCGAGACCTTCGCGCACATCTGGGATCGAGCGGAAGACGCTGCCCTCGGGCGGTGTCGGCGCCGTCATCGCCGGACGTGCCCGGCGCCGTGCACGACCCACTTGAGACAGGTGAGCTCACGCGGGCCCATCGGGCCCCGTGCGTGCAGTTTCTGGGTCGAGATGCCCACTTCGGCACCGAGACCGAGCTCGCCACCGTCGACGAACCGGGTGGAGGCGTTCACGAGCACCGCCGCTGCGTCCACCTCTTTGACGAATCGCTCGGCGGACGCCACGTCCCGGGTGACGATCGCCTCGGAGTGTCCCGATCCGAAACGCGTGATGTGGTCGATCGCCGCGTCGAGGTCGTCCACCACGGCCACGGCAAGCTTCAACGCGAGGAACTCGGTCGCGAAGTCCTCCTCGGTCGCCTCGGCGGCACCCGGCAGGTGGACGCGGGCGCGGTCGTCGGCCACGAGCTCCACGTCTGCGAGCGAGCGCGCGAGTCGCGGGAGCAGGACGGGCGCAACGTCCGCGTGGACGAGCAGCGTCTCCGCGGCGTTGCACACGCCGGGGCGCTGGGTCTTCGCGTTCACCACGATTTCCTCCGCCATGTCGACGTCGGCGGAGGCGTCGACGTACACGTGGCAGTTCCCGTCACCGTCGAGCACGTACGGAACCGTGGCGTGCTCGAGGAGCGAGCCGATCAACGCCTTCCCGCCGCGGGGCACGAGGCAGTCGACGAGCCCGCGGAGCCGCATGAAGGCGACCGCGGTCTCGTGACCGGTGTCCTCGACGAGCGCGACCGCGTCTTCCGGGAGGCCCACCTTGGCCAAGGCGCGGCGCAGCACCGCCACGATGGCACGGTTCGATGCGAGCGCAGAGGAGGACCCCCGGAGGAACGCGGCATTGCCGGCCTTCACGCACAGCCCGGCCGCGTCGCTCGTCACGTTCGGACGGTTCTCGTAGATGACGCCCACGACCCCGAGCGGCACGCGCACCCGCTCGACCCGCAACCCGTTCGGACGGGTCCATCCGTCGAGCACCTCGCCGACCGGGTCGGCCAGCGCGGCGACTTCCCGGAGCCCCTCCGCCATCTGGTCCACGCGGCACTCGGTGAGCAAGAGGCGGTCGTGCGCGGTCGCGTCGAGACCGTCACGCTCCGCTCGTTCGAGGTCGGCCCGATTGGCCTCGAGCACGGCCGCGGCGCCGCCCGTCAGCAGGTCTGCCGCGGCCCGCAGGAATTCGTCTCGCACGCCGGACGACGCCCGTGCGACCTCGCGGGACGCCGCGCGCACCCGGCGTGCCAGAGCCTCGAGATCGGCCGTACCCATCGATGGTCAGCCTACCGGCGGCCCGGTGCCGGTCCCGGCGTCAGTACGGAGTCACGCGAGCACGACAAGGTCGTCGCGGTGCACCGCGACCGGCGACAGCTCCTCGGGGAGCTCCTCGCTCCGGCGACCCACCCACTCCCCTGCGCGCTCCGAGGAGTAGCGCACGAGCCCTTTGGCGAAGACGGTTCCGTCGACGACGGCGATCTCGACCGCGTCGTCGGGGTCGAAGCGTCCGTGGCACTCGACGACGCCCGCCGGGAGCAGCGAGCGGCCTCCCTCGACAAGCGCGTGGCGGGCGCCCTCGTCGACGACGAGCAGCCCGGAGGCGCCGAGCGCGTAGGCGATCCAGAGCTTGCGCGCCGGCATCCGTTCCCCACTCGGCCTGAACACCGTCCCCACACCACGGGCCCCCCCGAGCGCACCGGCGAGCACGCCAGGCCGCCGCCCGTCGGCGATCACCGTCGTGACCCCCGACCGGCTGGCCATACGCGCCGCCGCGAGCTTCGACGCCATGCCACCGCTGCCAACCGAACCGGGACCGCCGGCGACGTCCATCAACCGTTGGTCGATCTCCATCACCTCTTCGATGAGCGACCCGGAGCCGTCGAGCCGCGGATCCGCGCTGAGAAGACCGGGGGCGTCGGTGAGCAGCACGAGCAGGTCGGCGCCGGCCAGATGCGCAACCAATGCGGCGAGGCGGTCGTTGTCTCCGAAGCGGATCTCCTCGTCGGCGACCGCGTCGTTCTCGTTCACGATCGGCAGCACACCCAGGTCCCAGAGATGCTGCAGCGTCGCACGCGCGTGCAGGTACTGGCGCCGGTGACCGAAGTCGAGAGGCGCAAGGAGCACCTGGCCGGCGAGGAGACCATGCGCGCCGAGAGCGTCCTGCCACGCGCGCATCAGCCGCTGCTGCCCGACCGCGGAAAGCGCTTGGAGGACCGCAGGGTCCGAGGGTCGCGGCCCCGGTCGGCCCAGGGCCGCCCACCCGCACGCGATGGCGCCCGAGGTGACGACCACGACGTGGTGCCCGCCGGCCGCGAGCGCCGCAACCTCCCCGGAGAGCTGCGCGACCACGGCCGCGTCGATCTCTCCGCTCGGGGTCGTGACGGTCGACGAGCCGACCTTCACCACGACGATCCGCGCTCGTGCAGCCATGGCCGCCGAGGGTACCCGAGGTCCGGATGGCCGAGACCGAGCTGCCGGCGCCTGCCGCGCGGTCAGCGCCTGCCGCGCCCTCGACGCGGTTCGTTGCCGCGCGCCTCGTCGTCGGGATCGAAGAGCTCGACCGCCCGGTCCCTCGACCAGGTGAAGGTCACCACGCCGACGGCCACCTCGTCGCCGTCGCGCGCGCCGGCGCGCGAGAGCGCCCGGTCGACCCCAAGCCGTCGCAGTCGCCGCACCACCTCGGCGAGCGCCGCGTCGTCGGTGAGGTCCGACAGGTTCACCGCCCGTCGTGCCTCACGACCCGAGATGCTCCACGAGTGCGGGCCGGCACGTTCGACGGAGATCCCTTCTGGTACGGGACGGTGGACCACCAAGGACCCGGCACCCGCCACCGACTGCTCCGGGACGACCGCACCGGCGTCCGTCAGCGCCGTTGCGTCCCGGGCGACGTCGGCTGCGTCCGCCGCGCGCGCGGCGTCGACGAGAGTCGCCATGCGTCCGAGGAGCTCTCCGACTCCCTCACCGGTCACGGCGGAGATCGCAAGGTCGGGGCTGGCGTCCGCGAGCTCCGATCCGGCGACGTCGACCTTGGAGCCGACCACGAGGCGAGGCCGTCCGAGGAGTGCCGGCTCGTAGCGGCCCAGCTCGCCGAGGAGCACCTCGAGCTGCGCGTCGGCGGACGACCCGCTTGTCGGCGCCAGGTCCAAGAGGAGCACGAGCACGCGCGCCCTCTCCACATGGCGTAGGAAGCGGTGGCCGAGGCCCCGGCCTTCCGCCGCGCCCTCGACGAGACCGGGCACGTCCGCCACGACCAGCTCCGTCTCGTCGCCCGGCCTGCCGACCCGCACCACGCCGAGGTGCGGTTGGAGCGTCGTGAACGGATAGTCCGCGATCTTCGGGCGCGCGGAGGAGATCACGGAGATGAGCGTCGACTTGCCGGCGTTCGGGAAGCCGACCAGCGCGACGTCCGCGGTGAGCTTCAACTCGAGGTCGAGCCAACGCTCCTGACCGTGCTCACCCTGCTCGGCGAAGGCCGGGGCGCGGCGGGTGTTCGACAGGAAGCGCGCGTTCCCCCGTCCTCCTTGCCCGCCTTCGGCGGCGAGCCATCTGTCCCCGGGTGCCGAGAGGTCGCGAAGCACCGTCCCGTCCCCGTCCCGGACGACGGTGCCCACCGGGATCGGCACGACCAGGTCGGCGCCCCGCCGTCCGTGGCGGCGCTTGCCCGAGCCGTGGGTGCCGTCGCCAGCCCGGCGGAAGGGATGGTCCCTGAACCCGAGCAACGAGGCCTGGTTGGGATCGGCGACGAGCCAGACGTCGCCGCCGTGCCCCCCGTCGCCACCGTCGGGCCCGCCGCGGGACACGTGCGCCTCGCGGCGGAACGACACCGCGCCCGCGCCGCCGTCTCCCGCTTTCGCGTGCAGCTGCGCTTCGTCCACGAAGCCGGACATGACCGTGGATCCTAGGAGTGCCTCCGCTCGCGCTCCGGCAAACCGGCTGCGCAAGGTCGTCGGAGGCGCCGCGCTCAACCCCCGGCAAGACGCTGCGACCGGACGGCGACCTCACGTCGCGCCCTGGCCTCGTCGACGCTTCGGCACACGCCGTCCGAGACGAGCTGCCGGCCGGCCACCCAGACGTCGGTCACCAGGCGGCTCGACGCCGCCCAGACGAGGAGCGTGAGCAGCTCGGCGTGGCTTCGCGCGGGGACGAACGCGGCGTCCTCGAGCTCCACCCGCACGAAGTCGGCGACGCGACCCGGTACGAGCGAGCCGCAGTCGAGACCGAGCGCAGCGGCACCACCGCTCGTGGCGAGCCGTAACGCATCGACGGTCCCGAGCGCGGAGGCGTCGCACGCGGCAGCCCGCGCGAGGAGGGGTGCGAGCCTGAGCTCCTCCCAGAGATCGAGGTTGTCGTTCGACGCGGGACCGTCGGTGCCGATCCCGACGCGAAGCCCGCGGGCCAGCATCGCCGGGACGCGCGCGATGCCGCTACCGAGCTTGGCGTTGCTCTGGGGGCAGTGCGCGATCGCCACGCCGTGCCTCGCGAAGAGATCGAGCTCATCGTCGGTCACCCAGACGGCGTGCGCGGCGAGCACCCGGCAGTCGAGGATCCCCGTGCGCGCGAGGGCTTCCGGCGCTCCGCACCCATGGCGCGCGCGCACCACGTCGTCTTCGGCAGAGGTCTCGGCGAGGTGCACGTGCACCAGCGCGTCGAGCTGCGCGGCGACCTCCGCGACCGCGGTCAGCCCTTCGGACGGCAGCGTGTAGGCGGAGTGCGGGCCGAGGCCCACGACGAGGCGCCCGTCCCTCCCGTCGAGCTCCCGGTGGAGCTGCGCCGCGTCCTCCAGGCAACGCTGCCACGTCGAGTCGGGACCGGCACCGGGGAGGTCGAAGACACCCGGGGTGAGGACGCAGCGGATGCCCGCCGCGAGCACGGCGTCGGCGACGGCCCGTGAGTGCAGGTAGAGCTCGCAAGTCGTCGTGACCCCGGCGCGCAGGAGCTCGGCGCAGCCGAGTTGCGTCCCCCACCACACGTCGTCCGGAGTGAGGCGCGCCTCACGCGGCCAGATGGCTTCCGACAGCCAGCGCGCGAGGGGCAACCCGTCCCCTGCGCCACGGAGCAGCGTCATGGGCGAGTGGCCGTGCGCGTTCACGAGCCCGGGCATGAGGAGACCGCCGATGCGCCGCTCCACCGCGGCGGCGGCGGGGGCGTCGGTCGCCGCGCCGACCCACGCGACACGTCCGTCGACGACGTCGAGGACCCCGGGCTGGTAGACGCGGCGGTCCTCGTCCATCGTCACCACGACGTCCCCTACGTAGCGCGCGACGAAGGCTGTGGCCCTGACGTCGGAGCCGGAGCCCTGTCCGGCCGTCTGCGTCACGCCCTCGCCTAGTGCGTCGTGACGTAGAGGCGGCGCGAGAGGTCGGCGCCGATCGCGACGGTCGACCCTCCCGCGTCGAGCATCAGCGTGCCGTCGGGCGCACGCGAGACCACGGTCGCGGTCGTGCCGGGAACGAACCGATGGACGTCGAGATAGACGAGCGCGTCCATGTCCATCTCGACGTCTTCGCTGATGCGCTCGAGTTGCACGCGGTCGCCAGCCTCGACCTCGGCAAGGGGATGCTGCGCGGCACCGGAGTGGGGGGTGCGGGACCCCGGTATCGGATTGCCGTGCGGGCACGTCGCCGGATCGCCCAGGAGCTGGACCAGCCGAGCCTCCACGTCGTCTGAGATGACATGCTCCCACCGGCCGGCCTCCCGGTGGATCTTCGGCCACTCGAGACCGATCACGTCGGCGAGCAGTCGCTCGGCGAGACGGTGCTTGCGCACGACCTTCTCCGCCAGCAGCGAGCCCTTGTCCGTGAGCTCGACCACCCGGCCTTCCCTGCGCACGTAGCCGTCCTCGGCGAGCCGGTCGAGCATCTCGGAGACCGAGGGTGCGGAGCGACCGAGGCGTTCGGCGATCCGTGCCTGGATCGGCGGAGTCCCCTCCTCCTTCAGGGAGTGGACCGTCTGGAGGTACTCCTCGACCGGGGGGTGGTAGCCGTCGTCCATCACCGAATGCGTCACTCGAGCCGAGCCTATCGAGGCGGCCCGGGCACGAACCGGCCAGAGGAGTCGCAGGCCCGACGGCCGACGTCACCCACTCCTCGGAGCTGCGACTCCTAGCATGACGTCCCGTGCCGACCACGAGCCCGGGCGCACCAGGCGCGAACCCGCTCGAGCAGGCGCGTATCGCCGCCCGGGAGCTCGGCCGCATGACCCGGGTGGACCGCCACGACGTGCTCGTCGTGCTGGGCACCGGCCTGTTCGCGGCGGCCGAACGGCTCGGGGTGCAGGGTGCCCCGATCGACCTCACGACTCTCCCGTGGTTCGCGCGCTTCACCGGACCGGGCCACCGGCCCGAGGCGTGGTCCGTGGACCTCGAGGGCAAGCGGGCGCTCGTCGTGGCCGGCCGGCTCCACCTCTACGAGGGCAGGAGCGCCGCCGAAGTCGTCCACCCGGTGCGGACCGCCATCGCCGCCGGGGTGAGGGTGGTGGCGCTCACCTGCGGTGCGGGGGCGTTGAACCCGTCCCTGTCGACCGGTGACGTCGTCGCGATCCGCGACCACCTGAACATGACGGCGGTGTCGCCCCTGGTCGGCGTGCCGACGGACGGGCTCCCGGGCTCGCGTCACGTCGACATGGCCGACGCGTGGTCGCCCCGCCTCCGGGCGCTGGCCCACGCCGTCTCCCCGATCGGCGAAGGCGTCTACGCCCAGGTGCTGGGCCCGCAGCTCGAGACGCCCGCCGAGATCCGCATGCTCGCGGCCCTCGGCGCCGACCTCGTCGGCATGTCGATGGTCCCCGAGGCGATCGCGGCGCGCCATCTCGGCGCCGAGGTGCTCGGGCTCGCCGTCGTGACCAACGCCGCAACCGGGATCGCCGGGGTCGCCGGGGTGCCGCCCGACGTGGACGACGTGGCGAGGGTGGCAAACGAGTCGGTGCCGACGGTGGCACAGGTGATCGCGGGAGTCGTGCACTCGCTCGAGGCACCCGACGCGCCTGGAGGTGCCCCGCCGACCGATGCCGGACCTCCCGGCGCGCTGGACGCGACCGACACGACGCCGTGACCCCGACGACGCGTGGAGGGGTGGGCCTCCGAGCGCGCCGTCCTCAGCCGGGAAGGACGTCGACGAGTTTTCGGTCCTTGCGGGCGCCGAACTTCACCACGCCGTCGGCGGTCGCGAACAGCGTGTCGTCCCCGCCGCGCCCGACGTTGACGCCGGGATGGAACCGCGTGCCGCGCTGACGGAGAATGATCGCCCCCGCACGCACGGTCCCCCCGTCGAACACCTTCACGCCGAGGCGCTGCGCGTTCGAGTCACGGCCGTTGCGGGTAGAGCCCCCACCCTTGGTCTTCGACATCGGATCTCCTCGTCCTCAGCGGGTCTCGATGGAGACGATCTCCACCGTCGAGTAGCGCTGGCGGTGCCCCCATCGGCGCCGCTGGTTGGTCTTCGACTTGTACGTCATCGCGTTGATCTTGGGGCCGAGCTCCTCCCCCACCACCCTGCCCGTGACCGTCACGCCGGCGAGCTGGTCCGCAGTCGCTCGGACTTCCCCTTCGTCGTCGACGAACAGCACCGGCTGGAGGGCGACTTCGGCCCCGATCGGCTGCCCGAGGAGCTCCAGACGGACGCGCTCCCCCTCGGCGACGCGCTCCTGCTTGCCTCCGCTGCGGATCACGGCGTACATGGAGCGGGGAGCTTATCGCGGTCCGATCAGAGGACCGACGCGTCCAGGACGATCCCCCGGCCGTGGCACACGTCGCACTCGGTGGAGAGCGACTCGATGAGACCCTCCGAGATCCGCTTCCGGGTCATCTCCACCAGCCCCAGCTCGGAGATGTCGAATACCTGGGTCCTGGTCTTGTCCCGGGCGAGCGCCGCCCGCAGCGCCGCGGCGACCTTCTCCCGGTTCTCCTTCAGCTCCATGTCGATGAAGTCGATGACGATGATGCCGCCGATGTCCCGGAGTCGGAGCTGGCGAGCGACCTCCTCGGCGGCCTCCAGGTTGTTTCGGAAGACGGTCTCCTCCAGGTTGCTCTTGCCGACGTTCTTCCCGGTGTTGACGTCGATCACCGTCAGCGCCTCGGTGCGCTCGATGATCAGCGACCCTCCCGACGGCAGCCAGACCTTTCGGTCGAGGGCCTTGTGCAGCTGCTCGTGCACGTGATAGCGGTCGAAGAGCGGCTGGCCCTCGGCTTCGGCGTCGTAGAGCTCCACTCGGTCGGCGAGGTCGGGACTGACCCTCTCGACGTACCCGTGCACCTGGTCGAAGAGCGCGGGGTCGTCGATGATCACCCCGCGGTACTCGCTGTTCAGCTCCTCCCGCAGGATCCGCACGGCGAGGTCCGGCTCCCTGTACAAGAGGCCTGGGCCCGTCATCCGGGCCGCGGCCCGCTCGATCGACGTCCACTGCTGGAGGAGGCCCTCCACGTCGCGGCGGAGCTCGTCCTCTGTGGCACCCTCCGCAGCCGTCCGGACGATCAAGCCGTGGCCGGCGGGACGTACGGCGTCCACGATCTTGCGCAGCCTGCGCCGCTCGTTGTCGCCCAGCCGCTTGGAGATCCCGACGGCGTCGCTGTTCGGGACGAAGACGGCGAACCGACCGGGCAGGGAGACCTCCTGGGTGAGCCTTGCCCCCTTTGCGCCGATCGGGTTCTTCGTCACCTGGCAGAGGATCAACTGCCCCGGGCGGAGCACCTCTTCGATCCGCGGCTCGGGCCCGCGGGCACCCGACTCCACGTCGTCGGTGTCGTAACGCACGTCGCCGCGGTAGAGCACCGCGTTCTTCGGTATGCCGATGTCGACGAACGCGGCCTCCATGCCCGGCAGGACGTTCTGCACCCGGCCCACGTAGATGTTCCCGTCGATCTGGGTGGTCTCGTCCTGGGCGTGCGAGACGAAGTGCTGGACCAACGACCGTCCCTCGAGGACCGCGATCTGAGAGATCCCCGGCTGGACGTGGACGCAGATGAGGTAGCGGCCGGTCGAGCGCCCCTTGCGGTCCCTCCCGCCCCGCCGGCGCCGGCGCCGGGACGGCGCTGCCGCGACGTCACCAGGTCCGGGCACCGACCCGTCCAGGGCGCGGTCGTCCTCTACGGCCTGCTGTGAAGCAGGCGGTCGCTCGACGGCCCGCCGCACCGCAGGCGCCGGCCTCGTGTCGCCGATCCGCGGCCGCGCAGGTGCCGTCGCAGTGGCCGTCCCGTCCAGCGGCGCTCCTACCTCGACGTGGTCCGGGTCGTCACCCCGCCCGCGGGGCGCCGCCCGACGCAGCGTGTCGGACGCCGGCCCCCCATCGGACGCCACCGGGGGGCCGGTCGCGGCCCGCCCGTTCTCCAGCTCTTCCATGAGGGAGATCCCTCCTTCGACGTGTCATGGCCCGCCTTCGGCGGGCGCGGCGACGGCACCGGCCTCGCGGCCGGAGACGACGAGCGGCTCCATCCGGGTGCCGTCGCGCTCGATCCATTGGTGCAGCCGGCAGGCCCGTGAGAGCCTCATGCCGGGGCCTCGTACCTCGAGTAGCTCCCTCGGTCGCACGCCACGCGGCCGGGTGGCGGGCTCCGCGTCGAGCCAGGCACGGTGACCGTCCGCCATCGGCCCGCTTGGCGCGCCGTCGGCGCGAGGGACAACTGCGAAGGCCGGCGGTGCGGGGCGCACGTCACCGGGGGCGGCTCGCCCCTGGCGCTCCGGTACGACGAGGGCAGCCGGTGCAGCACGCAGCCGCTCGACCTGCGTCGCCAGCTCCTCTGCTGCCAAACCGAACACCTCCAGCTTTCAGCTGCACGATGTTACCTCCTGCCGGACCTGGTCCGACCCCCGGTGGAGAGGCGCGAGACCCTGGGCCGGCGGACCGAAGGACCTGGAGGACCCGGAGGAGGCGTCTGCGTGCTCGGCGAGCGACTCGGTGCCGGTCGGGAGGCGTGGCCGAGGCGGTCTACGGCGGAGCCCGTCCGGCCCCCCGGCCGTGCCGATGGGCGTGAGCCCTCCGCTCGGGTCTCGCCGCCGCCCCTGTCGTGCCCGTGGCAGCGGGTGGAGGTGACGGGGCGGCCGATGTCGTCATGGCGGAGAGGGATGCGGTCGTCGTGGTGGCGGGCGGTGCGGTGGTCGCGGTCGTCGTCTGAGGAGCGGAGGCCGAGGGTGTCGAGCCCGCCGCGTTCGTCGTCGCGGTGGTCGGCGACGTGCCCGACCCGGCGTTCGACGCGCTGGTGCCGAGAGTCGGCTGGTGCGAGACGGTCGGGAGCTCGAGGGACGAAGAGGGCGGGTGCTTGTAGAGGTAGTTGAAGATCTTCGCCACGGCCGGCGCCGCAGCGTCCGCCCCGTACCCGCCCTGGGCGACCGCCACCACGACCACGTACTGCGTCGGCGCGTTCACGGGGCCGAAGCCGACGAACCAGGCGTTCGGCGCGCGCGCGTCCGGTGTTGTCGCGGTTGTGGCGGTGCCGGTCTTGCCCGCGATCACGTATGTGCTGGGCACGTCCGAGTACGCCTGGAAGGTCAGGTAGGCGGTACCCCTCGGTGTGTGCGTAGCTCCGATGAACCCCTGGAGCATCGCCTCGTAGTCCGTCGGTGTGAGCGACACGTGGCCCGTGACC
>JASHUY010000156.1 GCA_030039755.1 Acidimicrobiales bacterium
TGGCAGGGGTACACGATCGGGATCGGGTTGGCGCCGTTGGCCTGTCCGACCGCTCTGAACGCCGCGGGCCGTCCGACACGCTGCGCCAGCTCGCCGTAGGTGATCGTCTCTCCGTAGGGGATGTCGGCGAGGGCCTTCCAGACCGCGAGCTGGAAGGCGGTGCCGCGCGGTGCCAGGGGGAGCGAGAACGACGTGCGCGCGCCCGAGAAGTACTCGCCGAGCTGCGCGGCGGCCGTGCGCAGCGGGGCCGGCACCTCGCCCCGCGAACTGCCGAGCTCGGTGGTCCCGGGCAGCCACACGTGGGTGAGCGCTTCCTCGCCGCCCACGAGCACGAGGTTCCCGATCGGGGTGTCGATCGAGAGGCGCGCCGCGTCGGGCTCGACTCGTTCGGCGTGGGTCGTGGTCATGCTGCCTCCTCCCGCACCGGTGTGGCGATCGACCACAGGTGCATCAACGCGTAGGAACGCCAGGGGCGCCACGTCGCCGACAGCGCCAGCGCCGCCGCCGGCGCAGTCGGCGCGCCGAGACGCGCCAGCGCCCGCCGCACACCGAGATCGCCGGGGAGGAACACGTCGGGATCGCCGAGCGCGCGCAACGCGACGTAGGACGCGGTCCACGGACCGATGCCCCGGATCGCGACGAGCCGCGCCGCCACCTCCTCCGGGTCGGCTCCGGCGTCGAGGGCGAGCCCCCCGCCGTCCGCCGCCCGGGCGAGCGCGAGCAGCGCCTCCCGCCTCGCCGCCGGCATCGCGAACGCCTCGGGTCGCGCCGCGAGGACCTCGCCGGGGTTCGGGAAGACCCGCGCGAGCGCCCTCGTGGTTCCGGGGCGGGTCGGCGCGAGCGGATCCCCGGAGGGCACCGGCACCCCGACCTCGAGCCCTGCGCCGGCGACGAGACGCGCGAGGACCCGGCGCGCGGCCGGGACGGACACCTGTTGGCCCACGACCGCACGAACAGCGGTCTCGAACCCGTCGACCGCGCCGGCGATGCGCCGGCCCGGGGTCGCGCGCACGAGCGGGCGCAGCAGCGGGTCGTTCCCGAGCGCGGCGTCGACGGCGTCGGGATCGGCGTCGAGGTCGAGCAGCCGCCTGCAGCGCGCGACGGCGGCGGAGAGGTCGCGCAGGTCTGCGAGCGCCAGCCTCGCCGAGACGTGGCCGTCACCCGGCACCAGCGTCACGAGGCCGTGACCGTGCGGGAGGCGGAGGGTCCGTGCGTAGGACCCTGGCGCGAACGCCTCGACGCCCTGCACCGCGCGTGCGCCGAGAAAGCGGAGCACCTCCGGCACCGCCATCGGCCGGCGGTAGGGGAGCCGGAGGGCGATCGTCGACGCCGCGGCCGAGCCGTCGGTTCCCCCGCGGTGCGGCGCGAGGCGGCCGTGGCCCCGGACATGGGCCGCGCGCTCGCGCAATTGCGTCGGGGTTCGGCCAAGGACCCGTCGGACCGTGTCGTTGAACTGGCGGACGCTCGAGAATCCCGCCGCGAAGGCGATCTCGGCCATGCCCAGCTCGGTGGTCTCGACGAGCAGGCGAGCGGTCTGGGCGCGTTGTGCGCGGGCGAGCGCGAGGGGGCCTGCCCCGACCTCGCCGGCGAGCATGCGGTGGAGGTGGCGGACGCCGTAGCCGACTCTCGAGGCGAGGCCGACGACGCCTTCCCGGTCGACGACCCCGTCGGCGATGCACCGCATGGCCCTCGCGACCACATCCGCGCGGACGTTCCACTCCGGTGAGCCTGGGGCCGCGTCCGGGCGGCACCGGAGGCAGGCGCGGAACCCGGCCTGCTGGGCGGCCGCGGCGCTCGGGTAGAAGCGGACGTGGGCGGGCGCCGGCGTCCGGGCGGGGCAGCTCGGCCGGCAGTAGATCCCCGTGCTCGTGACCGCGGTGTAGAACCACCCGTCGAAGCGCGGGTCGCGCGATTGCACGGCCCGGTAACAGTGCTCGAAGTCCTCCACCACGCCGCCATCGTCGCGCTGGTCCCCGGTGCGCGTCTGGCGGGAATCGGACATCGCGGCCGCCGCTCTGCGTGCGTCCGCCGGGCGGCCCGCGGATCTCGTGCAGCGTCACGACCCGGTCTGTAGCGCCACGACCCGGTCCGCGGCGCCGGCGCCCGGAGGGGCGCCGGCGCCGCCGGTCCCGGACCTGGCCGCGGAAGCCCGAGTCCGGGTGTTCAGGCCGAGTTGCGCAATGTCGAGGGAACCCCCGGCTCCTTCCCGTGGTACACGGTCACGGGACCGCTGCCCACTGTGGTCACGTACACGGGGCTCACCACCTTGGCGTCCGGCCACGTGCCGTCGGGCGTGGTGAAGGTGCCTGCCGAGGGGTCGAACTCCGCCACCTCGTCGCCCTCGAACCCGTAGTGCACCGTCTTCGAGTAGTTCAGCGGGACGAAGCCCGGCGTCTTGAAGGATTTCGACTTTGTGTCGATCGCCTTCATGAGGCTTGTCCTCGTGAGGTCCTTGCCTGCGGCCTGCAGCGCCTGGACGAACGTGTAGGCGAGCGCGACGCCGTACTCGGTGTTGCCGTCGAGACCGTGCTGTGCCCAGAGCGTCGGTGTGTACTTCTGCAGGATCTTCTTCTCCACCTGGATCCAGGGATTCGACGATGTGCTTTCCGGCGGCTGGTAGAGGTTGGTGATCACGCCGTCCAAGAGCGCGGTCGCGGCCGCGGCTTCCTTCTTTGTGTGGGTCGCGGCTGTGGTGTACGACGAGAGCAGCGGTCCGACGGTCGGCGGGTCGGCCCCGACTCCGTCGATGACGTACTGCGGCAGGAAGCCGATGGAGTACGCCGGCAGAATGGCGAGGGCCGTCGCCGCGGGGATGGTCGCCATCACCACCACCTGGGCCCCCGCCGCCTTCAGGGCGGACATCTGGGTCGTCATGGCGCCTGACAGCGTTGTCACGTCGTAGGTCTGCTTGCTCACGACGGAGGAGCTCGGCACCTCCAGGTTGATCCCCTTCATGACGTCCTGTCCGAACTCTGTGTCCTGGTAGAGCTCGCCGATCTTCTTGCCCTTGAAGTGCGTCTTTATGTAGTAGCCGAGGACCTTGCCTGTGACCGTGTACGGGGGCTCCCAGCCGGTGGTGTCGGGGTACTTGGATGTGCTCCAGCAGTTGCACCCGGACTCGATGAAGAGGTGCGGCACCTTCTCGGTGTTCAGGTATTTGAGGATCGCCAGGTCGGTCGGGGTCCCGAGCGACCCCACGTCCGCGAAGATGTGGTCTGTCAGC
The DNA here is from genome assembly GCA_030039755.1 of Acidimicrobiales bacterium. Lineage (GTDB taxonomy): Bacteria > Actinomycetota > Acidimicrobiia > Acidimicrobiales > RAAP-2 > JAJYVT01. The sequence goes on from JASHUY010000156.1 coordinate 3,224, forward strand.
ACCAGCTTGCGGGTCAAGGTGGCCGTTGTCGTCGGGTCGTACTTGTCGTTCAGGTAGATGTACTTGATCTTGCGGCCGTAGATGCCGCCGTTCGCGTTCACCCACTTGAACACCGCGTCCATCGCCGGGGCGATCTCGCTGTAGCCGGGCGCGGCCGGACCGGTCAACGGCACGGTCGCCCCGATCGTGATCTGCGAGTTGGTCACCCCTGTTGTGGCGGTGCGCGCGACGGACGATCCGGCGACGGCGTTCCCGACGGCGACGCCGCCCGTCGCGAGCAGCATCGCGAAGGACGCCCCTGCTGCCACCACCCAGCGACGCGATGTCGTTCGGTGTCTTCGGAACCTCATGGTCTGCTCCTCTCTTTGGTTTCCAGGTCCAGTCGGGTCGTCGCGCGGGCCGGGTCCGCGGTCGGGTCAGGGGACGGGCTCGGGCCGTTGCCCGGTGCCACGGCCGGCCCCCCGGGGGTGAGCGCCACGGGCGCGGTGGCGACGGCGCCGGTGCGGCCGTCCGTAGGCGGTCGGGGGGAAGGGCCCGCGACCGCCCTCCACAGGCGCCGGCCGATCCATCGGAGCCCGCCCTGGATGCCCGTCGGCGCCGCCAGCATGGCCACGATGAGCACCACGCCGAAGAACGCGTCCGACAGGTACGCCGCAGCCGATGTGCCGAGCGACAGGTGCTGGGACAGCGAGGTGCTCCATGTCGACATGTACACGAGGGCGACCGCTCCCCACCAGACGCCGACCAGTGAGCCCGCGCCGCCGAGGACCATCGCGGCGAGAAGGCCGATCGAGAGGGAGAGCGGGAACTCGCCGACGTTCACGACGCCGGTCGAGAGGACGAGGAGCGCGCCTCCGAGCCCCGCGCACCCGGCGCTGACCGCGAACGCGAGGACCTTGGTGCGGGCGACGTGGATGCCGCTCACCGCCGCCGCGATCTCGTCGTCGCGCACCGCCCGGAAAGCCCGCCCGAAGCGGCTCCGGACCAGGTTGGCCAGCAGCACGAGCACCACGAGGGCGCAGAAGAGCTGGATCCAGGCGAGCCAACGCTCGGCGCTGAGCGACCCCGGAGCCACCGGCGGTGTCGTCGTGAGACCCTGCTCGCCGCCGAACACCGACCCGTACTGGGCCGAGAGCTGCGGCAGGCCGAGTGCCAGCATGAGGGTGACGCCTGCGAGGTACGGAGCGCTGAGGCGCGCGGCGGGGATCCCCAGCACGGCTCCGGCTCCCGCCGCGACGACGGCGGCGAGCACGAGCTCGCCCACGATCCCGACGTGCGTGTGGAGCTGGAGGAGGGCGAGCGTGTACGCGCCGATGATCATGAAGGCGCCGTGGCCGAGCGAGAACTGCCCGTTGAGGCCGGTCAGGATGCTGAGGCCGCCCAGCACGACGGCGTACACCGCGATCTCCCCGATCTGGTAGTCGTTGTAGGCGCCGACGTTGACGGTGACGACGTAGAAGAACACCGCGCCGAGAACGAAGAACAGAAGGTGTCGGACGAGGGGCTGGCTCGGCAGCCGCAGCCTGCCGGCGAGCGCTCGGAACCCCGCGCTCGGTGGCGCGGCGGGCGCGGGTGCGGCGTCGGCAATGGGGCGCGTGGGGATGCCGGTCACACCCGCCGGACCTCCGTCGTGCCGAAGAGCCCCTGGGGCCGCACCATGAGCACGACGAGCAGCAGGGCCAGGGCGGCGATCGGCTGGAGGTCCGGGCCGACGTAGCCACCCACGAACGCGATGGCGAGCCCGGTGACGAGCCCGCCCACGAGTGCCCCGACCGGGCTCAGTAGCCCGCCGAGCACGGCTGCGGTGAAGCCGTACACGAGATTGAGGTCCATGTAATAGGGGCTGAACGAGCTGAGCGGGGCCACCAGGAGGCCGGCGAGCGAGCCCGCGGCGCAGGCGAGGGCCCAGCCCAGGGTGAACAGCCGCCCCACGCGCACGCCGAGCAATTGGCTCACTTCGGGAGAAAAGGCGGCGGCCCGCATGCGCAACCCGAGGTCCGTCCAGCGGAAGAGGGCGACGATCGCGACGACCAGCGCCGCCACCGCGCAGACGATGAACACGTCGAAGTGCGAGAACGCGACGCGCGTCGTCCCGATGACGAGCCCCCTCTGCGAGAAGGCCGCCGGGAACCCCCTCGCCACGTTGCCCCAGATGCTTCCCGCGACCCCCTCGAGCACGATGAGCAGGCCGATGGTGACGATCACCGGGTTCAGGGCCGGCTTGCCTCGCAGCGGGCGGACGAGGGTGCGTTCGACCACGGCCCCGAGCACGAATCCCATGGCCAGCGCCGCGACGAACGCCGGCCAGTAGCCGACGCCGTGAGTGAGCAGGCTGAACGCGATGAAGGTCGTGAACATCCCCATCGCGCCCTGGGCGAAGTTGATCGTGCCGGTCGCGCGCGAGATCAGCACGAGCCCGAGCGCGACGGCCGCGAAGACCATCCCTTGGGCGACCCCGCTCAGGAGGATGTCGACGAAGAGTCCCACGGCCGTCAGAAACCCAGGTAGTGACGGCGGAGGCTCTCGTCGGCTGCCAGGCGCGCCGGCTCGTCGGCGACGACGATCCTCCCGAGGTTGAGGACGATCGCCCAGTCGGCGACCGAGAGCGCGCTCCTCGCGTTCTGCTCGACGAGGACTGCACCGAGCCCGGCCTCGGAGGTGAGTTCCCGGAGCGTGGCCATCATCTGTGCCGACACGATCGGCGACAGGCCGAGCGACGGCTCGTCCAGCAACAGGAGACGGGGCCGGGACACGAGCGCGCGGCCGATGACCAGCATCTGGCGTTCTCCACCGGACAGCGTGGAGGCAGAGCGGCGTCGCCTGTCACCCAGCTGAGGGAACCTCTCGTAGACCTCGTCGACGGCCGCACGCCGCTCGACGCGCCGCAGTCGTGAGAACGTCCCGAGCCGCAGGTTCTCGTCGACGGTCAGCTCGGCGATGACGCCGCGGCCCTCCGGCACGTGCGCGACCCCCATGCGGGCGATGATCTCGGGGCGCCGGCCCGTGAGCGGCTGCCCGTCGAAGCGCGCCGTGCCCGCCTGGTTCCGCACGAGGCCGCTCAAGGTCCGCAAGAGCGTGGTCTTGCCCGCGCCGTTCGCGCCGAGGACCGTGGTGATCCTGCCGTCGCGCGCCTCGAACGAGACGCCTTCGAGCGCGCGGACCTGCCCGTACCGGACCGAGAGTTCCTCAACCTGCAGCATCGGCGGAGCCTTCGGCCGTTCTGGACTGCACCGCGCTCACTGCGTCACCGAGGTACGCCTCGGTGACCTCGGGGCTCGCCTGGATCTCCGCTGGCGTGCCCGTGGCGACGACCTCGCCGAAGTTCAGGACGACGATCCGGTCGCAGGTGGCCATGACGAAGTCCATGCGGTGCTCGACGAGGAGCACCGACGTGCGCTCGCGCAGACCGTGGAGCAGCGAGGACAGATCGTCGATGTCGTCCGCCGACAGGCCGCTCGCCGGCTCGTCGAGGAGCAGCAGCCGCGGGTGGCCGATCAGCGCCCGTGCGAGGGCGACCCGCTTCTGGACCCCGTACGGGAGAGAGCCGGGCAGCCGCCGGCTGCAGTCTGCGACGCCGAGCTCGGCGAGCAGCGCGGCTGCTTCGTTCTCGATCCGGCGCTCCTCCCTGCTGGACCGCCACAACCCGCTCAGCGCCGAGCCGAGACCGGCGTGGAGCGACGGTTGCGCCCCGCAGGCCACGTTCTCGATCGCGGTGAGGCCCTGGCAGAGGCCGACCCCTTGGAGGGTGCGGGCGATACCCAGACGCCCGAGGTCGTGGGCGCGGTGGCCGCGCAGCGGGCGCCCCCTCCAGCTGATCCGCCCGCGTGTTGCCCGCACGAAACCGCTGACGACGTTGAAGAGCGTCGTCTTGCCGGCTCCGTTCGGGCCGATCAGGCCGACCACCTCGTGTGGCGCGACCGCCAGCGACACCTCGTCGAGCGCCAGCAATCCCCCGAACCGAACCGTGAGCTGGTCCACCTCCAGGCCGGCGTCGTCAGCGTGAGCAGGTGTGCTCGCTGCCTGGAGCCCACGGACCGGCACGTCGCTTTTCGACCTCCCCCCGGATCACGTTGCCGTGAAACTTGCTGACATGACAGGTGACTCACCCGACGAAGTACACGATGGAAACACGATTGTCAAGATGCCAACGTTGGGGGCCGCGCGGCCGGCAAGCGGTGACAACCAGGTCTTTGTCCTTGACAACTCGGCGGCGCGTCGATTGAATGACGGGCGAATCACCCGTCGGAAATGACACGCCGGGGGGTATGGCGATTTCGCGAGCGACGACCGAACGGGGAAGGCGAACCCGCCGCCGGCTGCTCGACGCGGCCGAGGAGGTGTTCGCGGAGAACGGGTTCCACGAGGCGTCGATCGCCCGCATCGTCGAGCGTGCGGGTGTCGCGCAGGGGACCTTCTACATCCACTTCCGCTCCAAGCAGGAGATCTTCGAGCAGCTCGTCGCAGACCTGAACGAGCGCCTGCGTGAGGCCCTGTCCAAGGGCGCGGCCGCCGGAGGTGGCGGCCGTCTCGACGCGGAGCGCCGCGGCTTTGCCGCTTTCTTCGAATTCGCCGCCGCGCACCCCGCGCTGTACCGCGTCATCCGAGAAGCGGAGTTCGTCGCACCCGAGGCGATGCACCGCCACTACGAGAGGATCGTCGAAGGGTACGCGAGGGCGCTCAACGCCGCGATGACGGCGGGCGAGGTCGAGCCGTGCGACCCCACGGTGCTCGCGTGGGCGCTCATCGCGGTCGGGCAGCTCGTCGGGATGCGGTGGATCGTGTGGGACCGCAGAGACGTCGTCCCCGACGAGGTCTTCGAGGAGTGCATGCTCGTCGTCGCGCGGATGCTCGGGAGTGCGCCGTCCGGCAACGACACGGCGTCGCGGACCGCCGGCTCCCCGCCGGCACCGCGCCACTCCGGCGGTGTCTGGGACTAGTCCCAGCGCGTCACGAATTGAAAGATGGACCGGAGAGTGTCACAACCCCCTGCAATGCTTCGCCCGTGACCCGAGCGGAGGCACACGAGGCGTTGGAGCCCGCACCAGGGGACCGGCTCCAGGGCATCTGCGAGATCGCCCGCACCCTGCGGCGTGCGCTCGGCACCTTCGACCCCGAGCTCCTCACAGGCGCCGACTGCGCCCGGGTGGCAGAAGAGCTCGCCTCGAGCGCGAAGGCCTGCAGCGCGGCGAGCCTGCTCGCCGCCGCCCGCGCGGCGCACCTCGGGGCGCACCGCGACCGGGGGTTCCACGAGGCGGCCTCCTGGATCGCACGGGAGGCGGGGACGACCAGGCGCCAGGCGAAAGACGCCCTCGAGACCGCGCGCTCCCTCGACCGCTGCCCCCGCACCAAAGAGGCCCTCCTCGCAGGCGAGGTGTCCATCTCCCAGGCCCAAGAGATCGCCAGAGCGGAGGCGGAGAGCCCCGGGGCAGAAGACGACCTCGTCGAGGTCGCCCGCACCGGCAACCTCACGACGCTGCGTGACGAGGCGCGCGAGCGCCGCTTCCGGTCCGTCCCCCCGGCGGCGCTCCACCGCCGCCAGCTCGCGGCGCGTCGGTTCCGCTCCTGGCGAGACGGCCTCGGGATGGTGTGCTTCGAAGGTGCCCTCCCGCCCGAGACCGGGGTTCGGTTCCTCAACCGCCTCGACCGGGCGGCCCAGCGCCTGCGCCGTGAGGCAACCCGAGAGGGCCGTGACCCCGAGCCGTTCGAGCGCCACGCGGCGGACGCGTTCGCGGCGCTCACCTGTGGGGGCGGGACGGCCGACCGGGCGTCTTCGGGCCGGACCGAGCTCGTCATCGTGTGCGACCTGCGGGCCTGGCGACGCGGGCACGCGCACCCGACAGAGCCCTGCCACGTCGTCGGCGGCGGGCCCCTCCCCGTCGAGGTCGCAAAGGAGCTCTCGGCGGACGGCTTCCTAAAGGCCGTCCTCCACGACGGCGTCGAGATCCGCACCGTGCGCCACTTCGGCCGTCACCTGAAGGCCGAGCTCAAGACCGCGCTCGACCTCGGGCCGGTGCCCGCGTTCAGCGGCCGGGCCTGCGTCGACTGCGGGTGGACCCACCACGGGCTCGAGTACGACCACCTCCGCCCCGTAGCAGACGGCGGGCTCACGAGCTATGAGAACCTCCGGGCCCGCTGCGGACCGGA
>JASHUY010000157.1 GCA_030039755.1 Acidimicrobiales bacterium
GGCCGCTTCACGATCTCCCAGACCAAGAGCCGGTGGTACGCGGCGACGGCGGGGTGCGCGTCGTCTGCTGGGCCGACGAGGCAGCGCAGCCACCAGTACGGCGTGTGCAGCCCGTGGGCGTGGTGATGGCCCACCGGCACGAGACCGCTCGAGGCGAGGCGCCGGACGAGCGTCGGGCGCCTGTAGATGCGCACGTGCCCGCCGGGCACCTCGTGGTACGCGTCGGAGAGGAGCCAGTTCACGACCTCGGGCCCGCACCGGGGCACGGTGACCGCCATGGTCCCCCCGGGGCGCAGGACCCGGGAAAGCTCCGCCATCGCGCGCGTGTCGTCGGGGATGTGCTCGAGGACCTCGGCCGCGATCACGCGGTCGAAGCTCCCGTCTGCAAAGGGAAGGCGGCACGCGTCCGAGCGGACTGCGCCCGCGTGGGCGCGGTCGTCGAGCTCCCCGGCGGCCAGCATCGCGACGAACATCCCCCGTACGTCCCTGAGCTCGTCGGTGCCGGAGTCGAGCGCCACGACCTCGGCCCCTCGCCGTGCCGCTTCGAACGCATGGCGGCCGAACCCGCACCCGAGATCGAGCACCCGGTCCCCGGGGAGAAGGCCGAGCCGGCCGTAGTCGACGGTCAGCACGCCGCCGCCCCGGCGAGCGGGGTCGCGTCGGGCCTTCGCTCCGGCGCTGGGTCCGGCGCCACGCTCGGCCCGCCGTCCGGCTCGAGACCGCGTCGCTCGAGGAGCGCGCGGTAGCACGCAGCCGTGCCTTCCGCGGTGACGCGCCACGTGAAACGACCGAGGACGCGCGCCCTGCCGGCCGCGCCGAGCCGCGCGCGGGCTCCGGGGTCGTCGAGAAGTCGCGCGATCGCCGTGGCGAGGGCTCCCGGGTCGTCCGGCGGCACCAGGACCGCCGTCTCCCCGTTCCGGCCGACGACCTCGGGGAGCGCGCCTCCGGTGGTCGTGACGACGGGGACGCCGCACGCCATCGCCTCGACGGCCGGGAGCGAGAACCCTTCGTAGAGCGAGGGGACGACGGCGACCTCGGCCTCGCCGTAGCGGCGGGCCAGCTCCTCGTCGGAGATGCCGCTCACGAAGCGGACGGCCGGGCGGAGGCCGAGGCGGTCGAGCGCGCGATCCACCCGGCCTCCCTTCTGGGGCCGGCCGACGACGACGAGCTCGACGGCACGGGTGCGTCGCAACGTGGCCACCGCCTCGAGGAGCGGCACCAGCCCCTTCATGGGGACGTCGCTCGAGGACGTGACCATCAGCCGTCCGGGCACCGGACGTGCGCCGGGCCGTGGCCGGAAGACGGTGTGGTCGACGCCCACCGGCACGACCGTCATGCGGTCGGGGGGCACGCCCATCTGCTCGGCGATGTCCGCGCGCGACGAGCGGGAGACCGTGACGACCGCGGGCAGCCGTCGCGCGACGCGCGTCTGCATCCCGAGGAAGCCGAACCACCGTCTCGTGGTGTACCGCTGCCAGGGTCCCGAGGCGTGGCTGAGCGCGAGCTGCCGGTCGACCGTGATCGGGTGGTGGAGGGTCGTGACGAGGGGCCACCCGTCGGCGAGGATCCCGAGCATCCCCGTGCCGAGGCACTGGTTGTCGTGGACGACGTCGAACCCGCCGGGGCGTTCACGGAGCGCGCGCCTCGCGCGAAGGGAGAACGCGAGCGGTTCGCCGAAGCCGCCCGCCAGCATCACGCCGAGCTCGACGACCCCCGCGAGGTCGCGGACCTCGCGGGGGTGCGGCAGCCGGAACGGGTCGGGGTCGCGGTAGAGATCGAGGCCCGGCAAGGGGACGAAGCCGACGCCCACGTCGAGCTCGGGCCAGGGCTGGCCCGCGAGCACCGTGACGGAGTGGCCGAGCGCGGCCAGCTCACGCGTGAGGTGGCGCGTGTAGACGCCCTGGCCGCCACATCGCGGGTTGCCCCGGTAGACGAGGAAGGCGACCCGCAGGCCGCCGGGGGCCGCGGCGGCCGGCGCGACCGGGCGGGGGACGGCGATCGCCCGGGACCGCTCCCAGGACTCCCGCACCTGCACCCACGAACGTCCGGGACCCTCAGCCAAGAGCGGGAACGCCGGCGCGCCCTCGGGAGGTCATGGCCCGACAGCCTTCCCGAGGCGCGCCCAGGGTGCAAACGGCAGCGTCAGTTGTGGACGCCCAGCTGGAACGCCTTCACCGCGAGGAGCGCGACCGCGAGCACCAGGTACCCGCGCAGCGAGTACATGGCGAGCAGCCTGCTGCGCGACCACACCGGCCGCTCGAGCCGGTTCAAGGGCGGCATCCGCCAGTGGTCACGGCGCGACCGGGGCATCGGCGGCTCCGGTGGCCGCTGCCGGAGCACCCGCCAGTACCCGGCGCCGCCGACGAGGTACACGAGGGCGAGGGCCGAGCCCATGCCGAGCGAGAGCTCCCGGACTGCGAGGTGCGGGAAGACCGTGGTGGCCATGAGCAGGAGGGAGAGGACGAGGAGCAGCGAGACGATCCCGAACGCGATCACGTTCAGCCACGGCCGGTTCACCCAGGGACCGAGCACCTCCTTGTCGTTGCAGAGCAGCAGGAGGAAGACCGTGGCGCTCGGGAGGAGGACGCCGGCGAGGGCCTGGACCCCCGTCGTGATCAGACCGAGCAGGCGGCCTGTCGCCACGAGGACGATCGCCGCGGCACAGATCACCATCGCCGTGAACGAGGCGTAGAAGAACTTCGCTTCGCGCCAGCTCCGGTGCAGTGAGTGTCGTGCCCCGAAGACGTCGCCGAATGCGTACGAGGTGGCCAGCGTGACCGAGGCGGCACCGATGAGCGAGGCGTTCAGCAGGACGACGGAGAACAGCGCACCTGCCGCGTGGCCGACGTAGCGCGACAGCCCGTGGGCCACCGCTTCGGCATTGGTGAAATGACCGAAGAGCGGATGCCCGGAGAACGCCGTGGCGACGACCGCCATGATCAACGACGCCGCGAAGACCGTGACGAACGAGCCGATCACGGTGTCGGCGCGCTCGTAGGAGATCCACCGGGGCGTGATCCGCTTGTCCACGATGTTCGACTGCTGGAAGAAGAGCTGCCACGGCGCGACGGTGGTGCCGACGATGGCGATGACGAGGAGGACCGACGTCGACGTGAAGCCGCCGCGGACGCCGGGCACCGCGAAGTCGTGGAAGAAGGCCGACGCGTGCGGGTGGCTGAAGACGGCGAGCGGGATCACGAGGAAGTTGGCGACGATGAAGACGAACATGAACCGCTCCCAGCGCCGGAAGCTTCCCGTCGCGGTGATCGCGACGAGGGCGGCGGCCGCGACCGGCACCGAGATGTCGGGGCTCACGCCGAAATAGGCGAGCGCGAGGTTCACGCCGATGAACTCGGTGGTGATCGTCAGGAAATTCAAGATGAAGAGGTCGCCCACCGAGAAGGCGCCCCAAAACTTGCCGAACCGCTCGTTGATGAGCCTCGCGTGCCCGACGCCGGTCACCGCGCCGAGCCGGACGACCATCTCCTGGTTGACGACGAGCACCGGGATGAGGAGCGGGAGCGTCCACAGGAGCGTGAGGCCGTAATTCTGCGCGGCCTGGGCGTAGGTGGACACGCCGCCCGCGTCGTTGTCCCCCACCATGACGATGATCCCCGGGCCGACGATGGCGAGCAGCGTGAGCAGCCGCCGCTTCCACGTGCGGCGGGACTCCGCGTCGAACTGGCGGATGGTGCCGAACGCGCCCTGGATGTCGCCCAGGTGCGCGTCGCCGACCACCGCCGTCTCGGGGACGGGCGCGGCGTCGTCGACCCGAGCCGCCCCGACCCCGGGGGTGCCGAGATCCGAGCGGTAGGGCCCGCTTCCAAGGTCCGCCATTGCTCACCTCCTTTCGCTGGCCCCGGTGGCGTGCGCGCACGCCACCGGGACTCAGCGCGGAGAGTGAGCCCGCGCCGCTCCCGAGGGCGAGCGGACGGCCCGCCGGCAAGGCGGTACGTCGTTCATGTGTGCGATGGCACGGGGCACAGGCCGCCCCGGGCATCCGGTATGTGGGGGTTCCATCGAGTTGTGCACGTTCGGTCAGTCCTCGGGCGACGTGGTCCCGAAGTCGCGACGCCATCCGGTGGGCAGCATCAGCTCCAGCACGTCGTCCACCGTCACGATACCCAGGATGTGCCGGTGGTCGGCGCTCAGCACCGGGGCCACCATGAGGTTGAAGTCCGACATCTTGCGCACCGTGGCGCCGAGGTCCCAGTCGGGATGCACATGGGCGGACAGCTCGCGCACGACCGAGGACAGCGGACTCTCGGGGTCCGACCTGAGCAGTGCTACCACCGAGGCAGAGCCACCGACCGACCCGTCCTCGTGCACGGCGAAGACGACCTGCAGCGACTCGGGCGGCGCAGCGCTGTGGCGGACGGCGGCGAGCGCGTCGGCGACCGTGGCGGTCTCCGGCAGCGACACGAAATCCGGGCTCATCAGCCCACCGGCGGTCTCCGGGTTGTAGCTGAGGAGCAGCCGGACCTTGCGGCGTTGGGGCGCCGGGAGGGCCTCCAACAACCGCAGCCGCCGGTCCTGGTCCGCCTCCATGATGAGGTCGGCGGCATCGTCGGGGGCCATCGAGGCGAGGAGGCGTGCCGCGTCGGCATCGGAGCGTGACTCGAGGAACTCCACCTGGTGCTCGGGGTCGAGCTCTTCGAAGACGTCGGCCTCGAGCTCCCGGTCCGCGGCCACCGCCTCGATGATCTCCTCGCCTTCCTCGTGCGACGCCGCCTCCACCAGGTCGGCGATCTGCGCGGGGTGGAGCTTGGCCAGCTTGCGGTACGGGATGCGCAGGCGTGCCGTCGGCACGTGGCCGACGAAGGGCTCGATGCTCGCCCAGTCCACGACCGCCGACACCGACTGGTCGGCCCGCTCGGAGCCGAGTCGGCCGTGCAACAGCCGTCGAAGGACCCCTCGCCGCGACGGATCCACGGCGATGATCTCCCAGGCGCCGTTGACGTCCGCCAGCTCGATCTCGTTCGCCCGGATCAACCGGCCGCCGGCGACGTTGATCAGATGGCGGGCCAGCAGATCACGCCCCAGGAGCAACT
>JASHUY010000023.1 GCA_030039755.1 Acidimicrobiales bacterium
TCGGTGAGCTCGGTCACCACCTCCAGGTTGCCGAGGAAGATCGGGAGGCCCGCCGACTGTCCGAGGATCTGGTGCCGGTCGTCGAGCAAGGCAACCGAGCAGTCCTTCATCTCGTAGATGACCGGCGTGTACGCCGAACGGATCAGCGTGGCGTTCATCTCGTCCGCTGCGGCGTTCAGGCCCGACCGGATGATCTCAGTGGTGATGGGATCGACCTGGGCATCCCCGGCGTCGTCCCTCGCCAGACCGTCGCTCGGCACCGTGCTCGTCATTCCTCTCGCCTTCCTTGTCCGTCGGCCACTGGACTCATTCGCCCACAGTGATGATCAGCGCCCCGAGCGGGTCGACCCTGAGCGTCGCGCCCGGAGGGACGACGGTCGTGGCAGTCTCTTCGACGACGACGACCGGACCAGCGAGCGCCGCGCCGACGGGAAGCTCTGCCCGGCGGACGAACTCGGTGTCGTACCCGGTGTTCCCGAAGACGACGGCGCGTCGCTGGGATTGCCAGGTTCGCTCGGGATCCGGGCTCTGTGGCATCGGCTGAGGTCGGCCGAGGTCGCCAGAGATCGTGGTGCGAAGCGCGACGATCTCCAGCGGCGCACCCGGGTTGGCGTGGCCGAACCGCCGCTTGTGCGCCGCATGGAACCGATCACCGACGACATCGAGGAACGTCTCGGTCACGACCTCCTGCAAGTCCTCGAGCGGAACGACGAGCGTGTACTCCTGTCCCTCGTAGCGAAGATCCATGCTGTGCTCCACACGGATGGCCGACTCGGCGACGCCTTGATCGAGAAGCGTCGCCCGCCCTTCGGACTCCATCTCGGTGAGGAGCTTGGACAGCTCTCCCTGGTCGACAAGCGCAAAGGGCGAATAGAACGACAGCGAAAGGTCCTTACGGAGCTCGGTCTCGAGCATGCCCCACGCCGAGAAGGCCCCGGCCAACGGCGGGACGATCACTTCTGCGATCTCGAGCTCCCTGGCCAGGAACACCGCATGCATCGCCCCGGCGCCGCCGAACGCGACCAGGGCGAAGTCCCGCGGTTCGATGCCCTTCTCCACCGTGAGGGTCCGTATCGCTTGAGCCATCTTTGCGTTCGCGACGTCACAGATGCCTTCGGCAAGCTGGATCGGGTCCAGCCCGAGCACCTTGCCGAGGGAAGCCACCGCGTCGTGCGCGGTGTCGACGTGCAGCGTCATGCGACCGCCGACGAACGCCGTCGGGTCGACACGACCCAGGACGACGTTGGCGTCGGTGACAGTCGGCTGCGTCCCACCATGACCGTACGCAGCCGGTCCAGGCTCTGCGCCCGCACTCTCAGGCCCGACCCGGAGACCTCCCGCCTCCTCGTAGGCGATCGACCCGCCTCCAGCACCGATCGTATGGATGTTCACGACCGGCATCAGGAGGGGGAACCCCTCGAGCTCCGTCTCGGTCGACACGTCCGGGCGCCCCTCGACGACCAGACTGACGTCGAAGCTCGTGCCCCCCATGTCGACGCAAATGAGATTCGGACGCTCGAGCAGGCGGGCGAGCGCGACCCCTCCCATGGTCCCCCCGACCGGCCCCGAGAGCAGCGTCTGGAGGGTGACGTCCCGTGCCGCAGCAGCGGTCACCATCCCTCCGCTGGACTGCATCACGTGCAAGGTGACGGCGAGCCCACGTTCGCGCATTTCCTTCTCGAGGTGCCCGAGATAGCGGCGAACGACGGGACCGGTGTACGCGTCGAGCACGGTGGAAGAGATGCGCTCGTACTCCCGCCACTCACGGGCGACGACGTGCGACAAGGAGATCGACGTCTCCTCACCCAGCTCCTCGTGTAGAACCTGTGCAGCCCGGAGCTCGTGCACCGGGTTGCGGTAGCTGAAGAGGAAGGCGAGGGCGATCGATTCGAACCCCTCGTCACGGAAGCGTGCCGCCGCCTCCCGTAGGGCTTCCTCGTCCAGGGGAGAGCGCTCCTCACCGGCGTAGTTGAGCCGTCCTGCGATCTCCACCGTGTCCCTACGGCGCACCAGCGGTTCGGGCTTCCGGTAGTGGAGGTCGTAGAGGTTCATCCTGGGGCCACGGGCGATCTGGTAGACGTCCCCGGTCCCTTCCGTGACGAGGAGCAGGACTCTGGCGCCGCGGCGCTGCAGGAAGGCGTTGATCCCCTGGGTGGTTCCGTGCACGGTGAACGAGATCTCGCTCGGCGACTCGATCACCTGCTCGAGTGCGGCGAAGACACCTTCGGTGAGGTCGCTCGGGGTCGTCGACGACTTGCCCGCTGCGTACACCCTCGCCTCTTCGTCGTAGGCGACGACGTCGGTGAACGTGCCGCCGATGTCCATCGAGACGCGGTGCCGGCTCACCGCTCGGGCTCCTCGCTCCTGCCGGGCAAGGCCGGGCCGACGGCAAGGGTGACCTCGTACAGCGATCCAGCGCCGTCCGGCCCGGCCATCGAGGTGAACACGGTGGCAGCCTTCTGGGCGCGCTCGGCACGCCACGGGTCCTCCACCCAGGTCCGGTAGTCCTCCGGCCGCTCCCAGAGGGCGGTCACGAGTGCCGGCGCGTCCTCGCGCTCGGGGCGCTGCAACTCGCCGCCGAGAAAGCCGGGCACTCGGGCTGAGCGTTCAAGGACGCCCTCCTCTTCGAAGAACCGCTCGATCGCGGCGAAACCGCCTGAGACCGGCTTCAGAAACAGGACACTTCTGACCACGGCACCCCCGCCGCCCTATGCTGAGGGCTTTCTGGTATTGCAGAAGTCCACTTCGTGAGACAGTAATAGTAAAGTGGACGACATCGACCCAGTCAAGTCCGGAAACCTACGATCGCACCGGCACGCCGCGGCACCACTCTCTGGGGGGCCATTGGACACGGACGAGGTGGTGAAGAACGTAGGTCGCCAGCTCAAGCGACTTCGTCGCTCCCGCGGCATGACGCTGACCCAGCTCGCACGTCGGGCCGGATGCAGCGACGGCTATCTGTCGAGCATCGAGAGCGGCACGATCACCCCCACGTTGAGCTCGATCTCGACCCTTGCCGCCGTGCTGGGCGCCGACGTGAGCGCCTTCTTCCACCCGACGGGAGAAGAGACGGTCCACGTGCAGCGGGCGGTCTCGTCGCATCGCCTGCGCATCTCGCCTACCGCGAGCCAGACGTACACGATCCTCTCGTCCAGGCGGCTCGAGCCGTCGTTCACGGGCCTGCTCGAGGACCTCGAGCCCACCCCTGACGAGACGTCGTACCGGTACTTCGGTGAGCGGTTTCTCGTGATGCTCAAAGGGACGCTGGCAGCCTGGATCGGTGCCGAGGAGTACCTCCTCGGGCCCTTCGACACGCTCCACTACTCGTCGCATCCCGCCCACCTCGTCCGCGTGACCTCGAAGGAGCCGGCAAGCATCCTGTGGGTCGTCACCCCGGCGCTCCTGTGACCGACCCGAAGCAGCCTCGGCGGCGGGCCGCAAG
>JASHUY010000158.1 GCA_030039755.1 Acidimicrobiales bacterium
GCACCCCGCACCACGCCTGGTGGCCGACGGACCCCGGACGGCGACCGGGACCGGCTCGAAAGTCAGCCGAGCACGTGCTCGAACCCGGCGCGTGCCAATGGTCGCCCCCACAACGTTCGTTCCGCCGCATCCCCGGTGCAGCGCCCGATCTCGATCGGCGGGCGGAGCCCTGCCGCGGCGAACGCTTCGGCGAGACGGGTGGGATCGGGGGTGGCGATGACCAGCTCGAAGTCCTCCCCGCCGCCGACCGCCTCCTCTTCGGTGGCGCCGTCGGCGACCGGCACCGTGTCGAGCGCGATGCCGACCCCGGAAGCCTCCGCGAGGCGGTGGAGGTCGATGCCGAGACCGTCGGAGACGTCCATCATCGCGGTCGCCCCCGCGCGCCGGGCCACCAGCCCCTCGGCCAACCGGGCGCGCGGGCGCCGGTGCGCAGCGATCGCCGACGCCGGGCCGCGTGCGCCCGCACGCAGCAGTCGCAGCCCCGCCGCCGAGGCTCCGAGCGCCCCGGTGACCACCAGCCGGTCGCCAGGTGACGCTCCCGAGCGCAACACCGGAGGCCTGTCGCCCTCGAGCACGCCGGTCGCTGCGGCTCCCACCACCACCTGCGACGACGCGGTCACGTCGCCGCCCACCACCGGACACCCCCACTCCGCCGAGGCTTCGGCGACCCCGGTCGCGAGCAGGACGAGGTCGGTCCCGGGTGGCACGCAGAAGTCGACCACCGCGTAGCCCGGCCGGCCCCCGACGGCCCCGATGTCGCTCAGCGTCGCAGTGAGCGCCTTCCAGCCGAGGTCGTCCAGCCCGGTGAGCGAGAGGTCGGCGTGCACCCCGCCGACCACGGCGTCGGTGGCGAAGACGAGCCGCCCGGCGGGTGCGGCGACCACGGCGGCGTCGTCTCCGATCCAGACCTCCCCGGCCGGCGCCGCCCCGAGCGCCCGTTCGAACACCTCGGCGACCCGGCGAACGACTGCGTCTTCACCCTGCGCGCTGACCGCGGGTGCGCATGTCGTGGATGCCACGGACAATGCCTACCATCTAGGGTTGCTCCGTCCCGTCGCGTGGACGACGCCGGCGTCGCCTTGCGGGGCGCGCCGGACCGGCGTCATTCTTCGGGCGCCGGAGGAGCCGGACGTACAGCGCGCACCGCCCCGCCGACCGGGAGCCCTGCAGGGACGGAGCCGGGGTCGAGCGGGATCGAGAACGAGCACATCTGGGACCAACGAGCACATCTGGGACCAACGAGCACACCTGGGACCACCGGACCGGACGAGGAGAAGAGATGGCCTCAAGCCAGGAGACGCCGCCAACGCAAAACCGTGAGCTTCTTGCGTGGGTCGACGAGGTGGCGGCCCTCGCTGCTCCCGACCGGGTCGAGTGGTGCGACGGGTCGGCCGAGGAGTACGACCGGCTCTGTGAGCTTCTGGTCGAGAAGGGGACGTTCAGGGAGCTGTCGGAGGCGAAACGCCCCCACAGCTACTGGGCACACTCGGACCCGGGCGACGTGGCGCGCGTCGAGGACCGGACCTTCATCTGCTCAGCACGCGAGGAGGACGCCGGCCCCACCAACAACTGGCGAGATCCGAGGGAGATGCGCGAGACGCTGACGCGATTGTTCCGCGGATCCATGAAGGGCCGCACGATGTACGTCGTGCCGTTCTCCATGGGGCCGCTGGGCTCGGACATCGCCCATATCGGCGTCGAGATCACCGACTCCCCCTACGTCGCCGTCTCCATGCGGATCATGACCCGCATGGGCGACGCGGTGCTCCACGCGCTCGGGTCGGACGGCTCGTTCGTGCCGTGCCTCCACTCGGTGGGCGCGCCGCTCGACGATCCCGCCGACGACGTTGCCTGGCCCTGCGACGCGGAGAACAAGTACATCGTCCACTTCCCCGAGACGCGCGAGATCTGGTCGTACGGCTCGGGTTACGGCGGCAACGCGCTGTTGGGCAAGAAGTGCTTCGCGCTGCGCATCGCCTCGGTGATGGCACGCGACGACGGCTGGCTCGCCGAGCACATGCTGATCCTGAAGCTGACGAGCCCCCTCGGAGAGACGCGCTACGTCACCGGGGCGTTCCCCTCCGCGTGCGGCAAGACCAACCTCGCCATGCTCGTCCCGACCGTTGCGGGATGGAAGGTGGAGACGGTCGGCGACGACATCTGCTGGATGAAGTTCGGCCCGGACGGCCGCCTCTACGGCATCAACCCCGAAGCGGGGTTCTTCGGGGTCGCCCCCGGGACGAACTCACACACGAACCCGAACGCGATGTTCTCGGTCGCAGCCAACACGATCTTCACCAACACGGCGCTCACCGACGACGGGGACGTCTGGTGGGAGGGCATGACCGCCGAGCCGCCCGCGCACCTCACGGACTGGCGGGGCGAGAGCTGGACGCCCGAAGAGGGCGCGCCCGCCGCGCACCCGAACGCCAGGTTCACCGCGCCCGCCGCGCAGGACCCGGCGATCGCACCCGAGTGGGAGGACCCCCGCGGCGTGCCGATCTCGGCGATCCTCTTCGGGGGGCGGCGCGCGTCGGTGGTGCCGCTCGTGTTCCAGGCGTTCGACTGGCGCCACGGCGTGTTCCTCGGCTCCATCATGGCGTCCGAGACCACCGCGGCGGCTGTCGGCAAAGTCGGGAAGCTCCGCCGCGACCCGTTCGCGATGCTGCCGTTCTGCGGCTACAACATGGGGGACTACTTCGCGCACTGGCTGCGCACCGGCGCGGAAGCCTCCGACCCCGAGGTGCTGCCCAAGTTCTTCTACGTCAACTGGTTCCGCAAAGACGCGGACGGCCGCTGGCTGTGGCCCGGCTACGGCGAGAACTCGCGTGTCCTCGAGTGGGTGTTCCAGCGGGTGAGCGGACGTGGCGAGGCGGTCGAGACCCCGATCGGGCTCGTTCCCGCACCCGGCGAGATCGACATCGAGGGCACCTCGGTGACGAAGGAGGACATGGAGGAGCTCCTCCGGGTCGACGCCGACGAGTGGCGCGCAGAGGTTCCCCTCATCCGCGAGCACTACGCGCAATTCGGCGCGCACCTGCCGACGGAGCTCGCGGAGGCGGTCGACGACCTGGAGCGCAGGCTCGGCTGATCGCCGTGCGGGGCGGGCACCCCGCGCGCCGGGCCCCGGACACCCGAACGCCATGCAGGCCGGGCAACCAGCGCGCCAGGTCCCAGGCCTAGGGCACCCGAACGCCGTGCAGGCCCGGCACCCGGCGCCGGGCCCCGGACGCCCGAACGCCGTGGCATCGGCGAGGATGTGGACGTGGCGACGCACGAGGGCCCGCGGCTCATCCCGGCGGTGGGACGGGCCGCCCGTCGTGGCGCACGGTCCGCCAAGCGCAGGCTGATCCCC
Organism: Acidimicrobiales bacterium; assembly: GCA_030039755.1. Classification (GTDB taxonomy): domain Bacteria; phylum Actinomycetota; class Acidimicrobiia; order Acidimicrobiales; family RAAP-2; genus JAJYVT01. The sequence goes on from JASHUY010000158.1 coordinate 3,356, forward strand.
GTACTCGGTGGTCGGACGCGCACCCGGGTGATCGTCGTGCTTGCCTGCGTGCTCGCCCTCTCGAGCGCCGACACCGCCACCGTGGGAGCGGCGGCGATCGAGCTTCGCAAGGCGCTGTCCATCGGGACATTCGACATCGGCCTCCTCGTGACGGTCACGGCCCTCGTCGGGGCGGTCTTCTCGCTCCCCTTCGGCGTCCTCGCCGACAAGCTCCGCCGCACGTGGCTCCTCGGCGCGGCGGTCCTGCTGTGGGGGATCGCGATGATCTGGAGCGCGACCGCCGGGACCTTCGGCGAGCTGCTGCTCTCGCGCCTCGCGCTCGGAGGTGTGACCGCGGTCGCCGGGCCAGTGGTCGCCTCGCTGGTCGGCGACTGGTTCCCCGGCAGCGAGCGTGGCCAGATCTACAGCTACATCCTCACCGGCGAGCTGCTCGGCGCCGGCCTCGGGTTCGCGTTCACCGGCGAGATCGCCGCCCTCTCGTGGCGCCTCGCCTTCGTGATCCTCGCCATCCCGGCTTTCGCCATCGCGTGGGCGGTCTTCCAGCTGCCCGAGCCGCTCCGAGGCGGGCGAGGGGCGCTCGCGCCGGAGCCGGGGACCCGGCCGTGGCTCGCGGCGCAGCGCTCCGACGCCGAGGCGC
>JASHUY010000001.1 GCA_030039755.1 Acidimicrobiales bacterium
TGCTCGTCGAGCGGTCGCACGGCGCGGCGCTGCTCGTCGTCGGCTCGCGCGGACACGGCGAGTTCGCCGGCATGGTCCTGGGATCGGTGAGCGAACACTGCGCGGCGCAGGCGCGCTGCCCGGTGCTCGTCTACCACCGCCCGCACAAGTAGAGGGCGCCGGTCGGGTCCGACCGCGTCGGGTCCTCACCGGGGCCGACTCGGTCGAGGAGACCCTCGGGGCTGTGAGCTGTCAGCCTTGCGCCGCGTCAAGGGCCCGCGTCCTGGCGAGCGCGACGGCACGCACCGCCTCGGCGCCGGGCCCGCCGGAGGTAGCCGGCTCAGGCCTGTCCAGGTCGCCGAGCAGGGCACTGAGGGTGGCGGTCGTCGAACGGCGGACCGCCTCGAGGTCGTAACCGCCTTCCAAGAAGAGCACCGTGCGGCCAGCGGAGGGCGCGAACGCGGAGACGGTGCGGGCAAGGGCCGCGAAGTCCGCGCTCGAGAGCATGAGCTGTGCGAGAGGGTCGGCACGGTGCGCGTCGAAGCCGCACGACACCAGCACCCAGTCAGGACGGAACCCGTCCACCGCCGGCGAGACGACGTCGTCGAGCGCGAGCCGCAACACGTCTCCCGTGGCGCCTGGCGGCACCGGCACGTTGAGGGTGGCTCCGACCGCCTTCGTTCCACCGACCTCTTCCGGCCGGCCGGTGCCCGGGTAGAGCGGCCACTGGTGCGTCGACACGTAGAGCACGGCGGGCTCGTTCCAGAAGATCTCCTGGGTGCCGTTGCCGTGGTGGACGTCCCAGTCGACGACGAGGACCCGCGCCCCTCGGGCGGCGAGCGCGCCGGCGGCCACGGCGACGTTGTTGAGGAGGCAGAACCCCATTCCGCGGCTGCGCACCGCGTGGTGGCCGGGCGGGCGGACGACGACGAACCCGACGCCGTCGCACCGGGAGTCGAGTTCCTCGACCGCCGCGAGACCGGCGCCCGCGGCGTGGAGAGCCGCGTCCCACGACGTGCTCGTGACGAAGGTGTCCGGGTCGAGCGCGCCGCCGCCGTGACGGGAGAAGGCTTCGAGCTCGTCGAGGTACCGCCCGTCATGGACTCGGACGAGGTCCTCACGCGACGCGGGACGGGCATCCACCCTCACGAGGTCGCCCCCCAATCTCAGGTCCTCGATCCCCTGCAGCACGGCGCCGACTCGTGCGGGACACTCCGGATGCCTCCCGCCGTCGTGCTCGACCTCGCCGACAGGACCGGCCAGGATCAACACGGGGAGCCGTGCCTCCTGCCCCTCTCTCCCACGTCGACCAGCCGGTCGGCTTCCCGCCGCGCGAGCGCGTCGAGGTACGCGGGGACGGGGTCGATCGGGAACCTGACCTTCACGAGCCCCTCTTCGAAGTGAGCCTCGACGGGAAAGCCGGTGCCACGGAGCATCTCGAGTGCCGCGACGTCGTCGGCGAGCGTGTCGACCACGAACACTCGGATTCCCTGCACCCGCGCGGCGCGTGCGAGCTCGTCCGCCAAAAGCGTCCCGATCCCCTGGCGCTCGTAGCCGTCCTCGACGACGAACGCCACCACGGCCTCGTCGGTCCCGGCACGTCGTTCGTACCGGCCTACCGCGATGAGCCGGTTGCCCGACAGCACGGTCAGCGCGAGACGATCGACGTAGTCGACGTGCGTGAAGCGCTCGACTTCTCTTGCGGTGAGCGCGGGACGAAAGTTGAAGAGGCGCAGGTGCAACGACTGTGGGGACAGCGATGCGTGGAACGCGACGAGCGCCGCGGCGTCGTCGGGACGGACGGGTCGGACATGCACCTGCTGTCCACTGTGGATCCGCACCTCGCGGACGGCCTTACGCGGGTAGCCGGGCGGGGAACCCCCTGGCTCGCCTCTCCGCTGTCCCGCGCAGACGCCCGCTTGCCTCGGGCCCATCCTTCTCTCGGTCTTCGACCCATCCGGCAACACGGCAACTCCTCGCAACCCGCCGTCACCAGTGGCTGCACAATGGCACGCACCGCCGGGCAACGCCCAGGCGCGGGGTGCGCCGGCGCCGAGGAGCGGGTCCTCACGGCCTGCTCCCGAGGTGACGCGACATCGATCTCGAGGGCACCGCGCACTGGGCCTTGGACCCTGGCGCATCACGCGGAAGACTGGAACCGTGCAACTGCAGGCGCGCTCGGCGCGCTGACGGGTACCGCTGGTCGTCGAGCGTTGGGCGAGCTCGACCCGTTCGGAAGTGGCGGGCGTGACCGGAAGGCGCCGGTCGTCTTCCGCGATCGTGCGGACGCGGGGCGCCGGCTGGCGGCCAGGCTCTCGGCTCTTCGCGGTGTTCGGCCCGCCGTGGTCGCCCTGCCACGCGGCGGCGTACCGGTCGCCGCGGAGGTCGCCCGCGCGCTCCATGCGCCACTCGACGTGATCCTGGTCCGGAAGCTGGGAGTTCCGTACCAACCCGAGCTCGCGGTCGGGGCGATCGGAGAAGGGGCCGTGCTCGTCGTGAACGAGGACGTACGGCGGGCCGCCGCGGTCGGCGAGCACGACGTGGCTTCGATCGAAGCGCGCGAGCGGGTCGCGCTCGACCGCATGGCGCGGACCTTCCGCGGAGAGAGGCCCCGGGTCCCCCTCCGCGGCCGGACCGTCATCGTCGTGGACGACGGCATCGCCACCGGCTCGACCGCGACCGCCGCCTGCCGGGTGGTCCGTGCGATGGGCGCGTCCCGTGTCGTCCTCGCTGCACCGGTCATCCCCTCGGCGACGCTTGGATCACTCCGCGGCGTCGCGGACGAGGTCGTCTGCGTGGAATCGCCCGAACCCTTCTTCGCGATCGGCCAGTGGTACGAGAACTTCTCCCAGACGAGCGACGACGAGGTCATCGCGCTTCTCGACGGGGCCGCCGCGCGCGCGAGCCCCACGAGCGCACGCGGCCCCGGGCGGACCGAGACGCCGGTGTCGATCCCGCTCGCGACAGGCGAAGCGTTGCGCGGACGGCTGTCGGTCCCGTCTCAGGCGATCGGCGTCGTGGTCTTCGCGCACGGGAGCGGCAGCAGCCGGGTGAGCCCACGGAACCAAGCCGTCGCAAGTCGGCTCCTCCGTACACGTCTCGGCACGCTCCTGTTCGACCTCTTGACGCCGAAGGAAGCGGAAGAGGGCGCACGCACCTTCGACATCGAGCTGCTCTCGGATCGGCTCGCGTCAGCGACGGAGAAGGTGCGCGCGCTCGAGCCCCTGCTCCCCATCGGCTACTTCGGGGCGAGCACCGGCGCGGCCGCCGCGCTGTGGGCTGCCGGCGAGCCCGGCGCGCCGATCGGCGCAATCGTCGCGCGCGGCGGCAGACCGGACCTCGCCGCAGCACGGTTGCACGGGGTCCGGGCCCCCACGCTGTTCGTCGTGGGCGGAAACGACCCGGACGTCCTCCGGACGAACCGAGCGGCTCTGGCGTCGATGGGCTGTGAGCGCGAGCTCGCCGTGGTCGAGGGTGCGACCCACCTCTTCGAGGAGCCGGGGACCCTCGAGCGCGTCGCCGGGCTCGCCGCGGACTGGTTCGCGGCCCACTTCGGCAGAGAATCGCCCGGACGGCCTCGAACCTGAAGACTGGCGACAGGGAGAGACCGGCCACAGGAAGACTGGCGACACGAAGCGAAAGGAGCGGACCATGACCACCACCTCCGAGCTGCTCGTCGACGGCTTCGGGCGCGTCCACGAGACCGTCCACGGCGTCCTGAAGGGACTCTCGCTCGATGCCCTGACCTTCCGGCCGGGCAACGGCGCGAATCCGATCGGATGGCTCGTCTGGCACCTCACGAGGGTCCAGGACGACCACGTGGCGGACGTCGCCGGCTCCGAGCAACAGTGGACGGCGGAGGGCTGGGACGTCCGGTTCGCGCTCCCCTTCGACAGGCTCGAGACCGGCTACGGCCAGGACGCCGAGGATGCGGCCGCCGTCGCGGTGGAGCTGGACCTTCTGCTCGGTTACCACGATGCGGTGCACGCATCGACCGTTGCGTATCTGCGAGGTCTGGGTGACCCGGACCTCGACCGGGTCGTCGACACGCGATGGGACCCCCACGTCACCCTGGCTGTCCGCCTCGTCAGCGTGCTCGCCGACGACCTCGAGCACGTCGGACAGGCCGCCTATGTCCGCGGGCTCTTCGAGCGTCGCGACGACTGACGGTGCAGCCCGAGTCCGCCAGCCCCCACGGCGGTCGCCGGCGGGGTGCCGCCAGCTCGGGCGCGCGCCGTGTCCTCCTTTCGGGACTCCTCCTCGGCCTCGCAGGTCTCGTGCTCTCGGCGTGCGCCACGCCCCCGGGCGGGTCCAGCGCGCCGACGACCTCGTCGGTAGCGCCGGGCACCTCCACCTCCACCTCGGCGACGTCGACGCCGGAGACGACCTCCACCACGACGTCGTCGACCTCGACCGGCACACCCGGCGGCTCGTGCGTGACGCCGCCGACGCGCTGGTCCGCGACACGGATCGCCCAGGAGCTGCTGATGGTGATCGCCGAGTTCACAGCGGCACAGACGCTCGCGCCCGAAGCTGAAGCGGGCGTTGGAGGCTTCGTGTTCCTGGGGGAGCCGGCTGCGACAGGCGGCCCGGCGTTGCGCACTGCACTCACCGAGCTCGACTCTGACGCGGCGGACGCCCGGCAGGTCGAGCCTTGGATGTCGACGGACACAGAGGGAGGCCCGGTCTCGCGCCTTGCGAACGTCCTCGGCACGATCCCCTCGGAACGCGACATGGCCGCGGAATGGACCCCCGCGCAGGTCGAGTCGGCCATGGAAGCGCGCGGGGACGCGCTCCGTGACCTCGGGATCACCATGGACCTCGCACCTGTCCTCGACACCGCCTCGCCCACAGACACCGTCGCGGACGAGTCGCAACGCTCCTTCAGCGAGACACCCGAGGTGGTTGCCGAGTACGGCTCCGCCTACGCAGCAGGGCTCCGCGACGCCGGCGTGATCGCCGTCGGCAAGCACTTCCCCGGCCTCGGGCACGCGTCGGCCGACACGGACACAGGTCCGGCCACGGACCCTCCGCTTTCCGAGCTGCGCACCGACGACCTCATCCCCTTCATGGGCGCGGTCGCGTCCGGCATTCCGGTGGTGATGGTCGGTCACCCGATCGTGCCGGGGCTCACGGGCGGCCTCCCCGCGAGCCTCTCCCCTGCCACGTACGCGCTCCTGCGGACGACACTGCACTTCGACGGTGTCGCGATGACGGACTCGCTCAGCGCCGGGGCGATCTCCGGTGCGGGCTACAGCGAGGCAGGAGCTGCAGTCGCCGCTGTACGTGCCGGTGCGGACATGCCGATGATCGACGCGTCCACATGGCAACCCGTGGTCGACGCGCTCGCCCGGGCCATCGCGGACGGCGCGATCCCCCGGACCCAGGCGGACGAGTCGGTGAGCCGGATCCTCCGGGCCAAGAGCGTCAGGGTCTGCCCGACCTGACGCCGGCGGCGCGGCCCTAGTCGAACCCGGCGGCTCCCGCGTCGCGGTGGCGGACCGGCAGCTGCCGGATGACCGCACCCGGCGCGTCGTCCACGCCGGGCTCCAGATCCTCCGCGGGTTCCGCCAGCTTGAGCGGCGGTACGGCGCGCTGGAAGAGGGGCTGCGAGACATGGGATCCCATGGCGATGCGCGTCGGGAGGTGGGACGGGACTCCGGGCTCTCCCGCGTGGTTCCCGATGGGAAGGGAGTCGACGGAGAGTCGGAACAACTCCCAACGCCGCGCGACCCACAGGATCGTGATGGTGGCGAGCACGAGCGGCGCCACCCAGTCGAGGAGCGTGAAGGCGACGTGGCCGGCCAGCAGCGCGGTCGTACCGCTCGCGAGGGCGACCGCGAGGGCTCCGACGCCCCACGCCAGGGTCATCTCGACGTTCACCCTGCGGAAACGGGGGTCGTCGCGGATCCCCGGGGCGACGAGCGGGACGGTGTAACCCTCGCTCAGCGGCGTGAAGCGCAGCGAGCCGAACGCGAGCACGCCCAGCGTCGCCACGACGAGAGCCCGGGGGAGGCTCACCTGGTGGTTCCAGGCAGGGAAGACGATCGCCAGGATGAGGTTTACCGCAAAGATCCCCAACGCGACCCGGGGCAGGAGCGCGTACCGTCCGCGGAAGTAGGACCACGCCACGAGCCCTGCGTCACAGCCGAGCGCCCCGCCGGCGGCCCAGGCGACCCCGAGCCCCAGCTTCCGGTCGACGACGATGAACACCAGCCAAGGCAGCATGTCCGCGTAGGCTTCGGCGTCCATCGGCGCACCTCGTTCGGGAACTGTTTGCCACGGAAGCGGAGCGCGGGACGCTGCCGATTCCCCGCGCCGAACCTGTCGTTCGGCTAGCCTGTGCCAGAGTAATCCGGCCGGCAGCTCCCGGCACTTCATGAGCGGAGGGGAATTGATGCATCCGGTAAATACTCATGGGGGCGCGAGATGACGGCGCTGTCGGACCGCTCCCCCCGGTCCGCCTCCGGTGACGGCGTCATCGCATTCGTAGAAGCGATCGACGCTGCGCAGTCGATGTTGCGCGCGATCGGCGACCACGCGTTGAACGACCTCGGCGGAGGGATCACGACCACCCAGTTGCGGCTTCTCGACCGGCTGGAACGGCTCGGCGAGTCGAGGCTGATCGATCTCGCCGACGCGCTCTCCATCGCGCCGTCGACGGCGACCCGTCTGTGTGACACGCTGGCCGAGCGACAGCTCATCGTGCGCCATCGGCGAGGCCGCGATCGGCGCGAGCTGCAGATCATTCTGACTGACGGGGGCACGCAGCTTCTCGAGGCCGTGCGTCGGCGCACGGTGAGCGAGTGGGCCCAGGCCGTCGTCCGCATCAGCGGCGAGGACCGTGACTACGTCGCACGGGTCCTCGCCGACATCAGTGCAGTCAGCGTCGACAGCGGTACAGCCGACGCGCCCGGACTCTCGGCCTGATCCCCGCGCCGCCAGGCGCCCCCCGTTCCCCAGGTCTGCCCGAGTCGACACCAGCGGGCATGACAGCCGACCGGTCGCCCACCGCGGCATACCGCGCCGCGCGAGACCAGTTGATCGCCTTGCGCGACCGGTACGACAGGGCGATGGCCGAGTTCTCGTTCCCGAAGGTGGGACCGGTGTTCAACTGGGCGCACGACTGGTTCGACCGTGTCGCCCGGGGGAACCAGCGTCTCGCCCTGGTCACGGTCGAAGAGGACGGGACGCGCCGGGCGTGCACGTTCGACCAGCTCGCGTCGCGGTCCGACCAGGTCGCCCAGTGGCTGCGCGAGGTGGGGGTGCGCGCGGGAGATCCGCTCATCGTCATGCTCGGCAACCAGGTCGCCCTTTGGGAGTCGATGCTCGGAGCGATGAAGCTCGGCGCGGTGATCGTGCCGACGGCGACCGCGCTCGGCCCGTCCGACCTGCCCGACCGCCTGACGCGTGCGGGGGCGCGCTTCGTCATCTGCAGCCCGGCGGACGCTCCCAAGTTCGACGAGGTGGCGGGCGACTTCGGACGGATCTCGGTCGGGCGCGCACCGGGCTGGCGCGATCTCGAGGATGCGTACGGTCTGGATGCCGCGCCCGTGTCGCATCCCCAGACCTCGGCGGACGACCCGTTGCTGCTCTACTTCACCTCCGGCACCACGAGCAGACCGAAGCTCGTCGAGCACACGCAGGTGTCGTACCCGGTCGGTCACCTCTCGACGATGTACTGGGTCGGGATCCGGCCCGGTGACGTGCACTGCAACATCTCGTCACCCGGTTGGGCGAAGCACGCGTGGTCGTCCTTCTTCGCGCCGTGGGCGGCGGAGGCGACCGTGCTCGTGCTCAACTACTCGCGATTCGACCCGGGCGTCCTCTTGAGCCGATTGCGTGAGGAACGCGTCACGACGTTCTGCGCGCCACCCACCGTCTGGCGGATGCTCATCAAGTCGGACCTGTCCGGAGGTCCGGGCACACTCCGGGAGCTGGTGGCAGCAGGGGAACCGCTGAACCCCGAGGTCATCGCGCAAGTGCGCCAGAAGTGGGGCCTCACGATCCGCGACGGGTACGGCCAGACCGAGACCACCGCGGCGGTGGGCAACCCGCCCGGCGCACCGCTCAAACCGGGCTCCATGGGCCGGCCCATCCCGGGTGTGCCGACGGTGCTCGTGGACGTCGCGACCGGGGCGCCCGTCGAGGGGCCCGGTGAGGGAGAGATCTGCCTCGACCTCGCGGCGCGCCCGCTCAACCTCATGGCCGGCTACCGCGACGGCGGGCAGGAGGCGATGGCCGGTGGCTATTACCACACCGGAGACGTCGCGGTCCGCGACGACGAGGGTTACATCACCTTCGTCGGCCGCACCGACGACGTCTTCAAGTCCTCCGACTACAAGGTCAGCCCGTTCGAAGTGGAGAGCGTGCTCATCGAGCATCCAGCGGTCGCAGAAGCGGCGGTCGTGCCCTCGCCCGACGAGCTTCGCCTCTGCGTGCCGAAGGCCTACGTCGCGCTGTCACCCGGGGTGGAGGCATCCCGGGACACTGCGCTCGAACTTCTCCGTTTCGCGCGCGCACGGCTCGCGCCCTATCAGCGGGTGCGCCGCGTCGAGTTCTACGAGCTCCCGAAGACCATCTCCGGCAAGATCCGGCGCGTCGAGTTGCGCGCACGTGAGGAGGCGCATCCCTCGCGCGCCTCGGAGTGGCGCGAGGAGGACTTCCCCGAGCTCAGGCCCTGACGGACGCCCGGCCGGGGAGCGTGAGGGACGAACGTGCGCCACCGCGACGAAGCCCCTGGGGCGGAGGGGGGTTACCAGGGGCCTCGTCTTTGGCTGGCACCCGGCCTGGGGCCAGGCAAGGGAATTCTACCGACGAGGACCGGACCTCAAACCACCCTTCACCGGACGTCATGCGGGCGGAACTGGATGCTGATGCGTGGGCCCGTCGGGCGCCTGCTCTTCGGGATCGCGTGCTCCCAGGTGCGCTGACAGCTCCCGCCCATCACGAGGAGGTCGCCCGCCGACACCTCGAGACGTCTTGCCGGCCCTCCACCACGGGGACGCAGGAGGAACCGGCGGGTCGCGCCGAGGGAGACGATCGCCACAACCGTGTCGGCGTGCGCGGACCGCCCGATACGGTCGCCGTGCCAGGCGACGCTGTCGTTGCCGTCGCGGTACAAGCAGAGACCCACGGTCTCGAGCGGCTCTCCAAGCTCGGGCCCGTAGTGCGCGCTCAGGGCGCCACGCATCTCCTCGACAGCCGGATCCGGGAGCGAGACGCCCGCGTCGTAGAAGCACGCGAGCCTCGGCACGTCGACCACGCGCTCGTACATCGCTCGACGCTCCGACCTCCAGGGCACCGTATTCTCGAGGCGGGTGAACAGCTCCCCCGCGCCCCCGACCCAGCCCGGTCGGAAATCGAGCCATGCCCCCTGCCCGAGTGCCGTGCGGGCCAAGCCCTCGGAGACCGGGCGGAGAAGGACCTCCTCCCCGGCCGAGAAAAGCGTGTCCTGCAACATCCGCGGCGAGTCTACCGAACGTCTGTTCGCATGTCCACGCCGGCCTGCGGTGTGGCGGTCCTGCGGCGTGGGTCCCCTGCGGCGTGGGTCCCCCTGCGGCGAGGGTCCCCTGGGGCGGCCGACGCGCCGCAGGAACGTGCCGACTGCCTACGCTGCACGAGTAGGTATGTACGGCCGTGCCGGAAGCCGCGCGGGAGTCGGTGGGCACGCAACCTGGCACGCGCTCGTTGCGGCCGCGGCGGTCGCCACCACCCTGTTCGGCGCCGCTGCGACGCCGGTCTCGGCTGCACGCGCCCGCCCTGGGCCCGAAACGCCTTACTCACGGCGCGACGGGGAGCCCGCGACGCCCCAGGCGACGCCGGCCTCCTCGACCCAATGGGTGGTGTACCACGCGGAAGCGGACGGCGGGGGCGTCGCGACCGACGCGGTCGACCTCTCGGCGCCCTCACGGGCATGGCAGTCACCGAGTCTCGACGGCGCCGTGTACGGCGAGCCGCTCGAGGCGGCGGGGCGCGTGCTCGTCGCGACCGAGGACGACACGATCTACGCGCTGGCCGCCGACTCGGGGGCAATTCTCTGGTCGAACCACCTCGCGACCCCCGTGCCGGCCGCAGACCTGCCGTGCGGGGACATCGCCCCGACTGTCGGCATCACGGGCACCCCTGTCATCGATCTCGCCCGCAGCGAGGTCTTCGCCGTCGCGGACGAGCTCGTCGACGGCAGGCCCTCGCATCGCCTCGTCGGGCTCGACCTGTACTCGGGGAAGGTGCTCCTCGACCGTACCGTCGACCCGCCCGGGGTGGACACCGCGGCGATCCTGCAGCGGACGGGGCTCGCGCTCGACGACGGACAGATCGTCTTCGGCTTCGGAGGGAACTACGGCGACTGCGGCCCCTACCACGGCTGGGTGGTCTCCGCGCCGGCGGACGGGAGCGGGCCCACGCGGCGCTACGAGACCGTGACGTTGCCCGGCGACCGCCAGGGTGCGGTCTGGATGGGCGGGGCGGCGCCGGAAGTCGGCCAGGACGGCGAGCTGTGGGTGGCCACCGGGAACGGCGCCGCGACCTCCGGCACCTACGACGGCAGCGATTCGGTCGTGGAGCTGAGCACGTCCCTCGGCAGGCGTGGGATCTTCGCCCCGAGGGACTGGGGAACGGACAACGCGGACGACCGCGACCTCGGGTCCACCGCCCCTGCCCTCCTGGCCGACGGCGAGATCGTGCAGGTCGGAAAGTCCTACACCGCGTTCTTGCTGCGCGCGTCCAAGCTCGGTGGCGTCGGCGGCCAGATCTCCTCGGCGCCCGCCTGCGACGGGACCGACGCCGACGGTGGGGACGCGGTGCTCGGCGACGTCGTCTACGTGGCGTGCCAGTCCGGCGTCGAAGCCCTGGCCGCGGGGTCCGACTCGGTGTCCGTTCGTTGGGACGCAGCCCGCACGGTCGGGGGCGACACAGTTCCCGACAAGCCTCCGGTCGTCGCGGGCGGGCTCGTATGGTCCATCGGAGGCGACGCCCTGTACGGGATCGGCCCGACGAGCGGCGCCGCCGTGGTGCGACTCTCGATCGGCTCCAACGACAACCACTTCCCGACGCCCTCGGTCGCCGACGGACTGCTCCTCGTGACCGGCGGGACAGGAGGCGACGCGGTGCTGGCCTTCGCCGGTCGTGGCGGACTTCCCGCACCGCCCGCACCCGCTCCCAGGTGACCGCGCCGCACGTCGCTCAGACTTTCGCCTCGTCTCCCACTGCGCCCGCTGCACGGGCCCCACGGCCGCCGGACGCGTGCCCGGCGTAAGGGGGACGGCCCGGAGGCAGGTACGTCGCCGACGTGAACCGCCCACCCGACCCGTGGAGGAGCCACACCGACCCCTTCTCGTGCGCACCCCCCGGCCCGAAGGCGAGCTTGCCAGGGCGGGCCAGCCGTCGCTGGAGCGCTTCGATCGTCTCTCCGTGCGTGCAGACCACGACGGCATGGGGCGCCGACGCCAAGGACCGGAGCAGCCGGGCGGCCTCCCGGTCGGCCTGCGGTCCGAGCGCCTCGGTCTCCTCGATCGGGAGCCCCAGGAACGTGGCGAGCGGCTCCACGGTGTGGACGCATCGCATGAGGGGGCTCGACACGACCTGAAGAGGCCCGTACGGCGCGAGCAGGTCGACGAGGGCAAGCGCCTCTCTCCGACCACGAAGGCTCAGGGGACGGAGCTGGTCGTCGCCCCGCCAGCGGTCCTTGGCCCCGGCGTGTGCGTGCCGGACCACCAGCAGCTCCATCGCCCGACAGGTTACGCCTGCGGCCGCACGAGCCGGGAACCCCTGGGCTCACGGTCGTGCGCCGGGCCCACCCCCGCTTCGTCGGGCGCGGTAGTCGGCGAGCCATGCGTCGAACTCCCTGGCCACGATCCGTGCGCCCGTGAGCCCGTCGGCCTCCGAGGACGCCAGGAAGACCGCGGGCGGCCCCATGATCTCGGCCGGCAGGACGGGCGGGCGGTCGTCGGGCAGCTCGGAGGGGATCATCCCGCTTCGCGTCGCGCCCCCCGGAAGGAGCATGTTCACCGCGATCCCGAAGGGGCGAAGGTCCTCGGTCATGATGGCGCTGAGCGACTCCGAGGCGGCACGGGAGGGGCCGTAGGGAACGAAACCGCGCCGCACCATCGTCGCTTCGTTCACGGACACGTTCACGAACCGCCCGGCGCCCTGCTCGAGAAAGTGGAGCGCGAAGGCGCGCGCCACGAGGAAGTAGCCGCGCAGGTTCGTCGCGACGGCGTCGTCGAACGCAGCGGGGTCCACCTCGAAGAACGGCTGAGGGCGCTCGAGGAACCGTGGATTGACCTTGCGCATGCCGATGCCGGCGTTGTTGACCACCATGTCCACGCCGCCCAAGCCGACGATCGCGTCACGTAGCGCGAGGGTCACGGAGTCCGCGTCACGGACATCGACCGGAACCGCCACCGCGGAACCCGACCGGCCGAGTCGGGCGACCGCCTCCTCGAGGCGCGGTCCGGGCCGCGCCGCGACGCCGACCGACCCGCCGGCGGCGACGAGCGCCGCTGCCATGGCCGCACCGAGGCCGCTGGTCGCGCCGGTCACCACGACCCGGCGGCCGTCGAGCCGAAGGGCATCCCGAGCCATACGCCACCTCACCGTCCGGTGTGTATCGTTGCAGCGATCACGTGCGGAGGGAGTCTCGAGCTCGCGGAACCTGCACGCACGGCGGCGCGATCGCGGAGGGAGGGGCCCCGAGGATGGCACTGACCAGGACAGACCTCACGCGGGAACGCGTGACCGTGCCACCGCCGGTCGCGGCGGCGGAGGCACCCCCGTTCCAGATCGTCCCGTTGCGCGCGCTTCCGGTCGTCGCCGCGGTGCTCGTGCTGCTCGTGATCGCGATCGCCGGCAACTGGCTCTGGGCGATCGACTTCTTCCACGTCGCGGGCGGAGCGTTGTGGACGGCGATCGACCTCTTCCTCGGCTTCGTGATCGGGCCGATCATGGCGAAGATGTCCGTTCCGGCACGCGTGGAGTTCTCGAAGCGGCTCATGCCGAAGATGGTCGTGCTGATGCCGACGCTCGTCGTCTGCACGTTGGCCGCCGGATGGCAGCTCGCACGGCATCTCGGGAACCTCTCGACCGCCTACCCGACACACGGATGGTTGGTCGCGTCGATGATCGTGGTCGCGGTGATGGCCGTCGTGGCGATCGGGTTGCTCGAGCCTGCCAACCTTGCGGTGCTCTTCGAGTTCCGCAAGCCGCAGCCGAACGGCGAGCTGATCGGACGGCTCATGCGGAGGTTCATCTACGCCGCCGGGGTCACGGGCGCGATGCAGGTCGCGACGCTCGTCATCATGTCCAGGCTCGCGTCCGGATGACGGGGGCCGAGGTGGACGTCGACGACCCCCAGGACGCGCGCATCCCGACAAAGGGTGCGCCCGCGCCCTACGACGCCTTCAGCGGCAGGCCGCCGATCCCGCTCGTGTGCGTCACGTCGATGGCGCTCGTGCTGGTGAGCGGGATCTACCTGGCGGCGTACCTTCCGCGTCACGCGCCGCTCGGCCCCGCGGTCGGGCTGGTCGCCGCCGCAGGGGGTGTGCTGCTCCTCGCCGTCGCCCTGGTCGCCGGCCTCCGGCAGTTCGCCTGGAACACCTTCTTCGTCGTCGTGAAGTGGACGTCCCTCGCCTACCTGGTGATCGCAGGCATCCTCGAGTACGTCTTCGTCTACGACGGGACGCGCGGATCGATGCTCGTCCTCCTCACGCTGTCGCTCTTCGTGTTCGCGGTCGACATCCCGGTGTTGCTCGGGTTCTCCGTGGCGCGGTTCCAGGTGCCCCGCGTGCGCAGCTGAGCGAACTGCCCTCGCCCGCCCATGACCCGCCGTGGATGGGCGTACTTCGTCGCCGTCGGCGTCATCTGGGGCCTCCCCTACCTGCTCATCAGGATCTCGGTGCGGGAGATCAGCCCGCCGCTCCTCGTGTTCATCCGCACCGGCGGGGCGTCGCTGGTCCTCGTGCCGCTCGCGGCCGCTCGTGGAGCCCTGGTCCCCGCCATCCGCCGCTGGCGCGCGCTGCTCGCCTACACGGTGGCAGAGCTCGCGATCCCCTGGGTCTTCCTGTTCAACGCGGAACGGAGACTGCCCAGTTCGCTCAGCGGCCTGCTCGTCGCCGCGGTGCCGCTCGTCGCCGCCGTCCTGGCGTGGTCGACGCGCTCCGAGCACGTCGACCTCCGTCGCGTGGCCGGCCTCGTCGTCGGGATCACGGGGGTGGGCGTGCTCGTCGGCTTCTCGGTCGCGGGCAGCCAGCTCCTCTCCGTCCTCTCGCTCGGTGCGGTCGTCGTCGGCTATGCGATCGGCCCGTGGCTGGTCGACCACCGCTTGCGCGGCGTGCCTCCTCTCGGGGTGATCGCGTGGTCGGTGCTGCTCTGCGCGATCGGGTACGCGCCGGCAGCCCTGCTCGAACTGCCTGCAAGACCGCTCTCGGCCTCGGTGATCGAGTCGGCTGCGGCACTCACCGTGGTCTGCACCATCGTCGGGTTCCTGCTCTTCTTCGCCCTGATCAGCGAGGTCGGCGCCATGCGCGCCACGCTCGTCACGTACGTGAACCCGGCGATCGCCGTCGTCCTGGGCGTGGCGGTGCTCGGCGAGCACTTCGGGCCGGCGACGGCCGCGGGCTTCGTCCTCGTCCTGGGTGGTTGCTACCTCGCGAGCCGACCACCCCGGCGGGCCGCTCGGCTCCCCGCCTCTGCCGCCGCCTCTGCCGCCGCCTCGGCCGCCGTCGACGAGGGCGTGGAGGGCACGTCGGCACCGGTCGACGACGACATGAACGGTGACGTCGGCTCCGCCGGCGCGCCGGGTACCGTCCTGTCGCCGTGAGCCCGCAGGAAGACCACGACCCTGTCGCCGAGACGACGACCGCACCCCCTGCGCCGTTCCTCGCCGCGGTCCTCGCGGACATCACGACCCTGCAGGTCGACGCGGTGGTGAACGCCGCCAACAGGGCACTCGCCGGGGGCGGCGGGGTCGACGGCGCCATCCACCGGGCAGCGGGACCGGCGGAGTTGCGCGCCGCCTGCCGTCGACTCGGGGTCTGCGAGCCTGGGGACGCGAAGGCGACGCCTGGCTTCGGGCTTCCCGCGCGCTGGATCGTCCACACCGTCGGCCCGGTGTGGAGCGGCGGTGCGCGCGGCGAGGAGGCGGTGCTCGCGTCGTGCTACCGGCGCTCCTTCGAAGTCGCCGAATCGCTCGGTGCGCGCTCCATCGCCTTCCCCGCGATCTCCACGGGCGTCTACGGGTTCCCGTCCGAGCGCGCTGCGGGCATCGCGGTGCGCACGATCAGGTCGTTGCGCAGCGCCGTCGTGCGCGAGGTCCTGCTCGTCGCCTTCGACCCGACGACCCTCGCCCGCTACCGGCACCACATGGGATCCGGCTGACGGGTCCAGCCCCGGGGAGCGCGCGCCGGCAAGGAGCCGTGGTGCCCGGCATCCAGACGCGCGTGCGGCGCGGACCGGTACGGTGCAGTGCAGTGCGAGCCCTCTCCCCCGACGACGAAAGACGATGCGACGAGGCGGAGGAGCTCGCCGCCACGTTGCTGCGCGAGGCGCGGGCCCGCATGCGGCCGACGGAGCGGCGCCGGCGCCGGCGGATCGGGGTACTCGTCGCGAACGACGCGAGCCGCGCCTTCCTCCTCGAGCTCACCGACCAGGTGCTGCGGATCCGCACACCGAGGCGCGCCGCCGCGCGCCTTGCGGAGCTGGTCCGGACGTACCCCTCGCCAGCGATGGCCGGCCCCGCCGACCGTCTGGCGCTCCGCCTTGCGGCTCGGCTCGCGCCGGTGGCGCCCGGGCCCGTCGTCGCGCTCACGTCGGCGCGCTTGCGCCGTGAGCTCGCGGCCCTCGTGCTCCCCGCCGAGCCCGCAGCCCTCCGGCGCCACCTGAACCGCCGGCGAGCACAGGGCATGCGCACGAACGTGAACCTGCTGGGGGAGGCGGTGCTCGGCGAGCGCCAGGCGCGCGAGCGGGCCCGCCACGTCCTCGAGCTGCTCGAGCGCCCGGAGGTCGAGTGCATCTCGGTCAAGCTGTCCGCGCTGTACTCCCAGCTCGACGTGCTCGCGTACGACCAGAGCCTCGACGAGGTCCGTCACCGGCTCCGCCCGATCCTCGAGGCCGCAGCGCGTCACGACCCGGCGAAGCTGGTGAACCTCGACATGGAGGAGTACCGCGACCTCCACCTCACCGTCGACACCTTCACGTCGCTCCTCGAGGAACCGCAGTTCTCGCGACTCTGCGCCGGCGTCGCATTGCAGGCCTATCTCCCCGACTCCGCGTCGGTGCTCGGGCATCTGTGCGAGTTCGCCCGGCGACGCCACGCGCGCACCGGGGCCCCGATCCGAATCCGGCTGGTGAAGGGCGCGAACCTCGCGATGGAACGCGTGGAGGCCGAGCTGCGCGGCTGGGCGCAGGCTCCCTACCCGACGAAAGAGGAAGTGGACGCCAACTACAAGCGGCTGCTCGACCTCGCGCTCGAGCCCCGCAATGCAGGGGCGTTGCGCGTCGGGGTCGCCAGTCACAACCTCTTCGACGTCGCCTGGGCGCTCATCCTCGACCGCGAGACCGGCGGGGGGCGGGTAGAGATCGAGATGCTGGAAGGGATGGCGGTCGCCGAGGCCGAGGCGGTGTCACGGGTCGCGGGCGTTGTCCTCCTGTACGCGCCGGTGGTGCGCCGAGGCGACTTCGAGTCGGCCGTCGCGTACCTCGTGCGCCGCTTCGACGAGAACACCGAGCCGGAGAACTTCCTCGCCCACCTCGCCGGGATCGAGCCCGGGTCCGCCGCGTGGGAGGATCAGCGTCTGCAGTTCAGGCGTTCCGTCGCCGATC